>NZ_JBIUBX010000016.1:0-221065 GCF_044548445.1 Streptomyces sp. NPDC052016
GTTGATAGGCCGGATCTGGAAGCACGGTAACGTGTGGAGGTGACCGGTACTAATAGGCCGAGGGCTTGTCCTCAGTTGCTCGCGTCCACTGTGTTGGTTCTGAAACCACGAACAGCCCCATGCCATGGTCACGGCGTGGCGCGGCGTTCACAGTTTCATAGTGTTTCGGTGGTTATAGCGTGAGGGAAACGCCCGGTTACATTCCGAACCCGGAAGCTAAGCCTTACAGCGCCGATGGTACTGCAGGGGGGACCCTGTGGGAGAGTAGGACGCCGCCGAACAATTTTTGGGAAAACCCCCGCATCGTTGATGCGGGGGTTTTCTGCGTTTATGGCATGTTGCGGACTGGGCGGTTTTCTGCGTGCTCTCGCAGGAGAGCCCGTTCTGGTCTTACAAGCGTCCTGCCGCTTTCAGTGCCAGGTAGGCATCGGCCAGGGCCGGCGCGAGCTCGTCCGGTGTGGCGTCGACGACCGTGACCCCGTGGCGGCGGAGTTGCTCGGCGGTGCGTTGGCGTTCCGTCTGGGCCTGGGCCGCTGCTGAGGCCTCGTAGACGGCATCGATGGTGCCGCGGGAGGCCGCCATGCGGGCGATGTGCGGGTCGGCCACCGAGGCGACCAGGACTGTGTGGCGTTGGGTGAGTTGTGGCAGGACCGGCAGCAGGCCCTCTTCGACGGGGGCGGCGTCAAGGGCGGTCAGAAGGATGATCAGCGAGCGGCGCGGGGTCGTACGGAGGGCTGTGGCGGTGAGGCCGTGGGCGTCGGTTTCGACCAGTTCCGGTTCGAGGCCGGCCATCGCGGTGACGAGGGACGGGAGCACGTCACGGGCGGTACGGCCCTGGACCAGGGCGCGTACGCGTCGGTCGTAGGCCAGGAGGTCGACTCGGTCGCCGGCGCGGGAGGCCAGGGCGGCCAGGAGCAGGGCGGCGTCCATGGAGGCGTCGAGTCGGGGGGCGTCTCCGACGCGGCCTGCTGAGGTACGGCCGGTGTCGAGGACGAGGAGGATGTGGCGGTCGCGTTCGGGGCGCCAGGTGCGGACGGCGACCGTTGACTGGCGGGCTGTGGCGCGCCAGTCGATGGAGCGGGTGTCGTCGCCGGGGACGTATTCGCGCAGGCTGTCGAACTCTGTGCCTTCGCCTCTGGTCAGGGCGCTGGTGCGGCCGTCGAGTTCGCGGAGACGGGCGAGCTTTGAGGGGAGGTGCTTGCGGCTGGTGAAAGGGGGGAGGACGCGTACGGTCCACGGGACTTTGTGGGTGCCCTGGCGGGAGAAGAGGCCGAGAGGGCCGTAGGAGCGGATGGTGACGCGGTCGGCTTGGCGGTCGCCGCGGCGGGTGGGGTGGAGGTGGGTGGTGAGGCGGCGGCGTTCGCCGGCGGGGACCGTGAGCTGGTGGCGGGAGGCGGGGATCTCTGTGCCGGGCTGCCAGCTGCTGGGGGGCCAGGCGTCGCGCAGGCGTGCGCGGAGGCGGCGGCGGGACGGGTTGGTGATCGTGAGGGTGACGTTCGCGTTGTCGCCGAGGCGTACGGAGGTGTCGCCGGAGCGGGTGAGGCGCAAGCGGCGTACGGGGGCTGACAGGGCGAAGTCGCAGGCGCAGGCGGCGGCCAGGGGTGCGTTGACGGCGAGGATGCCGGTCCAGCTGGGGTCCCAGATACCGACGGGGAGGGAGCCGAGGGCCGCGAGGAGGGCGGCGCGTCCGGTGAGAGCCATCAGCGGGGGACGGGGACGTGGGTGAGGATCGCGTTGATGACGGAGTCGGCGGTGACGCCTTCCATTTCGGCCTCCGGGCGGAGTTGGACGCGGTGGCGGAGGGTGGGCAGGGCGAGGGCTTTGACGTCGTCGGGGATCACGTAGTCGCGGCCGGTCAGCCAGGCCCAGGCGCGTGAGGTGGCCAGGAGGGCTGTCGCGCCTCGCGGGGAGACCCCGAGGGTGAGGGAGGGCGATTCGCGGGTGGCGCGGCAGATGTCGACGACGTAGGCGGTGATCTCGGGGGAGATCGTCGTCTTGGCGACCGCGGCGCGGGCGGCTTCGAGGTCGGCGGATCCTGCCACGGGGCGTACGCCGGCGGCGCGCAGGTCGCGGGGGTTGAAGCCCTCGGCGTGGCGGGTGAGGACGTCGATCTCGTCCTGGCGGGAGGGCAGCGGGACGGTGAGTTTCAGGAGGAAACGGTCCAGCTGGGCTTCGGGGAGGGGATAGGTGCCCTCGTATTCGACCGGGTTCTGGGTCGCGGCGACCAGGAAGGGGTCAGGGAGGGGGCGCGGGGTGCCGTCGACGGTGACCTGGCGTTCCTCCATGGCTTCGAGGAGGGAGGACTGGGTCTTCGGCGGGGTGCGGTTGATCTCGTCGGCGAGGAGGAGGTTGGTGAAGACCGGGCCGGGCTGGAAGGAGAACTCGGCGGTGCGGGTGTCGTAGACGAGGGAGCCGGTGACGTCGCTGGGCATGAGGTCGGGGGTGAACTGGACGCGTTTCGTGTCGAGTTCGAGGGCGGCGGCGAGGGCGCGGACGAGCAGTGTTTTGGCGACGCCCGGCACTCCTTCGAGGAGAACGTGTCCGCGGCAGAGGAGGGCGACGACGAGACCGGTCACGGCGGGGTCCTGGCCGACCACGGCCTTGGCGATCTCGGCGCGCAGGGCTTCCAGGGAGGCGCGGGCGCTGCCCGGGTCCCCGGTGATCCCGGCGTTGTCAGTGGTCGGGTCCATCATGGACGGCGTACCTCTCTTTCGAGGGCGTCGAGTTGGTCGGCGAGGGCGATCAGGGTCCTGTCGTCGCCGGGTGGCGGGCCGAAGAGGAGGGGGTGCAGCAACTGTCCGTCGCCGTTCAGGTGGGCGGACAGGGCGGGGATGAGGGCCTCGGGCGTGTGCGCCTGGGTGACGGGGACGCCTACGAGGGGGGCGAGGCGGGTGCGGGTGGTGGAGCGAAGAGCGGCGGCCGCGCGGTCGCGGGCGTTGGATTTGCGGTAGAGGCGGGCGCGGCCTTCGACGGTTTCGGAGGCGCGGATCGCCACGGGGAGTTTTTCGGGCACCAGGGGGCCGAGCCGGCGTGCCCGCCAGAGGGCGGCGAGGGCTGCCGCGACGAAGAGCTGCAGGGTGCCCCAGAGCCAGCCGGAGGGGAGCAGTTCGAAGAAGCTCTTCTCGTCGTCCGGGTCGGTGGCGGTGGTGTCGGAGAGTGTGGGGAGGTACCAGACCAGATGGGGGCGGGAGCCGAGGAGTTGGAGGGCGAGCGAGGCGTTGCCCTGCTCGTCGAGGCGGTCGTTGTGGAGGATGTCGGGGGCGCCGAGGATGACCGTGTCGCCGTTGCCGGAGGTGGTGGGGATGCGCAGGAGGGTGGCGAGGCGGTTGCTGGGGTAGCACTCGTCGGCTTCGAGGTGGGTGGTGGTGTAGCGGATGCCGCCCGTTTCGGCGGGGCCGGCGCTGCGGGCTGCGGGCAGGGTGCAGCGGGGGGAGAGCGTGGCGGCCCGGCTGGTGGCGGGGTCCGCGGTGACGCCGGGGGCGAGCGTTTCGACGGACCAGCTGCCGGGGGCGACGAGGACGGTGCGGCCGTCGGAGTCCGCCATGGCCGTGTGCAGCTGTCGTTGTTGGCGTTCCGTCAGAAGGTCGGGGCCGGCGACCAGGAGGGTGGTCTCGGGGGTGGTCGCGGCGCGGGCCTCGGCCAGGGTGGTGACGACGCGGGTGGTGACGCCGCGGTCGGAGAGGAGTTCGGCGACGGCGCGGCTGCCGGAAGGATCGGCGGAGCGCGGGTCGAGGACGCCGTGTCGGGCGTCGGAGCGGAGCACGGCGAGGGCGACGGCCCCGGCCAGGAGGAACGCGAAGGCGAGTGCGATCCCTCGCGTGCGGGTCCACAGGTGGCGGGCCGTGGGCGAGGCCGAGGTGGACGAGAGCGGGGCCTCGGTCGTCATTCGGCGGCTCCCTGGCGGGTGTGGTGGTCCGCAGTGCGGGCGCTGCTGTGGGCGAGCTGGGGTTTGGTGCTGTCCAGGGCGCGGTCGAGGCCGGCGATGCGGTGGTACGTCTCCTCGGTCACCGTGCGGCCGCCGTATGTGACGTCGTCGAAGTCGCGGGCGGCCGCGCGCAGCCGGTCGGCGTGGGACGGCAGGGTGCGACCTGCCTCCGCGGCGGCTTCGTCGGCGGTGCGGCCGGGGCGGATGTCGAGGAGGGCGCGCTCCTCCAGGGAGCGGACGATGGCACGCATGCGTTCCTGGACGGCCCGGTTCCAGTGGCCCTGGACGGCGTGGGCCTCCGCGGCGGCGCGGTGGTCGGCGGCGCTGCGGGGACGGTCGTCGAAGAGAGTGGCGGAGGAGACGGGTCGGCGGCGCGGGGTGCCGAGGCGCCACCACACGGCGGCCAGGGCGGCGACGACGGCGAGGACGATGACGATCAGGCCGAGTGTGCCGCCCGGGGCGGCGGTGGAGGCGGCGCCGAACAGCTTGTCGATCCAGTCCCAGAGAGTGCTCAGGGCGCGCTCGAACAGGCTGGGGTCGTTCTCGTGGTATTGCCGTTCGGACAGTTCGCGCCGGGCTGCTTCCCGTGCGGGGTCACGCGGGATCGTCAGCGGGGGCTCGTCGTCGGAGCGCACCCATGACAGGGCGGTGGCGTCGCCGAGCCGCAGCAGGCCGTGTGCCGCGCCGTCGGCGGCGCGTGACAGGGCCGCCGGGGCCCAGGCGTCCGTGCCGGGCGGTGTGGACGCGGGTGCGCCGCCGCCCGGCAGGACCGGTGCCGCTGTGAGAACTGCGCCCGCCGGGCTCACCGCATCAGCCCGCAGGGGTGGCGCCGGGGGAGGGGGACCCGTAGCCCTGGACGCCGGCGGCGCGGGCCAGGTCCAGGTCGAGGGCCTCGCGGCGGATGCGCATGTCGATGTACAGGAGGACGCTGACGCCCGCCGTGATCGGGAAGGTGATCAGGGAGCCGATCACGGAGCCGACACCGCTGACGATGAGGTACGTCCACCCGAGTTCGCTGCTGCCGTCGGCGAAGGCGCCGAGACCGCCCTCGCTCAGGGCCGCACCCAGGAGGGCGAAGGGGACGGCGACGATCATCGCGACGATGTTCGCGATGAGCAGGGAGAGCAGCTGGATGCCGAAGATCCGCCACCAGGAGCCGCGCACGAGCTTCACGGAGCGGCTCAGGGACTTCCTGATGCCTTGCTTCTCCAGCATCAGGGCGGGATAGGCGAGGCAGAAGCGGACCAGCAGCCACACCACGACGACGGACGCGGCGATGATTCCCAGGGCCGACAGTCCGTCGCCTGCGGCGCCGTCCACCAGCAGGCCGGGCAGGATGCCCACGGCGAGGACGCCGACCATGATCAGAAGCAGCAGGAAGATCAGGCCGAACAGCCTCAGCACCTGGGGGCGGGCGTCACGCCAGGCCTCACCGGTGGTGACCGGCTTGCCGAGCACGGCGCGACTGGTGACGGTCGTCAGGAGAGCGGTGGCCAGGATCGTGCCGATCATGGCGATCAGGGCGACGACACCGGAGCTCAGCATGACGTCGCCCATGGCGCGGGTCTGCTCGTCGAGGGTGGCGCTCGGGTCGGTGAGAGCGGCCGTGCTCGTGGCCTCCTTCAGGACCAGACCCTGGAGCAGGACGACGATGACCTCGACGAAGACGGCGACCGTCAGCGAGATGCCGAGGACCGTGCGCCAGTGGGTGCGCATGGTGGAGACAGCGCCGTCCAGGATCTCGCCCACACCGAGCGGGCGGAGCGGGATCACGCCGGGCTTGGCCGCGGGCGGGGGGCCGCCCCAGCCTCCGGGAGCGCCGTAGCCGCCGTAGCCCCCGTATCCACCGGGGCCTGCCGGGCCGCCGTGTCCGCCCGGCGGGCGGGGGCCCCAGCCCGGGCCGGGCGGAGGAGGTGGCGGCTGCGCGGGGTTCTGGGCTCCTGTGGGGGCGGACCACTGGGCCGGGGGCGGCTGCTCCTGCGACCACTTCGTGCCGGGGCGCTCAGGGTTCGCGGCCGGCTGGTCCTCGGGTCGGGTGCCGCCGGGCTCGGCAGGGTGGGACGCCCCGGGCTCCTGTCCGTCGGAGGGGGTGGATCCGGGCGAGGCCCAGCCCGGAGTGTCTTTCATCGTCGCTCCTTCACGGTGCCCGTCCGCGGTCGCGGCGGCAGGTTGGGAGCCATCGTGCCATGGGGTGGTCATCGACGGACCGGCCGCGGTCGGGGCTGCACACCTTCAATTGTCCGCCGGATAACGGGCAGACTGACCGCATGGCTGATCAGTACGCGCAACCCGGCGAGGACAAGCGGCCCACCGACATACCGGCGATCCGTTGGGAGGAGCCACCCGAAGGTCCCGTACTGCTGCTCCTGGACCAGACGAGGCTGCCGGCCGAGGAGGTCGAACTGGTCTGTACGGACGCGTCCGCGCTGGTGGAGGCGATCCGTTCGCTCGCCGTGCGGGGGGCGCCGCTGCTCGGCATCGCCGGGGCGTACGGCGTCGCGCTCGCCGCCGCGCGCGGCTTCGACGTGGACGAGGCCGCGGTCGCGCTCGAGGGCGCCCGGCCCACCGCGGTGAACCTGTCCGTCGGCGTGCGCCGGGCCCGCTCCGCCTACCGGGCGGAGCTCGCCAGGGGCGGTGACGCCGAGCAGGCCGCCCGGGCCGCGCTGGCCGCCGCGCGACAGCTGCACCGGGAGGACGCCGAGGCGAGTAGGCGGATGGCGGAGCACGGGCTGGCGCTCCTCGACGAACTGCTGCCCGGTGGCGGGCACCGGATCCTCACGCACTGCAACACCGGCTCGCTGGTGTCGGGTGGCGAGGGGACGGCGTTCGCGGTGGCGCTCGGGGCGCACCGCACCGGCCGGCTGCGACGGCTGTGGGTGGACGAGACCCGTCCCCTGCTGCAGGGCGCCCGTCTGACGGCGTACGAGGCGGCCCGCAACGGCATGGCGTACACCCTGCTCACGGACAACGCGGCGGGTTCCCTGTTCGCGGCCGGAGAGGTGGACGCGGTGCTGATCGGGGCGGACCGCGTCGCGGCCGACGGCTCGGTGGCGAACAAGGTGGGCAGCTATCCGCTCGCGGTGCTCGCCCGGTACCACCACGTGCCGTTCGTCGTGGTGGCGCCGGTGACGACGGTGGACCTGGACACGCCCGACGGTGCGTCGATCGAGGTGGAGCAGCGTCCCGGATTCGAGGTGACGGAGGTGACCGCGCCGCAGGTGCCGGTGTCGGGGCCGGGGGGCGGGAGTCCGGTCGCGCCCCTGGGGACCCAGGCGTACAACCCGGCGTTCGACGTGACACCGCCCGAGCTGGTGACGGCGATCGTCACGGAGGAAGGCGTCATCTCGCCGGTGACGGCGGAGGGGCTGGCCGAGCTGTGTGCCCGGTCGAGCCGGGCGACGACCGGCTGACGGCGGGGCCGAAAGCGGTCGTACCTCGTCCGCGCCCCCAGGTTTTCCGGCCGCTGTGCCGTCACGGGCACGGCGGCGACGGGCGGGGGCAGACAGTGACGGTTCCCTACGACTATCGTCACGGGCCAGTGACCCTGCTCACCAGCGCCACTGTCACTGTTATGAGAATGGGATGATGTCGTTTATGAAGGGACGAGTCCTTGTCGTCGACGACGACTCCGCACTGGCCGAGATGCTCGGTATCGTGCTGCGTGGTGAAGGTTTTGAGCCGTCTTTCGTAGCCGACGGCGACAAGGCGCTGGCCGCTTTCCGTGAGGCCAAACCCGACCTGGTGCTGCTGGACCTGATGCTGCCCGGCCGGGACGGCATCGAGGTGTGCCGCCTGATCAGGGCGGAATCCGGGGTGCCGATCGTGATGCTCACGGCCAAGAGCGACACCGTCGACGTCGTCGTCGGACTGGAGTCCGGCGCCGACGACTACATCGTGAAGCCCTTCAAGCCGAAGGAGCTCGTCGCCCGGATCCGGGCGCGGCTGCGGAGGTCGGAGGAGCCCGCCCCGGAGCAGCTCGCCATCGGTGACCTCGTCATCGACGTGGCCGGACACTCCGTGAAGCGGGACGGGCAGTCGATCGCGCTGACGCCGCTCGAGTTCGACCTGCTGGTCGCGCTGGCGCGCAAGCCGTGGCAGGTGTTCACGCGCGAGGTGCTGCTGGAGCAGGTGTGGGGCTACCGGCACGCGGCCGACACCCGTCTGGTCAACGTGCATGTGCAGCGGCTGCGTTCCAAGGTCGAGAAGGACCCGGAACGGCCGGAGATCGTGGTGACCGTCCGTGGCGTCGGATACAAGGCAGGGCCGAGCTGACATGTCCGGAGACAGTGCCGCTTCGGCCCCCGGCCGGTCCGGGGCCCGCACGGGGCGGCCTGTCGGCCGGAAGAGGGCGGGCTCCCGCCTCGGACACCTCTTCGACGGCGGGCTGCTGCACGGCGGGATCCACAACAGCCCCGTCCTGAGGCTGCTGCTGCGCTGGATACGCCGGCCGCTGCTGCCCGTCATGCGGCTGTGGCGGCGCAACATCCAGCTCAGGGTCGTCGTCACCACCCTGCTGATGTCACTGGGCGTCGTGCTGCTGCTGGGCTTCGTCGTCATCGGGCAGGTGCGCAACGGGCTGCTCGACGCCAAGGTCAAGGCCTCGCAGAGCCAGGCCACCGGCGGATTCGCCGTCGCCAAACAGAAGGCCGACGAGGCGGCCGGCGCGGCCGCGGGCGACGGGACCGCGGTGGACGGCCGGTCCTCCCAGAACGTCATCCAGTGGATGAGCGAACTCGTGTCCTCGCTCTCCAGCGGCGGCCAGGGCGCCTTCGACGTCGTGACGCTGCCCCCCGGCGACGACAGCGGCGGCGGCCGCGGGCCGCGCGCCTCCGGCGACGTCAAGCCCACCAAGAGCATTCCCGAAGCCCTGCGCACCCGCATCAACACCAGCACCGGCGCCGCCCAGAGCTACACCCGCATCATCTACGGCGACGACAGGGAGTCCCAGCCCGCACTGGTCATCGGCAAACAGGTCAACGACCCCAACGGCGACCCCTACGAGCTGTACTACCTGTTCCCGCTGACCCAGGAGGAGAAGTCCCTCAGCCTGGTCAAGGGCACCCTCGCCACCGCCGGGCTCTTCGTCGTCGTACTCCTCGGAGCCATCGCCTGGCTCGTCGTGCGGCAGGTCGTCACACCCGTGCGGATGGCGGCCGGGATCGCCGAGCGACTGTCCGCGGGACGCCTCCAGGAACGGATGAAGGTCACCGGCGAGGACGACATCGCACGGCTCGGCGAGGCCTTCAACAAGATGGCGCAGAACCTCCAGCAGAAGATCAACCAGCTGGAGGACCTGTCCCGCATGCAGCGCCGCTTCGTCTCCGACGTCTCGCACGAACTGCGCACGCCGCTGACGACCGTACGGATGGCCGCCGACGTCATCCACGAGGCACGCGAGGACTTCGACCCCGTGACCGCGCGGTCCGCCGAACTCCTCGCCGACCAGCTCGACCGCTTCGAGTCGCTGCTCGCCGACCTGCTCGAGATCAGCCGCTTCGACGCCGGCGCCGCAGCCCTGGAAGCCGAACCGATCGACCTGCGGGACGTCGTGCGCCGCGTCGTCAGCGGAGCCGCGCCGCTCGCCGACCGCAAGGGCACGACCATACGGATACTCGGCGACCAGCAACCCGTCGTCGCCGAAGCCGACGCACGCCGCGTGGAGCGCGTCCTGCGCAACCTCGTCGTCAACGCCGTCGAACACGGTGAGGGCGAAGACGTCGTCGTCAAGCTCGCCTCGGCGGGCGGCGCGGTCGCCGTCGCGGTACGCGACTACGGCGTCGGACTCAAGCCCGGCGAGGCCACCCGCGTGTTCAGCCGCTTCTGGCGGGCCGACCCGGCACGCGCGCGTACCACGGGCGGCACGGGCCTCGGACTGTCGATCGCCCTGGAGGACGCCCGGCTGCACGGCGGCTGGCTGCAGGCCTGGGGCGAACCCGGCGGCGGCTCGCAGTTCCGCCTGACCCTCCCCAGGACCGCCGACGAGCCACTGCGGGGCTCGCCGATACCCCTGGAACCCAAGGACTCACGCCGTAACCGGGGGCTCGACGAAGCCGGCCTGCCGCGCGGCGGAGGCGAGAAGAGCGCCACCGTGCCCGTACAGCCCGCCGGCGAGCAGCGGGCCCCGCTCGCACCCCGCCTGGCCACGGTCGCCCCCACCGCCGACCCCACGGCCCTGCCCGGCAACGGCGCACGCGTCGTCCCCCGGCCCGCCACCGGCGCACGCCGACAGGACGAGCCGCCCGCCACCGGCACGCCACACGACGACACACCGGAACGGACGGACGCGGAATCCAAGGGCTCCGTACAGCAAGGGGAGGCATTTCGTGGTCGCTGACCGCGAGGGAGGGCACCGGCGCACGCCGGGGCGCGCGGCCGGGCGCACAGCGGTGTACGCCACCTGTGGCGCCGTACTGCTGGCAGGGTGCGCCTCGATGCCCGACAGCGGGGACCTGCGAGGTGTGGAATCCACCCCTCGCCAGGACACACAGGTGCGGGTCTTCGCGATGCCGCCCGGCGAAGACGCACCGCCCTCCGAGATCGTCCAGGGCTTCCTCGAAGCGCTGACCAGCGACGACCCGCGCTTCTCCACCGCCCGCCAGTACCTGACCAGCAGGGCCGCCCAGCGCTGGGAGCCGGAACGCTCCACCACGGTCCTCGCCGACGGGCCGGGCACCGAGGCCAGCCAGCCCGGCGACCGTGAGAACGGCGACGACTACACCTTCACCCTGACCGGCACCAAGATCGCCACCGTCGACGCACAGCAGTCGTACGCCCCCGCATCCGGCGACTACCGGCAGACCGTGCACCTCACGCGCGACAAGAAGACCCGGCAGTGGCGCATCGACGCCCTGCCCCAAGGCGTCGTCATGGGCAGGTCGGACTTCCAGCGCAACTACATGTCCGTCAACAAGTACTACTTCGCCTCCAACACCACCTCCGCCGGCTCCGACCAGCCCATGGCCGTCGCCGATCCCGTCTACGTGCGCGAACGCGTCGACCCCATGACCCAGATGGTGCGCTCCCTGCTCAACGGGCCCACCAGCTGGCTGCGGCCCGTCGTCAGATCGAGCTTCCCCACCGGCACCGCACTCTCCAAGGACGTCACCTCCCTCACCCCCGACGACCGGAACAAACTCACCGTCCCGCTCAACGACAAGGCGGCCGGCATCGGGCACGGCAAGTGCGACGAAATGGCCGCCCAACTGCTGTTCACGCTGCAGAGCCTCACCCAGACCGTCGACGAGATCGAACTGCGGGCGGGCGGCAGACAACTGTGCGTCCTCGGCGACGACCGGGCCACCGCCGTGGCCGACCGCGGCGCGGAGACCAACCCCGACTACCTGTACTTCATCGACGGCGGCCACCGGCTGGTCCGCATGACCAACCACGGCGGCAACAGCGTCAGGCCCGAGCCCGTGCCCGGAGCACTCGGCGACGGCAGCAAGGCGCTGCGGTCCGTGGCCGTGGCACGCGACGAACACAGCGCCGCCGGAGTCGCCCTCGACGGCAAGGCCCTCTACGTCGCCCCGACGATCGCCGGCAGCACCCTCGGCGAACCCGCCCTGCAGAGCAAGGGCAAGACCGAGGCCGACCGGCTCACCACACCCAGCTGGGACGCCCAGGGCGACCTGTGGGTCGCCGACCGCGACCCCGCCGCCCCACGGCTGCTCCTGCTGGAGAAGGGCGGCGGCCAGCCCGTGAACGTGCTCACCCCCGGCCTGGACGGGCGGATCAACGCCGTACGGGTCGCCGCCGACGGCGTACGGATCGCCCTCGTCGTGGACAAGAACGGCACCCAGTCCCTGCTCATCGGGCGCATCGAACGCGACAGGACCGGAGAACAGCCCACCGTCTCCGTCCAGGAACTGCGCTCGGCGACACCCGACCTGGAACAGGTCACCGCCATGTCCTGGGCCGCGGACAGCCGCCTCGTCGTCGTCGGGCGCGAGTCGGGCGGAGTCGAGCAGGTGCAGTACGTGCAGTGCGACGGCTCCATCCCCGAGACGGGAGCACTGCCCGGTCTCACCAAGGTGACCAGCATCGCCGCCTCCGAGGACAGCGACGCCCCGCTCTTCGCCACCTCCGAGGACGGGCTGCTGTGGCTGCCCGGGGGGAGCGGATGGCGGACAGTGAAGGAGACGGCTTCGGTGGCGTTCTATCCGGGGTGATTCGGGCTATGGGCCGGACGGGACTGGTTATGGGCCGGGCCGGATGGGTTATGCGCCCGACTGGACGGGTTATGGGCCAGGTCGGATGGGTTATGGACCGGGTCGGATGGGTTATGGACCGGGTCGGATGGGGCGTTCATCGTCTCGGCTGACATGTGTGGCTGACATGTGTGCTCGAAGGGCTGACCATTCTCCGGTCAGCCCTTCGCCAGTTTTCCACAGACGTTTTCCACAGGGGTGGTCAGCGGGTGCCGGCACCGGCACAGTGGTGGACGTGGAAGGCGTCCGACGGTGGTGGCAGGAACTGACCGGCCTGGTGCTGCCGGCCGAGTGCGGCGGCTGCGGGCGCGCCCGTACGGTGCTCTGCCCCGAGTGCCGCGCCACCCTCTGCGGCAGCCCCCCGCGCCGGGTGCGGCCGGTGCCCGAGCCGGCCGGGCTGCCCGCCGTCCACGCGGCCGCCCGGTACGCGGACGAAGTGCGGGCCGTGCTGCTCGCCCACAAGGAACGAGGGGCGCTGGGGCTGGCGCGACCGTTGGGGGTGGCGTTGGCGGGGGCGGTGTGGGAGGGGTTGGGGGAGGTGGGGGAGGGGGAGGGGCCCCCACCCCTCGGAAACGTACTCCTCGTCCCCCTCCCCTCCACCCCCCGATCCGTCCGAGCCCGAGGCCACGACCCCGCCCGTCGTATCGCCCTCGCGGCGGCCGGTGAGCTGCGCAGGGCGGGGGCGTCGGTGCGGGTGGCCGCGGTGCTGCGGCAGCGGCGCGCCGTGGCCGACCAGTCGGGGCTCAACTCGCGGCAGCGGCTGGAGAACCTGGTGGGCGCGCTCGCGGTGGTGCCCGGTGGTGCGCGGGTGCTGTGCGGCGGTTCGGTGGTACTCGTGGACGACCTGATCACCACAGGTGCGTCCCTCGCGGAGGCGGCGCGTGCCGTGCGCGTGGCGGTGGCGCAGGAGCGGGCGGCCGCCGGGGCAAGGGAGGGTGACCAGGCCGCGGCGACGACGGCGGGTGAGGAGGCTGTCAGGGTGACGCCGGGTGAGCGGGCGGCCCGGGCGACCGCGACCACGACGGCGACCGGGAACGCTGCGGCGAGTACGGGCGCGCGGCGAGCCGGGGCGTTCGCGTGGACGGATCGTGCGGAAGGCGCGAGGGCCGTGTACGGAGGCGTGACTCGGGAAGGCAGAGGGGTACGGCCGTCCGGAGCACGGGAGGGAGGTGCGCGTGGGGTGCCGACGGGGCCCGCGGGCGTCGGCCATGCGGGTGACGTGGTGTGTGCGGCCGTAGTGGCGGCACCGCCGGACGCTTTCGAAATAAACCGGAACTGCCGCAGAAGTTGAGTCGTTGCAGGGAATGAGAGGGCCAATTCACCTGAACGGAGGTACGCCGCAGTAGAGGGTGACGACATCCGTCCGGGCGAGATATGTTCGGTTGTGAGGGAAAGCCGCAGGCCACACCTCTCAATTTCGAATGCCGTGCTGCGGTTTTCGGCTATCACCCGCAGCACCTGGGGTGGAGATCTCGCCGATGGGGGAGGAGGAGGTGGAAGTCACCGAGTCCGAGGTTCCGGAGCTCACCGGAGCCTGGTGCAAAAGGGAGATGCTCCGCCGTTGATGTGGAGCGATCCGGGAACGGAGTTCTGCGTGGACATCGTCGTCAAGGGCCGCAAGACCGAGGTGCCCGAGCGGTTCCGCAAGCACGTGGCCGAGAAGCTGAAGCTGGAGAAGATCCAGAGGCTCGATGCCAAGGTGATCAGCCTCGACGTCGAGGTGTCCAAGGAGCCCAATCCGCGACAGGCGGACCGCAGCGATCGAGTGGAGATCACGCTCCGCTCCCGCGGTCCGGTGATCCGGGCGGAGGCAGCGGCCAGTGACCCGTACGCGGCACTCGACCTGGCGGCGGAGAAGCTGGACGCCCAGCTGCGCAAGCAGCACGACAAGCGTTACACGCGACGCGGCACACGCCGGCTCTCGGCAGCGGAGGTCCCCGACCACGTCCCAGGCGTCGCGACCCTCGGCGGCAACGGCCGCCCCGTCCCGGCCGAAGAGGCCGAGAGGGTGCCCACGAAGAAGGTCGGCTCGCTCGAGGTGCAGGGCGACGGCCCCCTCGTGGTGCGCGAGAAGACCCACGTCGCCGCACCGATGACCCTTGACCAGGCTCTCTACGAGATGGAGCTGGTCGGGCACGACTTCTACCTCTTCGTCGACTCCGAGACGAAGGAACCCAGCGTCGTCTACCGGCGGCACGCCTACGACTACGGTGTGATCCACCTCAGGACGGACACGATGGTCACGCAGGCGCACGCGCCCGAGGCGGGCGGCGCGCTGGGCGGCTGACCCGGTGCGGTGACAGCGGAGCAGGTGCCCCTGGAGCGCTTGTGCGCCCCCAGGGGCACCCGTGTGCGACCCCTTCGCGCACCTCTGCGTCACCGCGTTGTCGTCCAGGCATGGAATCATGGCGGCAACGGCTCAACCGGTGGGCCGTTGCCTTGCGTTGGCGATGGCACAGGACCACGGCCACAGCCTTCAGGGGGAGGAACGATGGCGGACAGCTTCGGACCGATGCGTGACGGGGATGCCGTCGGCGGCGTCGTCGGCATGGGCCCGGACGCGGGTGCTCCCCGCAAGGAGCCGATCAGAGTCCTTGTCGTGGACGACCACGCGCTGTTCCGCCGCGGACTGGAGATCGTGCTCGCGGCCGAGGAGGACATCCAGGTCGTGGGTGAGGCGGGTGACGGTGCCGAGGCGGTGGACAAGGCGGCCGATCTGCTGCCGGACATCGTGCTGATGGACGTACGGATGCCCAAGCGCGGTGGTATCGAGGCGTGCACGTCCATCAAGGAGGTGGCCCCCAGCGCGAAGATCATCATGTTGACGATCAGCGACGAGGAGGCCGATCTCTATGACGCGATCAAGGCGGGTGCCACCGGTTATCTCCTGAAGGAGATCTCCACGGACGAGGTCGCGACGGCGATTCGCGCGGTGGCCGACGGGCAGTCGCAGATCAGCCCCTCCATGGCGTCGAAACTGCTCACCGAGTTCAAGTCGATGATTCAGCGGACGGACGAGCGCCGGCTCGTGCCGGCACCGCGGTTGACGGACCGTGAGCTGGAAGTGCTCAAGCTCGTCGCCACGGGCATGAACAACCGGGACATCGCCAAGGAGTTGTTCATCTCCGAGAACACCGTGAAGAACCACGTGCGCAACATCCTGGAGAAGCTGCAGCTGCACTCCAGGATGGAGGCGGTGGTGTACGCGATGCGGGAGAAGATCCTCGAGATCCGGTAGGCCCGGCCGGTGTCCCGGTGTCCCGGTGTCCCGGTGTCCCGGTGTCCCGGTGGCGGTCAGGCGAGGGCTCGGGTGATCTCCTTCGTGAGAGGCTCGCGCAAGTCCGGGGCGTCGACGCGTTCCACCCGTATGTCCGTGCAGTCCACCCAGCTCGCCGCCTCGACGAGGGCTTGTGCGACCGCCGGGACCGCCTTCGGGCCGTCCAGGGTGACCTGCTTGGCGACCAGGGTGCGGCCCTCGCGGGCCGGGTCCACGCGGCCGACGAGCCAGCCGCCGGCCAGCACCGGCATGGCGAAGTAGCCGTGGACCCGCTTCGGCTTGGGGACGTACGCCTCCAGGCGGTGCGTGAAGCCGAAGATGCGTTCGGTGCGGGCCCGTTCCCAGATGAGGGAGTCGAAGGGGGACAGCAGTGTGGTGCGGTGGCGGCCGCGCGGGGGTGTCCGCAGGGCCTCCGGGTCGGCCCACGCCGGTTTGCCCCAGCCTTCGACGGTGACGGGGACCAGGCCGGAGTCGGCGATCACCGCGTCGACCTGTTCGCCCTTGAGCCGGTGGTAGTCGGCGAGGTCCGCGCGGGTGCCGACGCCGAGGGACTGGCCGGCCAGGCGCACCAGGCGGCGCAGGCATTCGGTGTCGTCGAGTTCGTCGTGCAGCAGGTCGGCCGGTACGGCGCGTTCGGCGAGGTCGTAGACGCGCTTCCAGCCGCGGCGTTCGACGCAGACGACCTCCCCGTACATCAGGGCGCGCTCGACGGCGACCTTGGTGCCGGACCAGTCCCACCACTCGCTGGTCTTCTTCGCGCCGCCCAGTTCCGTGGCGGTGAGGGGGCCTTCCGCGCGGAGTTGCTTGACGACCTGGTCGTAGGTGCCCTCGGGGAGGTGGTGGTTCCAGTGGGGCCGGTTGCGGTAGGCGCGGCGGCGGAAGGCGAAGTGCGGCCACTCCTCGATGGGGAGGATGCAGGCGGCGTGGGACCAGTACTCGAAGGCGTGGGTGTCCTTCCAGTAGGCGTTCTCGACCGCTGTGCGGCCGACGGCGCCGAGGCGGGCGTACGGGATGAGTTCGTGGGACCGGGCGAGCATGGAGATGGTGTCGAGCTGGACGGCGCCGAGGTGGCGCAGGACGCCGCGGACGCCGGCTCTGCGGTCGGGCGTGCCGAGGAAGCCCTGTGCCCGCAGGGCGATGCGGCGGGCCTCGTCTGCGGAGAGCTCTGCGGTGGGGCGCGGGGTCGTCATGCTGCGCACGATAGGGGGTGGGTCTGACAGTGGGGCGTGAGCTGGGGTTCTGGCGTGAGGGGGCACGGCTGGCGGGGGCTTGGTTCTCACCCGTCGGACGGGCTGGACGTGCCCGTGCCCGACGGGCTCGACGTGCCGACGGGCGGGGCGGGCAGGTAGGGGGCCGTCGACGGCAGGCCCAGGTCCGACGGGAGCAGGGAGCCGACCCAGCAGTCCCGGCGTACCCCCTTGTTGTTGACGGCGGAGCGCTGGGTGCCCTCCAGGGTGAAACCGGCGTGTCGCGCCACCGCGCGGGAGGCGTTGTTGCCGACTTCGGCGCGCCATTCGACGCGGTCCACGGCGAGGTCGGTGAAGGCCCAGCGGGCGGCGGTGAGGACGGCCTCGGTGGTGTAGCCGCGGCCGCGGTGTTCCTTGGCGGTCCAGAAGCCGATCTCGGCCGTGCCGAGGGAGCGCATGGCGAGGCTGTTGACGCCGACGAGGGTGGTGGCGTCGGGGAGGAACACGCCGAAGGTGTACAGGGAACCGTCCGCCCAGCCGTCCGGGGCGAGCTGTTCGACGAAACTGCGGGCGTGTTCGGGGAGGTAGGGGGAGGGGATGGTGGTCCAGCGCTGGATGTCGGGGTCCTGGGCGGCGGCGTGGACGGCGTCCGTGTCCTGGGGGCCTACCGGACGCAGGACCAGGCGGTCGGTGGTGAGGGTGACGGGCTGCATCGGCCGATTCTGCGTGGGGGCGCCTTCCGGGTGCCATGTTTTTCGCGGTGTGTGAGCGGATGACCACGGCGGGCGCAATTTCGTTCGCGGGAGGCGGCACCATCCGCGGGGCCCGGCCGTTGTCCTGATGCGAGCAGTTTTTTGACGCCATGCGCGGCAGTGTGCGGTCCTCGTCACGCCAGGCCTCCCGGCGCGGTGGGGTCCTCGCATACGATGGCCGTTGCTCAGTAAGTCAAATGGAAACCGACCGTCCCAGGCCCGACCGGCAAGGAGACCAACCCCCGTGTCCGTCCTCTCGAAGATCATGCGTGCAGGCGAAGGCAAGATCCTGCGCAAGCTGCACCGCATCGCGGACCAGGTCAACTCCATCGAAGAGGACTTCGTCGACCTCTCCGACGCCGAGCTGCGGGCCCTCACCGATGAGTACAAGCAGCGGTACGCCGATGGTGAGAGCCTCGACGACCTGATGCCGGAGGCGTTCGCCACGGTGCGTGAGGCGGCCAAGCGCGTCCTCGGCCAGCGTCACTACGACGTGCAGCTGATGGGCGGCGCGGCCCTGCACATGGGGTACGTCGCCGAGATGAAGACCGGTGAGGGCAAGACCCTGGTGGGCACGCTGCCGGCTTATCTGAACGCCATCTCCGGAAAAGGCGTCCACCTCATCACGGTCAACGACTACCTGGCCGAGCGCGACTCCGAGATGATGGGGCGCGTTCACCGGTTCCTGGGCCTGAGCGTCGGCTGCATCCTGGCGAACATGACGCCGGCGCAGCGCCGCGAGCAGTACGCCTGCGACATCACGTACGGCACGAACAACGAGTTCGGCTTCGACTACCTGCGCGACAACATGGCGTGGTCGAAGGAGGAGCTCGTCCAGCGCGGGCACAACTTCGCCATCGTCGACGAGGTCGACTCCATCCTCATCGACGAGGCCCGTACGCCGCTGATCATCTCCGGTCCGGCGGACCAGGCCACGAAGTGGTACGGCGACTTCGCCAAGCTGGTGACGCGTCTGAAGCGCGGCGAGCCCGGCAACCCGTTGAAGGGCCTCGAGGAGACCGGCGACTACGACGTCGACGAGAAGAAGCGCACGGTCGCCATCCACGAGGCCGGTGTCAGCAAGGTCGAGGACTGGCTGGGCATCGACAACCTCTACGAGTCGGTGAACACGCCGCTGGTGGGCTACCTGAACAACGCCATCAAGGCGAAGGAGCTCTTCAAGAAGGACAAGGACTACGTCGTCATCGACGGCGAGGTCATGATCGTCGACGAGCACACGGGTCGTATCCTCGCGGGCCGCCGCTACAACGAGGGCATGCACCAGGCGATCGAGGCGAAGGAAGGGGTGGACATCAAGGACGAGAACCAGACGCTCGCCACGATCACCCTGCAGAACTTCTTCCGCCTGTACAACAAGCTGTCCGGCATGACCGGTACGGCGATGACCGAGGCCGCCGAGTTCCACCAGATCTACAAGCTCGGTGTGGTCCCGATCCCGACGAACAGGCCGATGGTCCGCAAGGACCAGTCGGACCTGATCTACCGCACCGAGGTGGCGAAGTTCGACGCGGTCGTCGACGACATCGCCGAGAAGCACGAGAAGGGCCAGCCGATCCTCGTCGGTACGACGTCGGTCGAGAAGTCCGAGTACCTGTCGCAGCAGCTCAGCAAGCGCGGTATCCAGCACGAGGTGCTCAACGCCAAGCACCACGAGCGTGAGGCGTCGATCGTCGCCCAGGCCGGCCGCAAGGGCGCCGTGACGGTGGCGACGAACATGGCCGGCCGTGGTACGGACATCAAGCTCGGCGGCAACCCCGAGGACCTCGCCGAGGCGGAGCTGCGTCAGCGCGGCCTCGACCCGGAGGAGCACATCGAGGAGTGGGCCGCGGCGCTTCCGGCCGCCCTGGAGAAGGCCGAGCAGGCCGTCAAGGCGGAGAAGGAAGAGGTCGAGGAGCTCGGCGGCCTGTTCGTGCTGGGCACCGAGCGGCACGAGTCGCGTCGTATCGACAACCAGCTGCGGGGTCGTTCCGGCCGTCAGGGTGACCCGGGCGAGTCGCGTTTCTACCTCTCGCTGGGTGACGACCTGATGCGGCTGTTCAAGGCGCAGATGGTCGAGCGCGTGATGTCGATGGCGAACGTCCCGGACGACGTGCCGATCGAGAACAAGATGGTCACGCGTGCGATCGCGTCCGCCCAGTCGCAGGTCGAGCAGCAGAACTTCGAGACGCGTAAGAACGTCCTGAAGTACGACGAGGTCCTCAACCGCCAGCGTGAGGTCATCTACGGCGAGCGTCGCCGCGTCCTGGAGGGCGAGGACCTGCACGAGCAGGTGCAGCACTTCATGGACGACACGATCGACGCCTATGTCGCCGCGGAGACCGCCGAGGGCTTCGCGGAGGACTGGGACCTGGACCGTCTGTGGGGCGCGTTCAAGCAGCTCTACCCGGTGAAGGTCACCATCGACGAGTTGGAGGAGGCGGCCGGTGACCGGGCCGGTCTGACGGCCGAGTTCATCTCCGAGTCCATCAAGGACGACATCCACGAGCAGTACGAGGCACGTGAGGCGCAGCTCGGCTCGGAGATCATGCGTGAGCTGGAGCGGCGGGTCGTGCTGTCGGTCCTGGACCGCAAGTGGCGTGAGCACCTCTACGAGATGGACTACCTCCAGGAGGGCATCGGTCTGCGCGCGATGGCGCAGAAGGACCCCCTGGTCGAGTACCAGCGTGAGGGCTTCGACATGTTCACCGCGATGATGGACGGCATCAAGGAGGAGTCCGTCGGCTACCTGTTCAACCTGGAGGTCCAGGTGGAGCAGCAGGTCGAGGAGGTTCCGGTCGAGGACGCCGTGCCGGTCGACATGGAGAAGCAGGACGTGGTGCCGGCGCAGGCGAACGGGCGGCCGGAGATCCGTGCCAAGGGCCTGGACGTTCCGCAGCGGCGGAACCTGCACTTCTCGGCGCCGACCGTGGACGGCGAGGGCGGCACCATCGAGGGCGACTTCACCAGTGACGGCGAGCCGGTGCGCTCCGAGGCGGACGGTCTCACGCGGGCGGAGCGGCGCAAGCAGGCGAAGGCCGGGCGGCGCCGCAAGAAGTAGGGCCGAGAAGGCTTCGTAGGGCTTGAGGGCCGGGTCACCCGAGGGTGGTCCGGCCCTCGTGCTTGCCCAGCAGCTTCCCGTCGGCTGCCCGGGTGGTCCGGCCCTCGTGCTTGCCGGGGTCTCCGGCCCTTGCGCTTGCCGGGGGGTGGTCGCGGGCTGCTTCCGCGGTGTCGGGCCTGTTCACGAGGTGTCACGCACGTGGTTCCGCGGTGTCAGACGCCTGCTTCTGCAGGGTCAGGCGCCCGCTCACGAGGTGTCAGGCGCCTGCTCCCCGCAGGGTCAGTCGTCCGCTGGGCGGGAGGCGCGGGGGCCGCCGAGTTCGACGGCCGTGCAGCGCCACCGGCGGTCCGCGCCGAGTTCCAGGCGGAAGGCCATGGCACGCAGGCGGTCGCCGGCGCCGATGCGGGCGAAGGCCTCGATGGCACCGGGGCGGGGCATGTCGTAGCCGATGTCGCGGACGACCGGGCGGATGCCGTGGGTGAAGCGCAGGGGGCCGCGTTCGGCGAGGTGGGCCAGGTCGTCGTAGGCGCGGCCGAGGGTGTGGCGGAGCATGGAGTGCACGGGGCGCTGGCCGGTGAGGACGGCGAGGAGCAGGTCGGCGAAGAGGTCGGTGGGGCGGGGCTGGGGGCGTGGTGGCTGGGTGAGGGGCCTTCGGGGGGTCTGGGTCGGGGCGGTGCGGTTCTCGGTTCGCGGCGTCGTGAGGGGCGTTGGGGGGAGTGCGGTGGTGGTGGGGCGGTTGTCGGTGGGGCGGGTGCGCGCGGAGGCGCTCGGTGATCCCGGTGGGCGGCCGCCGCTGGGTGCGGTGCGGGGCGAGGGGCCGGTGGGGGTGCGGGGTGGCGCGCCGGCGGGGCGGCGGGTGTCGCGGCGGCCGGGAGGGCGGGTGCCGGGGTGGTGCTGGACCCTCGTCATGACCTTGTTCATGGTGTCCCCGTTCGTGGGCGCCCGGTCGCGGCTCTACCGGGCGGTAACTTGCCGTTGCGGATCTTGTACGGGGATGCGTTGGGTGACCGCAAGAAAGCGGAGAGCGTCTGCGGCGGCCGGGGACGATTCACCTATCAGGGTGGCGGCGGGCGCGAACGGCCCGGGGTCGCGGGGGCGTACCGGGTGAGTTCCGCAGGGCCGGGTTGACGGGTCGCGGGGTGCGGGCGGGGACCCGAAAGGGGACTGCCGCACGTATCCTGAAGGCGCTCCGGCGGCGTGGGACCTGCCCTCCCCGGGGCCCGAGCGGAGCCTCCGACCAGGAAAGAGCGGCCCACCATGCGCGTCTACGTCCCCCTGACCCTCCCCGGTCTCGCCGAGGCGCACAAAACGGGGGAGCTGGGGTCCGGGCCGCTCGTCGCGTACGCCGTGACGCCCGCGCTGCGTGAGTGGTACCTCTCCGACGACATCGAGGAGCTGGAGTACGCGGCCCTCGGCCGGGCCGCGCTCGCCTCGCTGCGGATGCTGGCGGCGCACCCGGGGGCGCCGCGCCGGCGCGTCGTCGTCGCCGTGGACGTACCCGACGGCGCGGCCGCGGCCGATCCCGACCGGGGGCTCGATCCCGCTGCGCTCGGCGAGGTGCGGGTGGCCGGGGGCGTACGGCTGGCCGAGGCGGCCGCCGTCCACGTGGACGCCGGGGACGCGGAGGCGGACGTGGCCGCGGCGGCGCAGGCGCTCGCGGCCGCGGACGGCGGCGACGACGACGCGCAGTTCGTGGTGGACGGCGCCGAGGACCACGAGCTGCTGTGGTTCGCCACGCAGGAGATCCCCAACCTCGTCGGCGCCGGGGACTGACCGAGGGCGCCGGGAACGGCCCGGTGCTCTCCTGTTTGTCAGTGGCGGCGGGTACGTTTGCGGGCATGGGGAAGTCAGCGGCGCACATCGTCTGGGACTGGAACGGCACACTGTTCCACGACATCGACGCGATCATCGGGGCGACGAACGCGGCGTTCGTCGAGTTGGGGCTGGAACCGATCACGTTGGAGCGGTACCGGGCGCTGTACTGCGTGCCCGTCCCGAAGTTCTACGAGCGGCTGATGGGCAGGCTGCCCACCGACGTCGAGTGGGAGGTCATGGACGAGGTCTTCCACCGGTACTACGCCGAGCACCGGGTGACGTGCGGCCTCACCGACGGCGCGGCCGAGCTGCTCGCGGACTGGCGGTCGGCGGGCCGCAGCCAGTCGCTGCTGAGCATGTACGTGCACGAGGAGCTCGTCCCGCTGGTGCGCGGCTTCGGCATCGAGCCGCACTTCATACGGGTCGACGGGCGGACGGGGCCGTCCGGGGGCAGCAAGGCGGAGCACATGGTGCGCCACCTCAAGGCACTGTCCGCGGTCGATCCCGAGCACACGGTGGTGATCGGAGACGCCGCCGACGACGCGGTGGCGGCGCTGCACGTGGGGGCGCGGGCCGTGCTCTACACCGGCGGCTCGCACGGCCGGGCCAGCCTCGAGGAAGTCGGGGTGCCGGTGGTGGACACGCTGGAGGAGGCCGTCGAGGTGGCGCAGCAGATGGCCGCGTGAGACGACTGCCAGGCTGTGGGGTGCGGCGCCCCCGCGGGCGCCGCACCGACTGTGATCCCGGGCGGCTCAGATCGCGGGCGCCTTCGCGCGCAGCACGGTGAGGAACTCCCGCATCCAGGCAGGGTGGTCCGGCCAGGCGCGGGAGGAGACCAGCGTGCCGTCGACGACCGCCTCGGTGTCCTGGAAGGTGGCGCCGGCGGTCTGCATGTCGAGCTCCAGCGCCGGATAGGCCGTGACACGGCGGCCGCGGAGGCTGTCGGTCGCGGCGGTGAGGAGAGGGCCGTGGCAGATCTGCGCGACCGGCTTGTCCGCGTCGAAGAACGACTTGAGGATCTTGCGGAGTTCGGGGTCGTTGCGCAGGTACTCGGGGGCGCGGCCCCCGGGGATGACCACGGCGGCGTACTGGCCGGGGTCGACCTCGGAGAAGGCCAGGTCGGCGGGCCAGGTGTAGCCGGGTTTCTCGGTGTAGGTGTCGAAGCCGGGCTCGAAGTCGTGGACGACGAACCGGAGCTGTTTGCGGGTGGGGGCCGCGATGTGGACGTCGTAGCCCTCCTCGCGGAGGCGTTGGTAGGGGTAGAGGACCTCCAGGGATTCCGCTGCGTCGCCGGTGACGATGAGGATCTTCGCGGGCATGTCGGACGGCTCCTCTCGGGCGGGCGGCTCTTCCAGCAACGTGCCTCTTGGGGGCGGCCCTGCCAAGAGGTGGGGTGCTTTCAGAGTGCCCGGGGGCGGGTTCCGCGTCGACTTTTCCCGCCCGCCCTTCACACACCGCGCCCCGCCCGGACCCTGTGCAGAACGTCAAACTTCGACCCCCTGTTTTGTACACATACGGCTCATGACGGGCCCCCGGTGAGGAGCGATAGCCTTGGTGGCGTGATCAGCGCGATATCTCGCGGGGGCGACGTTGCCCCTGCCCTGCGCCCGGTGACCGCGGACGACATCCGTGGCCGGGCGGCAGTCGCTGGTCCTCACGGGCGGGGCGGGGCCGCAGGGGCCCCCGGGACGCCGTGCACACCCCGGAAGCAGGCGGCGCCGAGAGCAGCGTCACACCCGGGGGCAGCGTCGAGAATGACCGATAACCCCCCGCTCATCTCACCTTGCGGCATAGCGTCGGAACCGACCGGAGACCCCGCGTCGCGGCGTTACGTCACAGGGGAAGAGACCGTTTTTCCTTCTACGTCACGCAACGGCGCGCGACAGGAGCCAGAGGACAATGCAGACCAAGCTGGACGAAGCCAAGGCCGAGCTGCTCGAGAGGGCGGCCCGGGTCGCTGAGAACAGCCCGGTCGGGGGGCACCTACCGACCGGGACGACGGGCGAGGGCACTCCGGGGATCCCGGACCACGAGGCCGTGCTCTCGTTCCTCCAGCGCTACTACCTGCACACCGCCCCGGAGGACATGACCGACCGCGACCCGGTCGACATCTTCGGAGCCGCCTTCTCCCACTACCGGCTGGCCGAGAACCGGCCGCAGGGCACCGCGAACGTGCGGGTCCACACCCCGACCGTCGAGGAGAACGGCTGGACCTGCAGCCACTCCGTCGTCGAGGTCGTCACCGACGACATGCCCTTCCTGGTCGACTCGGTGACCAACGAGCTGTCCCGGCAGGGGCGGGGCATCCACCTCGTCGTCCACCCTCAGGTCGTCGTCCGCCGTGACGTCACCGGCAAGCTCATCGAGATCCTGCCGGGCGGTCCCGCCGCCGGACAGTCGGCGCACGACGCGCACGTCGAGTCCTGGATCCACGTCGAGATGGACCGCGAGACCGACCGCGCCGACCTCAAGCAGATCACCGCCGACCTGCTGCGCGTCCTGTCCGACGTGCGCGAGGCCGTCGAGGACTGGGAGAAGATGCGCGACGCGGCCCTGCGCATCGCCGACCGGCTGGAGGACGAGCCCGTCCCCGGCGACCTGGCCGAACCGGAGGTCGCGGAGGCCCGCGAGCTGCTGCGCTGGCTGGCCGACGACCACTTCACCTTCCTCGGCTACCGGGAGTACCAGCTGCGCGAGGACGACTCCCTCGCCGCCGTCCCCGGCACCGGCCTCGGCATCCTGCGCTCCGACCCGCACCACGCCGACGACGAGAGCCACCCCGTCAGCCCCTCCTTCGAGCGGCTCCCGGCGGACGCCCGCGCCAAGGCACGCGAGCACAAGCTGCTCGTGCTGACCAAGGCCAACAGCCGGGCCACCGTGCACCGGCCGTCCTACCTCGACTACGTCGGCGTCAAGAAGTTCGACGCGGACGGCAACGTCGTCGGGGAGCGGCGCTTCCTCGGGCTGTTCTCCTCCGCCGCCTACACCGAGTCCGTCATGCGCGTCCCGGTCGTCCGGCGCAAGGTCGAGGCCGTCCTGAAGGGCGCCGGCTTCTCGCCCAACAGCCACGACGGGCGCGACCTGCTCCAGATCATGGAGACCTACCCGCGCGACGAGCTGTTCCAGACGCCGGTGGACGAACTCCAGTCCATCGTCACGTCCGTTCTCTACCTACAGGAACGCCGACGGCTGCGCCTGTACCTGCGGCAGGACGAGTACGGCCGCTACTACTCCGCGCTGGTCTACCTGCCGCGCGACCGCTACACCACCGGCGTGCGACTGCGGATCATCGACATCCTCAAGGAGGAGCTCGGCGGCATCAGCGTCGACTTCACCGCCTGGAACACCGAGTCGATCCTCTCCCGCCTGCACTTCGTCGTCCGCGTCCCGCAGGGCACCGAGCTGCCGGAGCTGTCCGACAGCGACAAGGAGCGCATCGAGGCGCGGCTGGTGGAGGCGGCCCGGTCCTGGGTGGACGCGTTCTCCGAGGCGCTCAACGCCGAACTCGGCGAGGAGCGGGCCGCGGAGCTGCTGCGCCGGTACAACAACGCCTTCACCGAGGGCTACAAGGCCGACCACACCCCGCGTTCCGCGGTCGCCGACCTCGTCAACCTCGAACGGCTCGACGAGGAGCGCGACTTCGCCCTCAGCCTGTACGAGCCGGTGGGCGCCGGCCCCGACGAGCGCCGCTTCAAGATCTACCGCAAGGGTGAAGCGATCTCCCTGTCGGCCGTGCTGCCGGTCCTGAACCGGCTGGGTGTCGAGGTCATCGACGAGCGGCCGTACGAGCTGCGGTGCGCCGACCGCAGCGTCGCCTGGATCTACGACTTCGGGCTGCGCATCCCCCGCTCGCTCAGCGGCGGCAGCGGCGACCACCTCGTCGACGACGCCCGCGAGCGCTTCCAGGAGGCGTTCGCCGCGACCTGGACCGGCAAGGCGGAGAACGACGGCTTCAACGCCCTCGTGCTGGGCGCCGGGCTGACCTGGCGGCAGGCGATGGTGCTGCGCGCGTACGCCAAGTACCTGCGGCAGGCCGGCTCCACCTTCAGCCAGGACTACATGGAGGACACCCTCCGCACCAACGTCCACACCACGCGCCTGCTGGTGTCGTTGTTCGAGGCGCGGATGTCGCCGGAGCGGCAGCGGGCCGGACTGGAGATCGTCGACGCGCTGCTGGAGGAGCTGGAGGCCGCTCTGGACCAGGTGGCCTCCCTCGACGAGGACCGGATCCTGCGCTCCTTCCTCACCGTCATCAAGGCGACCCTGCGCACCAACTTCTTCCAGACGACCGCCGAGGGCACGCCGCACGCGTACGTGTCCATGAAGTTCGACCCGCAGGCCATCCCCGACCTGCCGGCACCGCGCCCCGCCTTCGAGATCTGGGTGTACTCGCCGCGGGTGGAGGGCGTGCACCTCAGGTTCGGGAAGGTCGCGCGGGGCGGTCTGCGCTGGTCGGACCGGCGTGAGGACTTCCGCACCGAGATCCTCGGCCTGGTCAAGGCGCAGATGGTGAAGAACACCGTCATCGTGCCGGTCGGCGCCAAGGGCGGCTTCGTCGCCAAGCAGCTGCCCGACCCGAGCGTCGACCGCGACGCGTGGATGGCCGAGGGCATCGCCAGCTACCGGACGTTCATCTCCGCGCTGCTGGACATCACCGACAACATCGTCGGCGGCGAGGTCGTGCCCCCGGCGGACGTGGTCCGGCACGACGAGGACGACACCTACCTCGTCGTCGCCGCCGACAAGGGCACGGCGACGTTCTCCGACATCGCCAACGAGGTCGCCGAGCAGCACGCCTTCTGGCTCGGGGACGCCTTCGCCTCCGGCGGCTCCGCCGGCTACGACCACAAGGGCATGGGCATCACCGCCCGCGGCGCCTGGGAGTCCGTGAAGGGGCACTTCCGGGAGCTGGGCGTGGACACCCAGACCGAGGACTTCACGGTCGTCGGCATCGGTGACATGTCCGGTGACGTGTTCGGCAACGGCATGCTGCTCAGCGAGCACATCCGCCTGGTCGCCGCCTTCGACCACCGGCACATCTTCATCGACCCCGACCCCGACGCGGCGACGTCCTACGCCGAACGCCGCCGGCTGTTCGAGCTGCCGCGCAGCTCGTGGGCCGACTACGACACCGAGCTGCTGTCCGCCGGCGGTGGCGTCTTCCCGCGTGCGGCGAAGGCCATCCCGGTCAACGCGCACATCCGCGCGGCCCTCGGCATCGAGGAGAAGGTCACCAAGCTGACCCCGGCCGACCTGATGAAGGCCATCCTCAGGGCGCCGGTGGACCTGCTGTGGAATGGCGGCATCGGCACGTACGTCAAGGCGAGCACGGAGTCCCACGCCGACGTCGGCGACAAGGCCAACGACGCCATCCGCGTCGACGGCGCGGACCTGCGCGTCAGGGTCGTCGGCGAGGGCGGCAACCTGGGGCTGACCCAGCTGGGCCGGATCGAGTTCGCCCGCCGCGGCGGCAAGATCAACACGGACGCCATCGACAACAGCGCCGGCGTGGACACCTCCGACCACGAGGTGAACATCAAGATCCTGCTCAACGGGCTGGTCGCCGAGGGCGACATGACCGTCAAGCAGCGCAACAAGCTGCTCGCCGAGATGACCGACGAGGTCGGCCGGCTCGTGCTGCGCAACAACTACGCGCAGAACGTGGCGATCGCCAACGCCCTCGCCCAGTCCCACGACATGCTCCACGCCCAGCAGCGCTACATGCGCCACCTGGTCCGCGCCGGCCACCTCGACCGGGCGCTGGAGTTCCTGCCCACCGACCGGCAGATCCGCGAGCGCGTCGCCGCCGGACACGGCCTGACCGGCCCGGAGACGGCCGTGCTGCTGGCGTACACGAAGATCACGGTGTCGGACGAGCTGCTGCAGACCACGCTGCCGGACGACCCCTACCTGCGCGGTCTGCTGTACGCGTACTTCCCGACGGCGCTGCGCGAGCAGTTCGCCGAGCAGATCCAGCACCACCCGCTGCGCCGCGAGATCACCACGACTGTCCTGGTCAACGACACCGTCAACACCGGCGGCACGACCTACCTGCACCGCCTGCGGGAGGAGACCGGCGCCTCGCTGGAGGAGATCGTGCGGGCGCAGACCGCGGCCCGGGCGATCTTCTGCTCGGCGCCCGTGTGGGACGCCGTGGAGGCTCTCGACAACCAGGTCGAGGCCGGCGTCCAGACCCGTATCCGCCTGCACTCGCGCCGCCTGGTCGAGCGCGGCACGCGCTGGCTGCTCAACAACCGGCCGCAGCCGCTGGAGCTCGCCGAGACGGTCGACTTCTTCGCCGACCGCGTCGAACAGGTCTGGTCGCAGCTGCCGAAGCTGCTGCGCGGCGCGGACCTGGAGTGGTGGCAGAAGATCTACGACGAGCTGACCGGCGCCGGCGTGCCGGACGAGCTCGCCACCCGGGTCGCCGGGTTCTCGTCGGCCTTCCCGGCCCTCGACATCGTGTCGGTGGCCGACCGGATGGGCCGGGACCCGCTGGACGTCGCCGAGGTGTACTACGACCTCGCCGACCGGCTGCACATCACGCAGCTCATGGACCGCATCATCGAGCTGCCGCGTGCCGACCGCTGGCAGTCCATGGCCCGCGCCTCCATCCGTGAGGACCTGTACGCGGCCCACGCGGCGCTGACCGCGGACGTCCTGGCCGTCGGCAACGGCACCTCGACGCCCGAGCAGCGCTTCAAGGCCTGGGAGCAGCGGAACGCGGCCATCCTGGGCCGCGCACGCGCCACGCTGGAGGAGATCCAGGGGTCGGAGACGTTCGACCTGGCCAACCTGTCGGTGGCGATGCGGACGATGCGGACGCTGCTGCGGACGCACTCGTAGCGCAGGCGGCCGGCCGCCCCGGCTGCACGGAAGGGCGCCTCCCGAGGCATCGGGAGGCGCCCTTGTGTACGTCCGTGGGGTCGGCGGCGGCAGGCACCGGCTACCGTCGCGGCTCCAGGCACCGGCTCCTGTCGCGGTCGCAGGCCCCGGCTTCCGTCGGGTCAGAGTCCCGGCGGGCACCGGCTCCTGCCGTGGCGGGCACCGGCTCCCGTCATGCCGTCGTCCGGGACGCACCGGCTTCCGTGCACCGGCTTCCGTCGTGCCGGCTTCCGTCGTGCCGGCGGTCGGCGTCCGGCGGGCGCCGGCTCCCGTCGTGGCGGGCGGGCACCGGCTGCCGTCGGGTCGGCGTCGGGGACGCGCGGGCTTCGTCGCAGCGTCTTCCGGCGCGCCGGTGTCGGGTGCGTCGGTGTCGGGTGCGCCGGTGTCGGGTGCGCCGGGCTCCGCGTACCGGTCACGGCCTGTCGGCTAGGCGGCGGCCTTCGGGCGCGGCTTCGCCTTCGGCTTGCCGCCGGTGAACGCCTCGTAGGCCTGCATGACCTCCTCTGTCGGGCCGTCCATGCGCAGCTCGCCGCGTTCCAGCCACAGCACCCGGTCGCACGTGGTGCGGATCGCGGAGTTGCTGTGGCTGACCAGGAAGACGGTGCCCGCGTGGGCGCGCATCTCCTGGATGCGCTCCGCCGACCGCTTCTGGAACCTCGCGTCACCGGTGGACAGCGCCTCGTCGACGAGGAGGACGTCGTGGTCCTTGGCGGCCGCGATGGAGAAGCGCAGGCGGGAGCCCATGCCGGAGGAGTAGGTGCGCATGGGCAGCGATATGAAGTCGCCCTTCTCGTTGATGCCGGAGAAGTCGACGATCCCCTGGTAGCGCTCCTTGATCTGCTCCCGCGACATGCCCATCGCGAGGCCGCCGAGATAGACGTTGCGCTCGCCGGTCAGGTCGCCCATGAGGGCCGCGTTGACGCCGAGGAGGGAGGGCTGGCCGTCGGTGTAGATCCTGCCGCGCTCCACCGGCAGCAGGCCCGCGACCGCCTTGAGCAGGGTCGACTTGCCGGAGCCGTTAGTGCCGATCAGGCCGATCGCCTCGCCCTTGTAGGCGACGAAGGAGACGTTCTTGACCGCGTGCACCTTGCGCACTCCCGCCGCCTTCTCGGCCTGCTTGCGGCGCAGGATGCGGTTGAGGGCGGCGGTCGCGGAGCCGCGGCCCGCGCCGGTGCCGTTGACCCGGTAGACGATGTCGACGCCGTCGGCGATGACGGTGGGGACCCGGTCGTCGGTCGGTTCGGTGAGCGTTGCGTTGTCAGCCACGGCCGTACGTCTCCTCAGCCTTCCAGAAGTAGATGAAACCGCCGACCCCGGCGAGCACCGCCCAGCCGACCGCCCAGGCCCACACGTGCGGGGGCAGCTGGCTCGCGGTGAACGTGTCGATCAGCGCGAAACGCATCAGGTCGATGTAGACGGCGGCGGGGTTGGCCCGCAGCACGTCGTCGAGCCACACCGGCCAGTCGCCGTGTCGCTGGAGCAGGTTCTCGATGCTCCACATGACGCCCGAGACGTACATCCAGGTCCGCAGGACGAACGGCATCAGCTGGGCGATGTCCGGTGTCTTCGCCCCGATGCGGGCCAGGACCATCGACACGCCCGCGTTGAAGACGAACTGCAGCACCAGGGCGGGCACCGCCAGCACCCAGGAGACGGCGGGCGGAACGCCGACGATCAGCAGGATGACCACCAGCGCGGCCATGGAGAACAGCAACTGCTGCAGTTGCTGCAGGCAGAACGAGATCGGCAGCGCGGCACGCGGGAAGTGCAGCGCCCGCACCAGGCCGATGTTGCCGGAGATCGCCCGGGTGCCGGCCATGATCGAGCTCTGGGTGAACGTCCACACGAACACGCCCGTGACCAGGAACGGGATGTAGTCCGGCACGCCGTTCTTGGTGCCCAGCAGGACGCCGAAGATGAAGTAGTACACGGCCGCGTTGAGCAGCGGGGTCATGACCTGCCAGACCTGGCCCAGCTTCGCCTGGCTGTACGTCGCGGTGAGCTTGGCGGTGGCGAACGCGCTGATGAAGTGGCGGCGCGCCCACAGCTGGCGGATGTACTGCGGCAGGGACGGGCGGGCGCCGCTGACCGTCAGGCCGTGCCGGGCCGCGAGGGCCGCGAGGTCTTCGTGGACCTCGGGCCGCGTCCGGGGCGGTGTGGGGAGGACCTGGCTCACATCCGCTGCTTTCACTCGGGGGTGGGGGTGCGTGCGTCCGGCGTGCGGCCGTCGCCACGGCGTTTTCTTACGCTTCTCTTCACGTTCTCTTACGTCGGGACGGGACCGTATCGTCGCAACGTGAGCGTAGGCCGAACAGGCGTCGGAACGCAACCGTTTCGTCGTCACGGCGGCGTGTTTTCGTTGCGGGGCCGAGACCGTTTCGTCGTGCGGGCGAGACCGGTTCGTCCCGAGGGTGAGACCCTTCCGTCGCCGCGTCGAGACCGTCGTGTCTCTGGGCGGGCGGCTGCCCGTCGCCCGCCCGCGTGGGGACGGGTCCGTTTCGTCGCAACGCCCTATGCTGGGCCGCATGACGACGAACGCCGACGGGCCCCAGACGCGTCCGCGCCGCCGGACCCCCGCGGGAGCGGCCGTCCTGCGGGAGGACGTGACGGAAGCCATCCGGGCGGCCGTGTTCGAGGAGCTCGCGACCGTCGGCTACGCGCGGATGTCCATCGAGGGCATCGCCCGGCGCGCCGGCGTGGGCAAGACCGCGGTGTACCGGCGCTGGCGCTCCAAGCTGCACCTGGTCCTGGACATCGTCTCGGCGATCGCCGTGCAGGGCCTGCCGGCGCCGGACACGGGGAGCCTGGAGGGCGACCTGCGGGTGCTGTACGAGGTGACGTCACGGGCGCTGTGGCATCCGGTGGCCTCGCAGATCGTCCCGGACCTCCAGGCCGAGGCGGCCCGCAACCCCGAGATCGCCGAGGCGATGCAGAAGGCGCTGCGGGACGGGCAGGAGGGCGTGGCTCTCAAGATCGTCGCGGCCGCGGCTCAGCGCGGTGAGGTGAGCGAGGACCTCGACGACGAACTGGCCCTCGACCTGATCTCGGGTCCGCTGTACTGGCGCTCGGTGGTGCTCCGCACCCGGAAGCCGCCCCGGGGGTACCTGGATTCCCTGGCACGGGCGACGGCCGCGGCGATCAAGGCACTCTGACCCGGAACGCACGCCGCACCCAGATCTTCACGCATCCAGCCGCCGCGCCCCGGCCGTCACGCGCCCGCCGCTGGTCACGCCCCCAGTCGCCGCGCCGCGGTCGTCGCGCCCACCGGTGGCCACGCACCCCAGCCGCCACAGCCCCGGCCGTCGCGCGCCCGCCGCTGGTCACGCCCCCAGTCGCGGCGCCGCGGTCGTCGCGCCCACCGGTGGCCACGCACCCCAGCCGCCACAGCCCCGGCCGTCGCGCGGCCGCCGCTGGTCACGCCCCCAGTCGCCGCGCCCCGGTCGCCGCGCCCACCGGTGGCCACGCACCCCAGCCGCCGCGCCCTGGCCCTCACACCCCCAGCTGCCGCGCCCCGGCCCTCAGATACCCGTCCGCAGCGCCCCGGCCCTCACACCCCCCGTCGCGCGCCCCGGTCGTCACGCGCCCAGCCGCCGCGCCAGCTCGCTCAGGTCGTCGGCGTGCAGCACCCGGTCGCCGAAGCCGGGCAGGGGGACGTGGAGGACCCGGCTCCACCGCTCGGGAACGGCCGCCGCGCCGTACACCGCGCCGGCCAGGCCGCCGGTGACCGCGCCGACGGTGTCCGTGTCGCCCCCGAGGTCGACGGCGGCGCGCACGGCGTCCTCGTAGGAGCCGGTGGTGCGCAGGGCCCACACGGCGGATCCGAGGCAGGGCCAGACGGCTCCGTTGAACTCGGTGGCCAGATCGGGGTGCCAGTCGGGGGCGAGGACCGTCGCGTAGCGCGTCCGGTGGTCGGGGTGGACCTCGGCCAGGACCTCGGGGAGCGCGGCCAGCGGGTCGGACCCCGACAGGGCGATGCGCAGCAGCTCGTGCAGGATCGCCGTGCCCTCCCAGGCCGCGCGGTCGCCGTGGGTGAGGGCGGCGAGCCGGCGGGCGGCGTCCATGGTGGCGGCGCGGCCCTGGTGGGCGAAGTGCACGGCGGAGGTGGCGGCCCGCATCAGTGAGCCGTTGCCCGCCGCCCGTTGGCTGCTCTGGAAGTGGAGGGCGGCGGCCAGGTCCCACGGATCGCCGCTGCCGAGGACCGCCTCGGTCTGGAGGCCGATGTCCTTGGGCTCGGCGGCCGCCCACCGCCGGAACCGCCGGAAGACGTCCGCCGGGTCCAGCCCGCCGCACTCCAGCAGGGACTGACCAACCAGCACCGCCATCTGCGTGTCGTCGGTCGCCTCGCCCGGGTCCCAGCCGCCGCCCCCGCACATCTCGCCGCCGTGGCCGGCCGACGGGAAGCGGGCCGAGAAGGCGCCCTCCGGCCCGAACTCGAAGGGCGCGCCCAGCGCGTCCCCCACGGCGGATCCGACGACGGCGCCCACGGCACGTTCGGGATCGATCATCCTGGCAGCCTACGAGCCGGCTCCCCCCCCCGGTACGGCTTCGGGTCGGCCCGTCCCGTCCTGGAAGTCCCCGACCGCTCCGGTGCCGTCCGCGCCGGCCCGGGCCTTGCCCGCCGCGCGCGGTGCTCCCGGGTTACGACCGGGCCGCCTCCGGGTGCAGGCGTACCCAGCCCTCCCAGGCCGACGTGATCATGTCCTGGACGTCGTGCTTGGCCTTCCAGCCCAGCTCGGTGGCGATGCGGTCGGCGGAGGCGACCACGCGGGCCGGGTCGCCGGGGCGGCGCGGGGTGACGGTCGGGGCGCGGTCGTAGCCGGTGACGGCGTTGACGAGGTCGATCATCTCGCGGACGGAGACCCCCTCGCCGCGGCCGATGTTGAGGGTCAGGGAGTGGCCCGGCGACGTCTGGAGCGCGCGGGCCGCGGCGACGTGCGCCTCCGCCAGGTCCACCACGTGGATGTAGTCGCGCACGCAGGTGCCGTCCGGGGTCGGGTAGTCGTCGCCGAAGATGCGCGGCGGCGCGTTCTGGGTGAGGCGTTCGAAGACCATCGGGACGAGGTTGGAGACGCCGACGTCCGCCAGTTCCGGGCTCGCCGCGCCGGCCACGTTGAAGTAGCGCAGGGAGGCGGTGGACAGGCCGGTGGCCCGGCCGGTCGCGCGGACCAGCCACTCGCCGGCCAGCTTGGTCTCGCCGTAGGGGGACATCGGCACGCAGGGCGTCTCCTCGGTGACGAGGTCGACGTCCGGCATGCCGTAGACGGCGGCCGAGGAGGAGAAGACGAACGACGGGACCCCGGCCTCGGTGACCGCTTCCAGGAGGACCCTGAGACCCTCCACGTTCTCCCGGTAGTACTCCAGGGGCTGGTCCACCGACTCGCCGACCTGCTTCTTCGCCGCCAGGTGGACGACGCCGGTGACGGAGTGCTCGGCGAGTGCGCGGTCCATCAGCGCCCTGTCCAGCGTGGAGCCCACCACCAGCGGCACGTCGGCGGGCACGCGGTCGGCGAGGCCCGACGACATGTCGTCGAAGACCACCGCCCGCTCGCCGGACTCGGTCATCGCCCGTACGACGTGCGCCCCGATGTAACCGGCGCCGCCTGTGATCAGCCAGGTCATCCCGTGATCCCCCTCCTCGGTTGGCGGTTCGTCTCACAGTGAAGCAGGCGCCGGGCTCGCCCGCAGACACTGTGCACAACGTTCCGTGCCCGTTCGGATACGGACCGTTCCGCCCCGCTCCCGACGGGTGAGGGGCGGGGTGGGCGCTGTGGCCGGCGGGTCGTCGCGGGGGCGACCGTCAGGGCGGCGCCGCCCCACGTGCAGCTTACGACGTCCGCGGACCGGGCCGGACGGGCCGCCGTGTCAGTGACCTGCGCCTTCTGTGCGCGCCGGCCCGTCCTCGCCTCACCCGCGGGCCCCGCATGCCGCGCCCTTCTCCCCGCCTTCGTCCGCGTCCTCGGTCCCCGCCGCCGTCGCGGCCGCGTCCAGGGCGACGGTGAGGCGGTCGAGGCGTTCGCGCAGTTCGCCGATCTCCTCCAGGTCGAAGCCCGTGGCGGTGAGGATCCGGCGGGGCACCCGCAGGGCCCGCTCGCGCAGGGCCGTGCCCTCCTCGGTGAGCCGGACGTCCACCGAGCGCTCGTCGCGGGCGCTGCGCTCGCGGCGCACCAGCCCGGCCGCCTCCAGGCGCTTCAGCAGCGGCGAGAGCGTGCCGGAGTCCAGGCGCAGGTGTTCGCCCAGCTTCTTGACGGGCAGCTCCCCCTCCTCCCACAGGACCAGCATCACCAGGTACTGCGGGTAGGTCAGCCCGAGGTCCTTGAGGATCACGCGGTAGACGCCGTTGAAGGCGCGCGAGGCCGCGTGCAGGGAGAAGCAGATCTGGCGGTCGAGGCGGAGCCAGTTCTCCTCGGATGCGGGGGCGGACGCGGAGGCGGAGACGGTGGTGGATGCGGATGCGGCAGGGCCGGCGGCAGCACCGGTCGACATCGGGGTCATGCCTCTAGGGTAGCTCCAGCGAGCCATTTGATTGTGTGCAACTGAATTGTGTGCTCTACTTATCTGCGTGAGGCGGCCCGGACACGGATCGACGTGCGAGGGCCGGCCACCCCCGACACCCGTTTTCCGAGAGGGATGGTTCAACCATGGACGCGCTCTACACCGCAGTCGCCACCGCCACCCACGGCCGCGAGGGCCGCGCCGTCTCCTCCGACGGCAAGATCGACCTCGCGCTGGCCATGCCCGTGGAGCTGGGCGGCGACGGTCAGGGCACCAACCCCGAGCAGCTCTTCGCCGCCGGGTACGCGGCCTGCTTCGGCAGCGCCCTCGGCCTGGTCGGCAGGCAGGCGAAGGTCGACGTCAGCGACGCCGCCGTGACCGCCGAGGTCGGCATCGGCAAGCAGGGCGAGGGCTTCGGCCTCAAGGTCGCCCTCCGGGTCGAGCTGCCGGACACCGTGGACCAGGAGACCGGCCGCAAGCTGGTCGAGCAGGCCCACCAGGTCTGCCCCTACTCCAACGCCACCCGCGGCAACATCGAGGTCGACCTCGTCATCGAGTAGCCCCCGGGGCCTGCCTCCCGGATGACGGGACACTCACCCGACCCGCGCCAGCACCTCACCCGTCCGCCGGCTCCACGCGACCACCACCGCCTCCTCGGGCACCGGCCGCCAGCGTGTCAGCAGCAGCCAGCGGACGTGGTGGCGGCGGACGATCGCCGACCGCTCGGCGCGGGTCGACGCGGGGGAGAGGTAGGCCCGCACGTCGGCGAGCCGCCGCAGCCGCTCCCGCTCCTCCAGCGCGGCGTCCGGCCAGGCCGGCGCGGCGAGGTTCGGCCCGTACCCGGCGATCGCGTGGACGGCGTAGTACCCGTCGGTGATCACCACCTCGCCCGGCCGGATGTGCCGCGCGGCCCAGTCGTAGGAGGGCCAGCGCGGCGGCTGCTCGAAGCCGACCGGATCCACCGTGCGCGGTACGACCGCCCCGGCGTGCACGGTGAGGAAGCCCAGGCAGGCCGCGCCCGCCCCGACCGCCCCCAGCACCCGACGCCCCGAGCCCCACGGCCGGGGCGCCGCCAGTTCCACCGCGAGCGCGAACTGCGGCGCCACGAGGGTGAGGCCGAGGATCCGCCCGTAGGTGTAGTGGCCGCTGACCCAGCCGTACGCCACCACCAGGCAGTCGAGGGCGCACATCAGCACCAGCGGATCGCGCGCCGAGCGCCGCCCGCGCAGCCACAGCGCCGGCAGCGCCAGCAGCGCCAGCCCGAAGTGGCCCAGGAGCCCCTCGTACAGCCGCCGGTGCATCGCGTCCACGCTGTCGTCCCCGGCCAGCGCGAGGACGTCGAAGTACGGCCACGCCGCCGCGACCAGCAGCGCCACGGCGCCCACGACCGCCCACCGCAGCACCACCGCGGGCCGCCGTCCGCGCTGCCACCCCACGACGAAGGCGGCGCCCCCGGTCACCGCCGCGACCGACGTGATCGGATGCACCAGCAGGATCACCCCGTACAGCGCGCCCAGCCCCGCGTACCCGGTGAAGCCGCGCAGCCCGGCCGGCCCCACGAACCGCACCCGGCGTGCGTCACGCGCGCGTGCCGCCGTCAGGGCCCACGCCCAGAAGGCGAGCCCGATCGCGAAGGTCGAGGGGTAGCCGAGGTTGCCGGTCATCGACATCAGGCCGAGGAAACCGCTCCACCAGGCCCGTTCCGTGCCCCAGAGCAGCGTCATCGCGGCCACGGCGAACACCGGCGCCCACGGCCGGGGCGTCAACGCGCGCGTGAAGCGGCCGATCCCGGTCAGCAGCACCAGCAGGTTCAGCGGCCCGGCGACCCGCACCACCTCCCAGCCCGTCAGCCCGGTCAGCCGGGCGAACGCACCCGCGGCCACCGCGTACGGCGAGTAGTAGGGGCTGCCCGCGCCCGGGAGGTCCGCGGTCGGATGGCGCGGGTCGAGCAGGTCGGCCTTGAGCCGCTCGACCACTGCCGCGTGCTGCCCCGCGTCGCAGCACAGCGGCACCCGCCAGTACGCCAGCGACATCACCAGCCAGAACAGGAACCCGAAGACCTGGTACGGCGTCGGACGCCACGCGCGCCCGCCGCGCAGCGCCGTCGCACCGCGCAGGGTGCGCCGGGTGAGGACGCCGACGCTCATCGGGCCGGGAGGAGCCGGGACAGGAGAGGCATTGGCCGTATGTTCCCGTTGGGGTCGGCGGCCTTGCCGCCCGTCACCTCATCGAGTGAACCGGATCCGGCCGTTCCCGCACCGGGAGGACGATCCGCTCCCGGACGGCGGATTCCAGCAGCAGCGGCAGCCCCAGCACCGGCAGCAGCCACGCCAGCACGATCAGCCGGCCGCCCCAGATGTCGATGTCCGGGTGCCCGGCCTGCGTCAGGAGGCCGGTGGCCGCGGCGGCCAGCAGGAACGGGGCGAAGGCCCGGCACCGCCCGCGCACCGCCCCGCACGCCCCGGCCGCCAGCGCCGCCACGAACAGCGGCTCCCACGCCTGCCGCCGCAGCCACTCCACCCAGAAGTTCCCCTGGAGCTGCCAGAACTCCGACCACGGGCGCGTGCGGTCGGGGCGGGCGAAGTGGTGGGTCAGCAGGTCCTGGAGGCTCTCCGACTCCGACGGATAGTGCAGCAGCCGCGCCAGCAGCACCGTCCCCAGCACCCCGCACCCGCCCGCGACGGCCACCGCGACGACCCCGCGCCCCACCGGCCGGCCGCGCCGCCGGCGCCGTACGGCGAGCGACGCGCCCGCGCCCGCCAGGCACAGCCCGAGGAACAGCGCCTGCGAGTGCTTGACGGTGAACAGGGCGGCCAGCGCGCCGCCCACCAGCCACACCCCGGCCCGCACCCGCCCGTCCAGGGCCAGCGCACAGCCCCACACCGCCGTCAGCGTCAGCGCCAGCAGCAGGCCCTCCGTCATCGGGCGCATGGCGGTCGTGCCGCACGGCAGGACGTAGTAGAGGACCTGCCCGGTCAGACAGACGGGGGTGGCCGCGCGCAGCGTCCGCAGGACGAGGAACGCCAGCACCCCGCCCGCCGCCGTCACCGCGACGCCCGCCGCCCACAGCCCCCACGTCACCCCGAACACGGAGACGAAGGGGACGAGGAGCACCGGGTAGCCGGGCCGCGCCTCGAAGATCCGCATGAAACGCTCCGGCATGAACGGCACCGTGTGCCCGCCGGTCTGCCCCGCCGCCAGCCGCGCCTCCACGTTCCGCCACAGCCGCGCCCGGCACTCGGCCAGGACCTGCTCCGTGGGGTCGGCACGGTGGAAGCGGATCACGTGCACGCTCTGCCGGCGGGCCGCGACCGACGCCTGCCCCGCGCAGACGTGGTCGATGGTCGCGGCCGCCGCCTCCCGCTTGCTGTCGCCGCGCAGACTCAGCGCGTACGACAGGTAGTTCTTGCTGTCCGGGGTGTCCCGGCCGGTGACGTTCGCGAGCTGGAGCAGCGCGAACACCACCGCCGGCACCAGCACCCAGACCCGCGGGCGCAGTCTCACGTGGGCGCCACCAGGTCGCGGGCGGTGGCCGGGCCGGGGATCCGCACCGGCGCCCGCTCCGGCATCGGCTCGCCCAGCAGCAGCGTCCGGACGACCCGCTCGGCGGCCCGTCCGTCGTCGAACGCGCAGAACCGCTCCCGGAAGCCCGCCCGCAGCCGCGCCGACTCCTCGTCCCGCCAGCTGTCGGAGGCGAACAGCCAGGCCAGCTCCCGGTAGCTGCGCGAGACATGGCCGGGCGCCTCGGCGGTGATGTCGAAGTAGACGCCCCGGCTCGCCGCGTACGCGTTCCAGTCGTCGGCGTGGACGACGATCGGCCGGTCCAGGTTGGCGTAGTCGAACATCAGGGCCGAGTAGTCGGTGACCAGGACGTCGGAGGCGAGCATGACGTCCTCGACGTGCGGTTCGTCCGTCGCGTCGACGACGATCCCGCGCCGGTGCAGCTCGGCCAGGCCCATGCCGCGCGCCGGGCCGGACGCCAGGGAGGGGTGCAGACGGACCACCAGGGTGTGGCCCTCGCCGAGGTCGGCGGCGAACCGGGCCAGGTCGACCCGCTCCACGTGGCCGCCGCGCCGGTACTCGCGGCGGGTCGGCGCGTACAGCACCACCGTGTCGCCGGCCGGGATGCCGAGCCGCTCCCGCACCGCCGCGCCCGCGGCCGCGTCGGCGCCGACCAGCACGTCGTTGCGGGGGCTGCCGGTCCGCGCCGACGCGAAGTGACACGGGTACGCCCGCTCCCACACCAGCTCGGAGTGGAGGTTGGCGACCAGGCTGTGGTCCCAGCGGTCGGCGCGGCGCAGCATCTGCGGCACGTCCACGCCGTACCGGGCGCCGGGCTTGTCCAGCAGGTCGGCCGCCATGTACTTCAGCGGGGTGCCCTGGTGGGTGTGGATGTGGACGCTGCCGGGGCGCTTGACCAGCGTGCCGGGCCAGTTGACGTTGTTCACGAAGAAGCCGGCCCGCGCGGTCACCCGGCGGTAGGCGGGGGAGTCGAGGAGCACGTGCTCGACGTCGTCCGGGAGCAGCGCGGCCGTCTCCTCGTCGCGCACCACCCACACCCCCCGCAGGTGCGGCGCGATCTCGCGCGCCGTGCGGTAGACGGCGCCCGGATCACCGAGCACGCCCCGGTGCGAGAACGCCGAGTACACGACGAGATCAGGATCCAGTGGGCGCCGGGCCTCCAGCGCGCCCAGGCCCCGGCGCAGGCGCACCCCGGCCGCGCCGCGCGCCTGCCCCCCGCGCCGGGCGAGTTCCCGGCCGGCCTGCCCGGCCAGCCGCCTGACCCGGTAGGCCGCGTAGCCGCCCCGCAGCGCCCGCAGCTCGCCGGGCAAGGGCTCGGCGGACTCCTCGGACGGCGCGTACGCCCGGAACATCCTGGCCGTACGGCGGAAGAACTCGGCCTTGTCCGACGGTGGCAGCCGGTCCGGCTTGGCCAGGATGTCCAGGCAGTGCTCGCCCATCTTGCGGTGCAGGTGGGGACGCCAGACCGCCAGCTCAGGGCGGGAGTCGACGAAGGCGAAGACCCGCTCGTACTGGTCGTGGATGTCGAAGTGCTTGCGGCTGGTGGTGGACAGGATGTTGCCCTGGCGGCGCTGGCGGTAGTTCAGGCAGATCCGGTCCAGCGTGGCGATGTGCTCCGCGCTCAGCATGACCGGGAAGGTCCAGGGGGTGTCCTCGTAGTAGCCGGGCGGGAAGCGGAAGTCGTGCTTCTCGACGAAGTCGCGCCGGTACACCTTGTTCCACACGACCATCAGCAGGTCGAGGATCTCCGGATGCTCGGCGGCCGTGAAGGTGCCGTCGCCGCAGTCGGCGAGGACGTGCGCGAGGGCGTTGCGGCGCGTGCCGCCCCACCAGTAGGTGCGCGCGTAGTCGAAGACCAGCACGTCCGGGTCGCCGGACTCGTCGAGCCGGTCGGCCATCGCCCGCAGCGCGCCCGGGGTGAGGGTGTCGTCGCTGTCGAGGAAGAAGAGGTAGTCGCCGGCGGCGTGCGGCAGGCCCGCGTTGCGGGCGCGCCCGAGGCCGACGTTCTCCGGCAGGTGCAGGACCCGCACCCGCTCGTCGTGGGCCGCGTACTCGTCGAGGATCGCGCCGCAGCCGTCGGGGGAGCGGTCGTCGACGGCGATCACCTCGACGTCGCGGTAGGACTGCTCCAGGACCGAGTCGAGACACTCGCGCAGGAAGCCCTGCACCTTGAAGCACGGGACGATGATGCTGAAGCGGGGCACTGCTGGGGTCAGCTCCTTACGAGGGTGGAGGCGGCGGGGGCCGGGACGCGCTCGGCGAGCGGCCGCACGGGCGGGATCGCCTCCGGGGGCTCGCCGAGCAGCACCCGGCGCACCACGCGTTCGGCGGCCCGGCCGTCGTCGAACTGGCAGAAACGGGACCGGAACGCGGCCCTGAGCGCCCGGGACGCGTCCGAGGCGTACGAGCCGTCGCTGAAGAGGCGCGCCAGCTCCTCCGGGGTACGGGCGACCGGGCCGGGCGGGGACGCCATCAGGTCGAAGTAGACGCCGCGCGTCTCGGTGTAGACGTCCCAGTCGTCGGCGTACACGACGATCGGGCGGTCGAGGTTGGCGTAGTCGAACATGATCGACGAGTAGTCGGTGATCAGCGCGTCGGCGGCGAGGCAGACGTCCTCGGAGGAGCGGTGGCCGGTGACGTCGATGATCCGCCCGGTGCCGCCGCGCACGCCCCGGTCGTAGAAGTAGTGGGCGCGCAGCAGGACGACGACGTCCTCGCCGGCGGCCTCGCAGAAGGCCTCCAGGTCCAGGCCGGCGTCGAAGCCGGTGTGGTAGTCGCGGTGGGTGGGGGCGTAGAGCACGGCCGTCCGGCCCTCCGGGACGCCCAGCTCCCGCCGGATCCGCGCCACGTCCCGCGCGGTCGCCGTGTAGAAGACGTCGTTGCGCGGATAGCCGTACTCCAGGTGCTCGTACGAACCCGGGAAGGCGCGCTCCCACGTCTGGGTGGAGTGGGAGTTGGAGGAGAGGTTGTGGTCCCAGCGGTCCACCCGGCCCAGCAGCTTGGTGAAACTGCCCGTCGCCGCGGCCACCACCGGGTACGTCGACTGGTCCAGGCCCATCTTCTTCAGCGGGGTGCCGTGCTGCGTCTGCACGTGCACGCTGCCCTCGCGCTTGACCACGCCCTCCGCGAAGTTGGCGTTGTTGACCAGGTACTTGGCGCGGGCCAGGACCTGCCAGGAGCGGCGGCTGCCGATGACGGCGTAGTCCGTGCCCTCGGGCATGGCGTGCGCCTGGTCGGGCTCGACGAGGAACACCGAGCGGATGTGCGGGGCGAGTTCGGCGGCCTTGGCGTGGATCGCGGCCGGGCTGCAGGCGTACCCGCGCCCCCAGTAGGCGCAGTACACGGCCAGGTTCGGGTCGATACGGCGAAGAAGCTGGCGCCGGTAGTACAGGCGCGTGCGCAGCCCCCGGGGGCGCGGGACGCGCTGGGCGGCCGCCGACGCCCTCCGGTTGGCTCCCCGCAGCGCGCGGAACGCCGTGTACGCCCCCGCCGCCAGCAGCCGGTGCTGCACCCCCAGACTCCCGCCCGGCCTGCGGAAACCCGTGGGACGGTGGCGCCGGTAGAGGGCGCGCGCCCGGCGGAAGAAGGCGCGCCGCCGCCGTCCGGGCAGCCGCGCCGGATCCGCGGCCGTCTTCAGGACGGCGGCGAAGAGCTGCTCGAACAGCGGCGCCGAAAGGTCCGCCGCCACGGACAGCTCGGCCGCCTTCGTCAGCACCAGCTCGGTCTGGTCCAGCAGATCGGTGTGGTGCTCGCCCGGCAGGTTGAGCCGGCTGCCCTGCCGCCGCAGCAGATGCCGTACGACGACCCGGCGCAGGACCGCGACCCGCTCGGCGTGCAGCGTGACCAGGCCGCCGAAGCCGACGTCCGTGAAGTGACCGTCGGGGAAGGCGATCCGGTGCTCGGCGAGGAAGGCCCGCCGGTAGGCCGCGCCCCACGCCGGGAGCCGCACGCCGGTCACCTCGGGGGCCTCGGCGGGGGCGAAGACGCCCTGCGGCGCCCGCGCCAGCAGCGGGGCCGCCGGGTTGGTCGGCTCCCCCTCCCACCACGGCACGCGCTCGTGCTCGGCGTGGAGGACGTCGACCTCCCCGGTCTCGGTCAGGCGCGCGTCCAGCGCGGCCAGCGCGCCCGGGGTGAGGGTGTCGTCGCCGTCGAGGAACAGCAGGTAGGAGCCGTTCGCCGCCCGCAGTCCGGCGTTGCGCGCCCCGGCCAGGCCCGCCGACGGCGGCGAGTGCACGGGGGCCACCCGGCAGTCACGCTCCGCGAACCCGGCGACCACGGACGCGGCGGGGGCCCCGGCCGCGTCGCAGACCGGGATCAGCTCGAAGTCGCCGAAGGACTGGGCGAGGACGGAGTCCAGCGCCAGGGACAGCCGGCCGGCGACCCCATGGGACGGGACGATGATGCTGAAGCGGGGCATTCTGCTCTTTCTCTGTCGAGGGTCCTGCGGGTCCTGCTCAGGCGCCGTCGCGGCCGGCGGACCTCAACGGCGGTTCTCGGCGGCGGTGACGGTGAGGGGACCGGACGGCTGGGGCACGGTGGCGAGCGGGGGACGCGGGTGCGCCGAGGCCACCGACGGCACGGGCCGGCGCTCGGAGAGCGGCACCACGGCCGGCACCCCCGTCTGGCCCAGCACGACGTGCCGGACCACGCGCTCGGCGGCCCGTCCGTCGTCGTACGGGCAGAACCGCTCGCGGAACGCGGCGCGCAGCTGGGCGGAGCGGGAACCGCGCCAGTGGCCCGTGGCGAAGATGTCGATCAGCTCGTCCTCGCTGCGGGCGACCGCGCCAGGCGGGCAGGCCCGCACGTCGAAGTAGGTGCCGCGGGCCGCCTCGTAGGCAGCCCAGTCGTCGTCGGGGACGTGGAGGACGATCGGGCGGTCGAGGTTGGCGTAGTCGAACATGATCGACGAGTAGTCGGTGATCAGGACGTCGGAGGCCAGACAGACGGACTCGGCACTGGGGTGGCCGGTGACGTCGATGACGTGGCCGTCGGCGGGCAGGGCCGCGGGCTGCCAGTAGTGGGCGCGGGCCAGGATCACGAAGCGGGAGCCCAGCCGGCGTACGAACCGCTCCAGGTCGAGAGCGGGGCGCTGGGTGCGCCGGTAGTCGCGGTGCGTGGGCGCGTAGAGGACGGCGACCGTGTCACGGGGGACGCCGAGCTCCTCGCGCAGACGGGCCACGTCCGCGTCCGTCGCCCGCTGGAAGACGTCGTTGCGGGGGTAGCCGTACTCCAGCGTGGTGTAGCCGCCGGGGTAGACGCGCTCCCAGGTCAGGGTGGTGTGACGGTTGGCGGACAGCACGTAGTCCCACTTGTCGACGCCCCGCAGCAGTTCCTCGAAGTCCATGTCCCGGGCGGCGGCCGGGTGTTCCTGGAGATCGAGGCCCATGTGCTTGAGGGGGGTGCCGTGCTGGGTCTGCACGAAGACCTGGCCGGGGCGTTTGACCAGCCGGCGGTCGAAGTTGACGTTGTTCACCAGGTACTTGGAGCGGGCCAGCGCCGTCCAGTAGGCGGGGGTGCCGGGGCGCAGGGGGCGCGGGCCGGGCGGGATCGTGTGCTGGTGCTCGGGGCGGGCGATCCACGCCGTACGCACATGCGGCGCGAAGGTGCGGAACGCGGCCTCCAGCGCGCCCGGGTTGCAGCCGTGGCCACGGCCCCAGTAGGCGGCGAAGACGGCCCGGTCGGCCCGCAGCGGCAGGCGCAGCTGGATCCGGTAGTGCGCCTGGAGCAGCCCCGCGCGCAGGGCGCGGGTGAGCTTCGCGGTCAGCTTGGCCGTGCGGCGGCGCAGCCGCGCGGCGGCCTGGAGGGCCCGGTAGGTGCGGTGCAGGCCGAGGTGGACGAGGGTGTGACGCAGCCGGGTGCGCAGCGGCACCGGCGCCCCGGGGGTGCGGTACCGGCGGGAGTGGGCGCGGGCCCTGCGCAGGAACTCGGCGCGGGTTCCGTGCGGCAGCCGCCCCGGCCTGGTGAACACGGTCGTGAGGTGGTCGACCATGCGGCGGAACATCAGCGGGCGCCAGCGGGCGAGTTCGGGCCGCTCCGCGATGAACGCGAAGACCCGGTCGTACTGGTCGAAGACGTCGAAGTGCCGGCGGCTGGTGGTGGACAGGATGCTGCCCCGGCGGCGCTGCCGGTAGTGCACGCAGACCCGGTCCAGGGTCGCGATCGACTCGGCGGCCATCAGCGCCGGGTACGTCCACGGGGTGTCCTCGTAGAAGCCGGGCGGGAAGGTCAGGCCGGTCCGCGTGACGAACTCCCGCCGGTAGGCCTTGTTCCAGGCCACCATCAGCACCCTGAGCAGGCCCGGCCGGTCCTCCAGCCGGAAGGGGGCGGGCCCCTGCTCGGTCAGGTGCTCGGCGAACTTGTTGCGTTCCGCCCGGCCCGTCCAGTCCGTGGTGGCGTAGTCGTACATCAGGACGTCCGGCTCGCCGGTCTCCTTCAGCCGGTCGGCGATCGCCTCCAGCGTGTCCGGGGTGAGGGTGTCGTCGGAGTCCAGGAACAGCACGTAGTCGCCGGTGGCCTCGGCCAGACCCGCGTTGCGCGCCGGGCCGAGCCCGACGTTCTCCGGCAGGTGCAGGGGGCGCACGCGCGGGTCGCGTGCCGCGAACTCCTCGATGATCTCGCCGCAGGCGTCCGGCGAGCCGTCGTCGACGGCGATCACCTCGAGATCGGGGTACGACTGGGACAGCACCGATTCGAGGCACTCGTGCAGGTACGCCTGAACCTGGTACGCGGGGACGATGACACTGAACCTGGGCACGGCACATCCATGGGTCGGCGCGGGCGTTCTGCCCGGCAACGGCCGATGGAGTGAGTTGGTTACGTTCGCCTACGGCATCCGGGGGACAGCGGGTGAACGGTGAGGGGCGGGCCGGTGACGGCCCACCCCCCTTGCCCCGCCGTCTACTTGACGGCGCCGGCCATCACGCCGGACACGAACTGCCGCTGGAACGCGAAGAACACCGCCAGCGGGATCACCATCGAGAGGAACGCGCCGGGCGCCAGCACGTCGATGTTGTTGCCGAACTGCCGAACCTGCGTCTGCAGGGCGACCGTGATCGGCTGGCTGCCGGCGTCGGTGAACACCAGCGCCACCAGCATGTCGTTCCACACCCACAGGAACTGGAAGATGCCCAGGCTGGCGATGGCCGGACCGCCCAGCGGCATCACGACCCGCACGAACAGGCGCAGCTCGCCGGCGCCGTCGAGACGGGCCGCCTCCAGCAGTTCGCGCGGGATCTCCGCGAAGAAGTTCCGCAGCAGGAACACCGCGAAGGGCAGGCCGAAGCCCACGTGGAACAGGATCACACCCAGGATCGACCCGAACAGCCCGACCGCGCCGAACAGTTCCGCGATCGGGATCAGCGCCACCTGCACGGGCACCACCAGCAGGCCGACCACGCCCAGGAACCACCAGTCCCGGCCCGGGAACTCCATCCACGCGAACGCGTACCCGGCGAGCGAGCCGATGACGACGACCAGGACCGTCGCCGGCACCGTGATGAGCGCCGTGTTGAGGATCGAGTCGGTGATGTCGCCGTTCTCCAGCAGCTTCTCGTAGCTGTCCACGGTGAGCTGGGACGGCTCCGTGAACACCTTCCACCAGCCGCTCGCGCCGATGTCCTCCGGCGAGCGCAGCGAGGAGATCAGCAGGCCGATGGTCGGCACCAGCCAGAACAGTCCGACGACGACGAGGAACACGCGGACCAGACCGCCGCCCAGCTTCTCCACGATCCTCGCGGCCGGCGACTGCTTCGCCCGCACGGTCCCGGCGGAGGTCCTCATCGCCGCACCTCCCGCCTGAGCCTACGGATGTTGAACCACATCACCGGGATCACCAGCAGCAGCAGGAACACCGCGATGGCACTGGCGATACCGGGCTGGTCCTCGGAGAAGCCCTTGCGGTACAGCTCCAGCGCCAGCACGTTGGCGTCGTCCTGGGAGGAGCCGGGGGCGATGATGAAGACCAGGTCGAACACCTTCAGGACGTTGATCATCAGGGTGACGACGACGACCGCGAGGACCGGCGCCAGCAGAGGCACCGTGACCCTGCGGAACACCTGCCACTCGTTCGCCCCGTCGACCCGCGCCGCCTCCATCAGCTCCCGCGGCACACTCGCCAGCCCGGCCGCGATCAGCACCATCGCGAAGCCCGCCCACATCCAGATGTACGCCCCGATGATCGCCGGCGTGACCAGCGACGGGCCCAGCCAGTCCAGCCCGTTGTACGGCTCCTGGAAGTTGCTCGCGGGCAGCCGCAGCCGCGCCCCGTCGGCCGCCTCGGGGAGCGTGAACGTGCCGTCGCCGGCGGCCGTCGTCGACGCGACGACCCTGCCGTCCCTGACCGCCTCGATCCGCATGCCCGCATAACCCAGCTCGGACGGGTCGGGGGCGCCGAGGGTGCCGACGCCCTTGCCGCGGGTGAAGTCCTGCCAGGTCGTGCCCGTGACCGTGCCCGGCTCGGGCCGCGCCCGGACGGCGGTCTCCGCGCTGTCGGGCATCAGGTCCGGGGCCACGCCGACCAGGGGGAGGGAGACCGGTTCACCCGCGCGGACGGGCTCCTTGGTGATGAAGGCGCCACCCCCCTCCGGCCGGAGCGGCGACTCGCGTCCCGGGTGAGCCTTCGGGAACGCCGAGGACTGCGCGAACGTGTCGTGCACACCGACCCACACCGCGTTCGCGACGCCCTTGTCCGGGTCCTGGTCGTAGACCAGGCGGAAGATGATGCCTGCGGCGAGCATCGAGATCGCCATCGGCATGAAGACGACCAGCTTGAACGCCGTGCCCCAGCGCACCCGTTCGGTCAGCACCGCGAAGATCAGACCCAGCACGGTCGCGACCGTCGGCGCGAACACCACCCAGATCACGTTGTTCTTCAGCGCCGTACGGATGCCGTCGTCGGTGAACAGGGCCCGGTAGTTGTCGACTCCGGCGAACCCGTCGCCGGACTGGTCGTAGAAGCTGCGCACGACCGAGTACCCGATCGGGTAGACCACGAGCGCGCCCAGCAGCACCAGGGCCGGCAGCAGGAACAGCGCTGCCACCGTCTTCCGGGTGCCGGTCACGCTCTTGCGCGAGTGAGGAGGGGCGGGGGCTCCGGGAGCCCCCGCCGCCACGGCCGACTTCATCTCGGCTCAGTTCCCGTACGCCGCCGCCGCGTCCGACTCCAGCCTCGCCTGGGTGCCGGCCACGTCCGTCGGGTTCTTCAGGAAGTCCTGCAGGGCCTTCCACTCGCCCTTGCCGGGCGTGCCGCCGAAGGCCTGCGGGGCCTGGTCGGACATGTCGAAGCGGAAGTCGTCGCCGGCCTCGATCAGCGACTTGGCGATCGTGCGCTGCACGTCGTTCGGGTACACGGAGAAGTCGACGTTCTTGTTCGGCGAGAGGTAGCCGCCCAGCTTCGCGTGGACGGCCGCCGCGTCCGGGGAGGCGAGGAAGGTCGCCAGCGCCTGCGCCCCCTCGGAGTCCTCGAGGATCACCGCCGCGTCGCCGCCGGAGACCACGGGCGCGGTGTCGCCGACCTTCGGAAACGGGAACACCTTCGCGTCCGTGCCGACCTTCGCGCCCGCCTGCACGATGTTGACCTGCGCGAAGTCGCCCTCGTAGACCATGCCCGCCTTCGGCTGGTCGCCACCGGTGAAGGTCTGCGTCACCGAGGCCGGGAAGTCCGTCTGCAGTGCGCCGGTCGCGCCGCCCGCGACGTAGTCCTTCTTGCCCCAGATCTGCGCGAGCGTGGTCAGGGCGTCCTTGACGGAGGGGTCCGTCCATTTGATCTCGTGCTTCGCGAGCTGGTCGTACTTCTCCGGGCCCGCCTGGGAGAGGTAGACGTTCTCGAACCAGTCGGTCAGCGTCCAGCCCTCGGCGCCGCCCACGGAGAACGGGGTGACACCGGAGTCGTACACCGTCTGCGCGGTGGTGAGGAGTTCGTCCCAGGTCTTGGGCTCGGCCGCGCCCGCGTTCTCGAGGACCTGGGCGTTGTACCAGACCAGCGACTTGTTGGCCGCCTTGTAGTAGACGCCGTACTGCTTGCCGCCGACCTTGCCGATGTCCTGCCAGCCCTGGGAGTAGTTCTTCTGCAGCTCCTTCAGGGCGGTGGCGCCGAGCGGCTTGGCCCACCCCTTGTCCACGGCCTGCTTGATGGCGCCCGGCTGCGGGAGCATCGCGATGTCCGGCGGCTGTCCGCCCGCGACCTTCGAGCCGAGGAAGTTGATGATCGGGTCCTGCGCGGGCACGAAGGTCACCTTGGCGCCCGTCCGCTTCTCGAACTCCGCCAGGACCTTCTTGAAGTTGGCCTGCTCGGCGCCCGTCCACACGGCGGCGACCTCGAGCGTCGTGCCGTCCAGCTGGGGAAGGGTGAGGGTGCTGCCCGGCTCCTTGGCCGGACTGCTCTCGTCGCCGCCGCTCTTGTCGTCGTCGCCGCCGCACGCGGTGAGCGAGAGCGCCAGGGCTCCCGCCAGGAGCGCGGCGGCTTGCTTCACGGTCCTGCGTGTCCGGATGGTGTTGCTCGTGCTGCGCATCACTGCCCCGTTCTTCGTCCTCGTCGAACGTTCGAGCGCTGTCCCGTGGGCACTGGTCTACGCCGGGTGTGCAAGGTCGGCAAGTACGCGTGCGGTGTCAAGTGGGCGATCGTGACCGCGTCGTAATTGCGGAGCGAACGGGCACGGGGAGGGGCGGTGCCGGAAACACCCGTGCCTACAGCAGCGACGGCACCTCCACCGCCGACACCTCCCGTGCCGCCCGTTCGAGTGCGCTCGCCAGCAGGGCGAGGTCCGTCGGTCCGTTGCCCAGCTCCCGTACCGGCCTGCGGGCCGGGGGGTCGCCCATGCGCGCCCACTCCAGGGGCACCACCGTGGGGCGCAGGGTCGCCGTGCGGGGGATACGGCCCGTCACACGGCCGCCCTGGAAGGGGGTGAGGCGGCCGTCCGCGCTCTTCAGACGGCCGCGGCCGGGGGCCGGCTCGTCGGCGCCCGAGCCGGGGGCGTCGAGGGTGATGCGCAGCGTGGCCTGACGGGCCGGTTCCGACTCGGCCGTACGGCCGCCCGGGCCGGCGGCCGCCACCAGGTGCACGCCGAGCCGCTCGCCGTCGCGGGCCACCGCCTCCAGCGCGCGCATGACGGAGCCCGCGGCGGGCCGGCCGGGCGAGCCGAGGGCGGGGGAGACCAGGGCGTCCAGGTCGTCCACGACGACCACCAGCCGGGGCAGCGGCGGCGCCGCCTCCGTCCGCCGCCGGGCCGCCGCGCCGGGGCGCAGGCGCAGCGTCGAACTGGGCGGGGCGTCGAGGTCGGCGGCGCCGGATCCCGGGCCGCCACCAGGCTGCCGTTGCGGGACGATGCGGCCGGAGACCGCGCGGTGCGTGTGCCACTCGGCGAAGTCGGACAGCCCGAGCAGCTCGGCCCGCCGCTTCAGCTCGGCGCTCAGCGACTGCGCGAACTCCCGCATGCGGACCGGGTCGTTCGCGGTGAGATGCGTGGTGACGTGCGGTACGTCGGTGCAGACGCGCAGGCCGTCGCCCTGGCCCCCGCCGCCCTTGCCCACGGTGTCCCGGCCGTCCAGCAGGACTATGCCCAGCCGGTCGGGGCGCTCCGCGGCGGCCAGCGAGGCGACGACCGCCCGCAGCAGCTCCGTGCGCCCGCTGCCGGCCGGACCCTCGACCAGCAGGTGCGGCCCCTCGGCCGGCAGGTCCACGGTGACCGGGCCGCGCGGTCCGGCGCCCAGCACGGCCCAGGCCCGGCCGCCGAGCGCCGCGGTGTCGTCCGCCGCGTCCGCCCAGCGGGCCATCAACGAGTTCGGGGTGGCCCGGGCGAGACCCAGTTCGTCGAGGAGCCGGGCCGACTGGGGCAGCGGCGCCGAGACGCGCGGGTGCCGCTCGCCGGCGCCCGCGCCGTCCGGGCGCAGCGGGGCGAGCGCCCGCGCGAAACGCTCCGCCCAGGCCGGGGAGACCGCGTCCACGGCACCGACCGTGCCATGGCCCACCGGTCCGGGCCGCTCCGGCTCCGACCCGGCCGGCGCGACCCGCAGCAGCCGCAGCGCGGTCGCCACGTCCCCGCTGAGCAGGGCGACCGCCCCGCACGCGCGGAAGGCCGGCGCCGCCGCGCAGGCCGCCTCGTACGTCTCCGTCACCGGCGACGCGGGCGAGGCGGCCGCCGTCTCGGCCAGGCACACGACGTGTATGCCGGCCCGGGGACCCGCCGTCGCCAGCCGGGCCACCGCCGCACGCAGGTCGGCGCCGCCCGGGTCGCCGTCCACGACGACGACCGTGTACGGGCCCGGGAAGCCGTCCGGGGTGTCGTCCGCCCGCGCCCAGGAGGGCCGGCGGGCGGTGCCGCGCTGCGCGGGCACCGGCGCGGGAGGCGCGCCGGTGCCGTCCGCGAGGTGGTCCTCCAGACGGCGCAGGAGCTCGTCGGCGCGGGCCGTGGCCTGGTCGCGGTCGTAGGCGAGGAGCAGGCGGCAGTCCTGGCCGTGCCCGGGGCGCAGGTGCGGGAGCCAGCCCAGCCAGGCCCACTCGGCGGTGCGCTCCTCGTCGGAACGCGCGCGGTCCGTGCTGATCAGCACGATCTCCACGGCGTCCGGGGAGTGCAGCGCGGCGAGTTGGGCCAGCACCGACCGCGCCAGCCCGGCCAGGCGGGGGCGCGGCCCGGCCAGGCCCAGCGCGCCGACCTCGCGCAGCCCCACGGTCACCGGTACGGCGGGCAGCAGGCCCGAACCGTCGGGCGCCGCCCGGTCCGCCGTGCCCAGCCGGACCGCGAGCGCCTCCGGGTGACCGGGCCCGCGCTCCCACAGACGCGGGCCCGGTCCGAGCGCGGTCAGCAGCAGGGCGGCCGGGTCCGGCCAGGTGTCCGGCACGAGGGACGCGCCGGCCGACGGAGCCGCCTGCGGGCCCGCCGGTTCCTCGTCGTAGGTCCCCGGCTGGTCCGTCGGGTGGTCGCCGCCGCGTCCGCCGGTCAGCCGCCGCGCCCACGCGGACAGGCCCCCGCGCCTGCGGAGGCCCTGGGGGACGTCGGTGCCGCGCAGGGGGGTGCCTGTGCGATGGGACGCGGTGCCGCCGCCCTCGTCGCCGGAGGGCGGCGGGGCGGCGGAGTCCGCGGCGGTCGCGGCCGGGGCCGAGGAGGCGTGCGGGCCGCGGGCCTCGTACGCCGTCGGGAAGGAACCGAGGCCCGCACGGCCGCCGTGGGTGTCCCGGGAGCCCTCGCCGGCGGTCGTGGGCCGCGGCTCCCCGCGGCTCTCGATGCGGGGTGCGGTGCCCTGGCCCGGCACCAGGGCGGCTTCACCGGCCTGGTGCCTCCGATCGCCGCGGACGGGGCCGGAGCCGCTCCAGCCGGCCGTGCCGTAGGCGTGGCCGGTGGAACCCGAGGGGGCGGTGGCGTCGCCGCCGGCGGTCGCGCGCGCGGCGTCGCCGGTATGCGATCCCGGTTCCGTGCCGGAGGGGCCGCCCGTCCCGGTTCCGCGCGCCGCGCCGGTCGTACGGCCGTCCTCGGCCGTGCGTCCGCCGCCGCCTGCCGCGCGGGCGTGCCCCGCGCTCGGGGAGCCCGGCGCGCCCGCCGGGAGGGGGCCGGAGCCGACCGTCCCGCGCGTGGGTGCCGCGCCCGGTGCCGAGGAAGGTGCGGAAGGTGCGTCACCGGCTGCCGTGCCCCCGCACGGCACCCGGACGTGCCCCTCGCCGTCGGGCGTGGTCGCCACCGGGGCCCCCGGTCCCCCGGGCGGAGCCAGCCGCAGGGCCGACTCGCCCAGTCGGAGCAGCGCGCCCGGGGCGAAGCGGAGGGGGCGGTTCTGGACGCGGGCGCCGTCCAGGGTGGTGCCGTTGGTGGAGCCCAGGTCGGCGACCGTGACGCGGCCGTCGGCGGCGAGGGTCACCTCGCAGTGCAGACGGGAGACGTCCGGGTCGTCGAGCGGGACGTCGGCGTCGGCGGAGCGGCCCACGCGGACCCGGCCGCCGTGCAGCAGATGGACCCCGCCCGCGTCGGGCCCCGCCACCACGTCCAGCCGGGCCGGGGCGTCGTCGACCTCCGGGTGCGGCTCGGGATCGGCCGGGATGCCCAGGGACAGCACGGCGCCGTCGATCAGCGGCGGCTCGCCGAGCGTGCACCGCCCGGCGTCGAGCCGCTCCGCGCCCGCGTACAGCACGGGCTGCGCTCCTGCGGACACGGCGGCGCCGACCTCCCCGGAGACCGCCGCGGCCAGCGCGGAGGCCACCGCGGCCAGAGCCGTGCCGGCGGGCGCCGTGACCAGCACGTCGCAGCTCGCGGCGCGGCCCCGGGCCCGAGGTCCCCCCGCGCGAGCGGCGTCGAGCGCGGGGGAGGGCGGGCACGTCGGGTCTACGACGGTCAGCCGGATCTGCATCGCCGTCAGCGGTCCCTTCTGCCCGGGCGCGGACGTCCCCCACCCCGCACGAGCACGTCGGCCAGTACTGCACGCATCCTCGCACCTGTCACTGACAACGCGCCCGCCACCGCGGGACAAGTGATCTTGATTGGTCGGCTCTGCCCGCAAAAGTGCCTGGCGGACACGCCGTCGGCGATCAGTTGAGATCGGTCACGCCCGGCTCGGGAAACCGAAGGGAGCGGCGAAAGCGTCTTTCCTTCGAACCTTTGCTTCGAATCGCCCCGCACTACAGTGGGTCGGAACATGGGGCCGTACAGGGCCCTGAACACAGGCAAGCAAGCAGCAGGGAGCGCGTGACGTGCGGCCAGTCGGCAGCAAGTACCTGCTCGAGGAGCCGCTCGGACGCGGCGCCACGGGCACCGTCTGGCGAGCCCGCCAGCGCGAGACCGCGGGCGCCGAGGCGGCCGTGCCCGGTCAGCCCGGGGAGACCGTCGCGATCAAGGTCCTCAAGGAGGAGCTCGCGAGCGATCCCGACGTCGTGATGCGCTTTCTGCGCGAGCGCTCCGTGCTGTTGCGCCTGACGCACCCGAACATCGTCCGGGTCCGTGACCTCGTCGTCGAGGGCGATCTGCTGGCGCTGGTCATGGACCTCGTCGAGGGACCCGACCTGCACCGCTACCTGCGCGAGAACGGTCCCTTCTCACCGGTCGGCGCAGCGCTGATGACCGCCCAGATCGCCGACGCCCTCGCCGCCAGCCACGCCGACGGCGTAGTCCACCGCGACCTGAAGCCGGCCAACGTCCTGCTCATGCAGAACGGCGGCGAGATGCACCCGCTGCTCACCGACTTCGGCATCGCCCGCCTCGCCGACTCCCCGGGCCTGACCCGCACCAGCGAGTTCGTCGGCACGCCCGCGTACGTCGCCCCGGAGTCCGCCGAGGGCCGTCCGCAGACCTCCGCCGTGGACGTCTACGGCGCGGGCATCCTGCTGTACGAGCTGGTCACCGGCCGTCCGCCGTTCTCCGGCGGCTCGGCCCTGGAGGTCCTGCACCAGCACCTGAGCGCCGAGCCGCGCCGCCCGTCCACGGTCCCCGACCCGCTGTGGACGGTCATAGAGCGCTGCCTGCGCAAGAACCCCGAGGAGCGCCCCAGCGCCGAGAACCTCGCGCGCGGGCTGCGCATCGTCGCCGAGGGCGTCGGGGTGCACGCCAACTCGATGCAGATCGCCGCCGCCGAGGGCGTGGGCCATCTGCTCGCGCCCGACCCGTCGCCCGCGACCGTGCCGGGCGCGCCGGCCGGCGCCTACGACCCGAACGCCGCGACCAGCGTCCTGCCGCACACCTCCGGCCCCGGGAACCCGCCGGGCGCCGCCGACCCGACCGCCGTTCTGCCCCACACCTCGGGCCCGGCGGGCGCGGCCGACCCGACCGCCGTTCTGCCGCCGGTGCCGTCGCACCAGCCCGGCTCGCAAGGACAGCAGGGACAGCACGGGCAGCAGCCCGAGCAGCCGCACCCCTGGCAGAACCAGCTGCGGGCGGCCCGGGACCGCAACGAGCAGACCCAGGTGCAGTACATCGACCCCGACGAGGACCCGCTGCGCCGCCGTCCCCAGCGACAGGTCGCCCGCCCGCAGCAGCAGCCGCGCCAGCAGCAGCCGAGGCCCCAGCAGCAGGGCTACGGCCAACCTCAGCAGCAGCAGTCGTACGCGCCGCCCCAGCAGCCCCAGCAGCAGCCCCAGCGGTACGCGCCGCAGCCCCAGCAGAGGCCGCAGCGGCCCGCGCCGGAGCCCCGGCCGCCGCGGGAGCCGCGCGAGCCGCGACGGCGCGGCGCCAACCCGATGAAGATCCCCGGGCTCGGCTGCCTGAAGGGCTGCCTGTTCACGGTCGTCATCCTCTTCGTGGCCGGCTGGCTGGTCTGGGAGTTCACCCCGCTCCAGGACTGGATCGGCACCGGCAAGGGCTACTGGGACCAGCTCTCCACGTGGGTCGGCGACCTCGCCGGATGGATCGAGGACCTGGGCGGGAACTCGGGCGGTGACGGGGGCACCACCACCGGCACCAGCGGCGGAGCCTGACGCGCTGGAGCCCGCCGGATGACGGAACCGGACCGTGAGTTCGGGGATTTGTCGACATCCGGCGGGTGATTTCCGCCTCCACGGTGAAGGTCGGCTCTTCGGACGCGTACTTTTGTCGGCAACACGCGTCGGTAGGAGCAGTCTTGGCACGGAAGATCGGCAGCCGGTACACCGCCCATCAGATCCTGGGCCGGGGCAGCGCCGGCACGGTGTGGCTGGGCGAGGGGCCGGACGGACCCGTCGCCGTCAAACTGCTGCGCGAGGACCTCGCCTCCGACGAGGAGCTGGTGGGTCGCTTCGTGCAGGAGCGCACGGCGCTGCTGGGCCTCGAGCACCCGAACGTGGTCTCCGTACGGGACCTCGTCGTCGACGGGAACGACCTCGCACTGGTCATGGACCTGGTCCGCGGCACGGATCTGCGGACGCGGCTGGACCGTGAGCGGCGGCTCGCGCCGGAGGCGGCGGTCGCCATCGTCGCGGACGTCGCCGAGGGGCTCGCCGCCGCGCACAAGGCCGGGGTCGTGCACCGGGACGTCAAGCCGGAGAACGTGCTGCTCGACATGCAGGGCCCGCTGGGCCCCGGCGGCTCGCACCGGGCGCTGCTGACCGACTTCGGGATCGCCAAGCTGATCGACACCCCGAAGCGGACCCGCGCCACGAAGATCATCGGTACCCCGGACTACCTCGCCCCCGAGATCGTGGAAGGCCTCCCGCCCCGCGCCTCCGTCGACATCTACGCGCTCGCGACCGTCCTCTACGAGCTGCTGGCCGGCTTCACCCCGTTCGGCGGCGGTCATCCCGGCGCGGTACTGCGCCGACACGTCACCGAGACGGTCGCCCCGCTGCCCGGCATCCCGGACGAGCTCTGGCAGCTCATCGTGCAGTGCCTGGCGAAGGCGCCGGCCTCGCGGCTACGGGCGTCCGAGCTGGCCGCGCGGCTGCGGGAGCAGCTGCCGACGCTGGCGGGCATGCCGCCGCTGGACGTGGACGAGCCGGAGACGGAGGCCGCGGACGAGGGCGAACCGCAGGAGACGCCCACCCCCGCGTCCCCCGCTCCCTCCGGACGGGCGCGGCGCGGCTCGGTCCCGCTCGTGCCCGGCGCCAAGCCGGACTCCAACCGGGACACGCACACGTCGATGAGGGTGCCGGCGCCGGACGAGCTGGCGGGCGGCGCGCACGGGACCGCGCGGGTGCCGCGGGCGGCCGGGGCGCCGCGGCCAGGATCGGCGCGGAACCGGGCCGCCACGCGGCGGCGCCGGGTCGCGCTCGGCGCGGGGGCGGCCGTGCTCGCGGTGGCGGTGGGCCTCGGCGCGTGGGCGGCGACGTCGGGGGACGACGCCGGGACGGGCCCCCAGGACATGCGGGACTCGGCGCCGGCGTCGCCCTGACCGGCGCTTTCGCGCCCCCGCCGCCCTGACCGGCGCTTTCGCGCCCCCGCCGCCCTGACCGGCGCTTTCGCGCCCCCGCCGCCCTTGCCCGCCCCACCACCAGGGGCTTCGCCCCGGCGACCCCGCCAGGGAGCTCCGCCCCCTGAGCCCCCGGACCGCGCTCACCCCCGACCCGCTCGGCCGAGGGGCGGGCCACCTGGGCGGGGGCCGCCTTCCAGCCGGCACGCGGGTCGGGGGCCTCCTGGCGGGGCGACTCCGGTGGCGGCCGACCGCAGGCCCGGGGTACGGGGGCGAAGCGCCCGGGGCGGGCGCGTCCGTACCGGTGGGCGGGCCGGCCGCGACGACCGGCGTTGCCCGGTGGACGGACCGGCCGCGACGACCGGCGCTGCTCGGTTGGCGGAGCCGTTACGCTGGAGGCGTGGCAGTCGTCGATGTATCCGAAGAGCTCAAGTCCCTCTCCTCGACCATGGAGTCGATCGAGGCCGTTCTGGACCTCGACAAGCTGAGGGCAGACATCGCCGTGCTCGAGGAGCAGGCGGCCGCGCCGTCCCTGTGGGACAACCCGGACGAGGCGCAGAAAATCACCAGCAAGCTGTCCCACCTCCAGGCCGAGGTCAGGAAGGCCGACGCGCTGCGCGGCCGGATCGACGATCTCGCCGTGCTGTTCGAGATGGCCGAGGAGGAGGACGACCCGGACACCCGCGCGGAGGCCGAGGCCGAGCTCGCCGCCGTCCGCAAGGCGCTGGACGAGATGGAGGTCCGGACGCTCCTCAGCGGTGAGTACGACGCCCGTGAGGCGCTCGTGAACATCCGCGCCGAGGCCGGTGGCGTCGACGCCGCCGACTTCGCCGAGAAGCTCCAGCGCATGTACCTGCGCTGGGCGGAGCAGAAGGGCTACAAGACCGAGGTCTACGAAACCTCGTACGCGGAAGAGGCCGGCATCAAGTCGACCACCTTCGCCGTGCAGGTGCCGTACGCCTACGGCACCCTCTCCGTCGAGCAGGGCACGCACCGGCTGGTCCGCATCTCGCCCTTCGACAACCAGGGGCGCCGGCAGACCTCCTTCGCGGGCGTCGAGGTCCTCCCCGTCGTCGAGCAGTCCGACCACGTCGACATCGACGAGAGCGAGCTGCGCATCGACGTCTACCGGTCCTCCGGGCCCGGTGGTCAGGGTGTGAACACCACCGACTCCGCCGTGCGCATCACGCACCTCCCCACCGGCATCGTGGTCTCCTGCCAGAACGAGCGGTCGCAGATCCAGAACAAGGCCACGGCCATGAACGTTCTGCAGGCCAAGCTGCTCGAGCGGCGCCGGCAGGAGGAGCAGGCCAAGATGGACGCCCTCAAGGGCGACGGCGGCAACTCCTGGGGCAACCAGATGCGTTCGTACGTCCTGCACCCGTACCAGATGGTCAAGGACCTGCGCACCGAGTTCGAAGTCGGCAATCCCGAGGCCGTGTTCAACGGTGAGCTCGACGGCTTCCTGGAAGCCGGAATTCGCTGGCGCAAGCAGCAGGAGAAGTAGGTTTGTCGATAAGGCAACCGCCCCCGATCCGGGGGCGGTTGCCTTTTTTCCGGGTTCTACATCACACTCACATATTCAACGCCCGGCAAAGCGCGGCGATTTGGACATTGCGCACGCAATGACCTTGACGTTGCTTTGAAAAATCGGAAGGGTGAAGTGTGGCATGCGTATCTCTGGGGCGCATGTGAACCGGGGGCCTTGCTGGATCTGAGCTACCTCCGTCGATCACGGCCCCGAGCGCGGCCTCATCGACGATTCGGCTACTGGGGGTAGCAACCATATGACCAAGAAGACGCGCGTTCGGATCGCGCGCATAGCCGCGGGCGCCGTGATCGCCGCGGGCGCCTCGCTGACGGTGGCGGGCGTGGCTTCGGCCGACACGAACGACGGGGGCCTCAGCGGGCTCGTCGAGACGCTCGACGGTGAGGACGGTGGAACCTCGGGCGGTAACGACGACTGCTCCATCGTCGTCTGCACCGACGGCGGCAACGAGAACGGCGGCAACGCGGCGGCGGGCAACGAGAGCAGCGGCAACGTGGCCGCCGGCAACGAGAGCAGCGGCAACGTGGCCGCCGGCAACGAGGCTGGCGGCAACGCGGCGGCCGGCAACGAGAGCAGCGGCAACGTGGCCGCCGGCAACGAGGCCGGCGGCAACGTTGCGGCGGGCAACGAGAGCAGCGGCAACGCGGCGGCGGGCAACGAGAGCAGCGGCTCGGGCAACAACGGCGGTTCCGGCAACAACGGCGGTTCCGGTAACAACGGTGGCTCGGGCAACAGCGGCGGCTCCGGTAACAATGGTGGCTCGGGCAACAGCGGTGGCTCGGGCAACAACGGCGGTTCCGGCAACAGCGGCGGTTCCTCCAGCACCGGTGGCAGCTCCACGACCGGCGGCGACTCCACCGGCGGCAGCACCAGCTCCACCGGCGGCAGCACCAGCTCCACCGGCGGTTCCGGTCCCGACACCGACGGCACCTCCACCCAGGAGGTCGGCAGCTCCGCGCTGACCGATACCTCGGACTCCACCTCCGACGCGGCCGCCCAGGGCGGTGGCAAGGAGCTGGCCGAGACCGGTGCCGGTCAGACCACGTTCCTGATCATCGGCGCTGCCACGATGATCGCCGGCGGCATCGGCTTCCGTGTGCTGCCGCGCCTCGTCGAGGGCCGCGGCGCGGCCGCTGCCTGAGGGTAGCGGTACCCGTACGCCCGTACGTGAGCATGCACAAGGGCCCGGAGCTCCCCGCTCCGGGCCCTTCGGCGTCGTCAGCCCGTACCGTCCCGCGTCCGTCGTACGACTGCGCGGTGTACGGCTATGCGGTCTGGTGCGCGAGCAGCGCCACCGCCGCCACCAGCACCGCCAGCAGCGCGATCAGTGCCGTCGGGTTGAGTCCCGCGAAGAAGTTCTCCTGCTGCAGCCGCTCGCGGTTCGCGCGGCACACGGGGCACCGGCCCTCGCTCACGGGCGCCGCGCAGTTAGCGCACACCAGCCGGTCGTACGTCATGCGCTCGCCCTCCTTGCACCGGTTCCACGTACACAACGCTCGCGGAGGCGCGAACGTTCCCCCTCCCACTGTGCCAGGTTCACCCGGAGCTTGCGCGGGCGCTTTCCGCAGCCCCCTTCACAGCCCGCTCGGTACAAATGGGCACAACCTCCGCGCAACCGCAACCGGTGACTGCGGATGCGTGCCCGGTTCGCGTATGGTCACGCTCATCTACCCCCGGCTACCCGTGGTGCATCCGTGATCCGATTCGACAACGTCTCCAAGGTCTACCCCAAGCAGAGCCGCCCCGCACTCAGGGATGTGTCCCTCGAGGTGGAGAAGGGCGAGTTCGTCTTCCTCGTGGGGTCCTCCGGCTCCGGAAAGTCCACCTTCCTGCGGCTGATCCTCCGCGAGGAGCGGTGCAGCCACGGTCAGGTGCACGTCCTGGGCAAGGACCTCGCACGCCTCTCCAACTGGAAGGTGCCTCAGATGCGCCGCCAGCTGGGGACCGTCTTCCAGGACTTCCGGCTCCTGCCGAACAAGACGGTCGCCGAGAACGTGGCCTTCGCGCAGGAGGTCATCGGCAAGTCGCGCGGCGAGATCCGCAAGTCCGTGCCGCAGGTGCTCGATCTCGTCGGGCTCGGCGGGAAGGAGGACCGGATGCCCGGTGAGCTGTCCGGCGGTGAGCAGCAGCGCGTGGCCATCGCGCGGGCCTTCGTGAACCGGCCCAAGCTGCTGATCGCCGACGAGCCCACCGGCAACCTCGACCCGCAGACCTCCGTCGGCATCATGAAGCTGCTCGACCGGATCAACCGGACCGGTACGACCGTGGTGATGGCGACGCACGACCAGAACATCGTGGACCAGATGCGCAAGCGCGTCATCGAGCTGGAGAAGGGCCGCCTCGTCCGCGACCAGGCGCGCGGCGTCTACGGCTACCAGCACTGACCGCACCGAGATCCACGGAAAGGCACAACAAGCCGCCATGCGCGCCCAGTTCGTTCTGTCGGAGATCGGTGTCGGTCTCCGCCGCAACCTGACGATGACGTTCGCGGTCATCGTCTCCGTCGCCCTGTCGCTGGCCTTGTTCGGCGGTTCGCTGCTGATGAGCGACCAGGTCAGCAACATGAAGGGCTACTGGTACGACAAGGTCAACGTCTCGATCTTCCTCTGCAACAAGAGTGACGCCGAGTCGGACCCCAACTGCGCCAAGGGCGCGGTCACCACGGACCAGAAGAAGGACATCCTCACCGACCTCAAGAAGATGTCGGTCGTCGACACGGTCACGCACGAGTCGCAGGACGAGGCGTACAAGCACTACAAGGAGCAGTTCGGGGACTCCCCGCTGGCCAGCTCGCTGACGCCGGACCAGATGCAGGAGTCGTACCGCATCAAGCTGAAGGACCCGGAGAAGTACCAGGTCATCGCGACCGCCTTCGACGGGCGTGACGGTGTGCAGTCGGTGCAGGACCAGAAGGGCATCCTGGACAACCTCTTCGGGCTGCTGAACCTGATGAACCGCGCCGCGCTCGGCGTGATGGCGCTCATGCTGATCGTCGCGCTGCTGCTGATCGTCAACACGGTGCGGGTCTCCGCGTTCAGCCGTCGGCGGGAGACCGGGATCATGCGTCTGGTGGGCGCCTCCGGCTTCTACATCCAGGCGCCGTTCATCGCGGAGGCCGCGGTCGCAGGGCTGATCGGAGGTGCGCTGGCGTGCACGTTCCTGGTCATCGGGCGATACTTCACCATCGACCACGGCATGGCGCTGTCCGAGAAGCTGAACCTCATCAACTTCGTGGGCTGGGACGCCGTGTTCACGAAGCTGCCGCTCATCCTGGCCGCGAGCGTTCTGATGCCCGCGTTGGCCGCGTTCTTCGCGTTGCGCAAGTACTTGAAGGTGTGACGCATGCCAAGGGGGGCGTACGGTCAAGCGGCCGTGCGCCCCCTTCGCATTCCCCTAGACTCACCGCCATGTCAGGCAGTGACCCGTTCTGTCCGTCCCGCCGCTTCGGCCGCGGGGCCGCCCTGACCTTGGTGTTCGCGAGCGTGCTCGTCGCGGGCGCGGCGACCGGAGCGCTGCCGGGGGACGGCGGCGGCCGCAGGGCGACGTCCGAGCGGGCCCGCGCGACCGCCCCCACCAGCAACCCCGAGGCGGTGAGGAAGGCGGCCGAGGAGGCGATGGCCGCCGGGAAGTCACCCCTGGAGGCCGCCGAGCGCGCCGTCAGCCGCAGCGGGGACCGCTGGGCCGCGGTGTACTCCGAGGGCGAGTACGAGGAGTTCGCGGAGTCCCTCGACGGGCAGTACACCGGCGTCGGCCTTCAGGCGCGGCGCGAGCGGGACGGCCGGATCGAGGTCACCGAGGTACGGTCCGGGTCGCCGGCCGCCGCCGCCGGGATCCGCGCGGGCGACCGGCTGCGCAGCGTCGACGGGCGGGCGGTCGACGGCCGCCCGGTCACCGAGGTGGTCTCCTTACTGCGCGGTGACGCCACGGACGCGCCCGCCGGCACCACCGTCCGGCTCGGCCTGGAGCGCGGCACGCGCGCGTGGAGCGAGACCCTGCGCAGGGCGCGCCTGTCCACCGACTCGGTGACCGTGCGCACCCTCGCCCCGGACGTCACCGTCGTTGCCGTCGCCGCCTTCACCAAGGGCGTCGGCGACAGCGTCCGCACCGCCGTGCGCGACGCCCCGGCCGGCGCCGGGATCGTCCTCGACCTGCGCGGCAACTCCGGCGGCCTGGTCACCGAGGCCGTCTCCACCGCCTCCGTCTTCCTCGACGGCGGCCTCGTCGCCACCTACGACGTCGACGGCGAGCAGCGTGCCCTGCACGCGGAGCCGGGCGGCGACACCGACAGACCCCTGGTCACGCTCGTCGACGGGGGCACCATGAGCGCGGCCGAGCTGCTCACCGGCGCCCTGCAGGACCGCAGCCGCGCGGTCGTGGTGGGGTCCCGCACCTTCGGCAAGGGCTCCGTCCAGATGCCGAGCCGGCTGCCCGACGGTTCCGTCGCGGAGCTGACCGTCGGGCACTACCGCACCCCGTCCGGCCGCGCCGTCGACGGCACCGGCATCACCCCGGACGTGGAAGCCGGCGACAGCGCGCTCCAGCAGGCCGAGACCGTGCTGAGCGGGCTCGGCGACGCCTCCTGAGCGCCCTCCCGGTCACGGCGTAATCGGCTTTCCCTCCGGCCCCCTCCAGGTGCGAAAATGGCGGGACTATGAGCAAGGGAATGTACGTACCGAAGGAGTCCCAGCCCAAGAAGGGCGGGACGGCCGCCAAAGCCAAGGACGGCGAGAAGGGCGGCAAGCGCAGGATGATCGCGCAGAACAAGAAGGCGCGGCACGACTACGCGATCATCGACACCTACGAGGCCGGTCTCGTGCTCACCGGCACCGAGGTGAAGTCGCTGCGGCAGGGCCGTGCCTCGCTGGTCGACGGCTTCGTCCAGGTCGACCGGGGCGAGGCCTGGCTGCACAACGCCCACATCCCCGAGTACAGCCAGGGCAGCTGGACCAACCACTCGGCGCGGCGCAAGCGCAAGCTGCTGCTGCACCGGGAGGAGATCGACAAGCTGGCCGTGAAGTCGGAGGAGACGGGTCACACGATCGTGCCCCTCGCCCTGTACTTCAAGGACGGCCGCGCGAAGGCCGAGATCGCGCTGGCACGCGGCAAGAAGGAGTACGACAAGCGCCAGACCCTGCGGGAGAAGCAGGACCGCCGGGACACCGATCGGGCGATCGCGGCGGCGAAGCGCCGGCAGCGGGGCGCGTAGCCGGCCGTTCACCGGCGGCTCGCCGGCCGCTCACCGCCCGGCGGGAATAGGCTGGCACCGATGTGCGTTGGTCACGTACGATGGCAGCCGTGCCCCACAGCGGGCACAGGCCCCTCTCCGGAGGGATTGAAAAATCAACATGGGGATGATCGGTTTCGACAGCGGCTGTCGAAGCAGGGGAAGCGTGTCGAGGAAGCGGCCATGATCTCGTAAACCACAGGCCGAAAAAAATAATCGCCACTGTTAAGAGCGATTCTCCCAAGGCGACGCAGTTCGCCCTCGCTGCCTGATCAGGTAGCTAGGCAACTGCCCCTTACTTAAGGGAGTGTCAGCCCGGGCTCGTTCCCGACCCGGATCCTGGCATCAGCTAGGGAACTAAACCTTGATCCCGGTCACGGGGTGAAGAGGGAAACCACACAGTGACTGGGCCCGTCGGCGACTTGTTCGCGTGATCGCCGGGGCCGAGAAAAGCACAGCGAACTGCACACGGAGAAGCCCTGGTTCCGCACCGTTGGACGCGGGTTCGATTCCCGCCATCTCCACCAGATGGAGGTACTTCTGGGGGTATGCCCCCAGGCCCCCTCATCCCATGTGGGCGAAGCCCCGCTGCTTGCGAGCAGCGGGGCTTCTGTCGTGACGGGGCCTCTCACCCCAGGGTGAACGTCGACAGGCGCAGGCCCTTGCTCACCACCAGGTACACGTCCGTGCGGCCCTTCGCCGCCGGTGACAGGTTCGCGGTGACCGTGTCGTAGGTGTACGGCGATCCCGTCCCCTCCGTGCGGGCCGTGCCGGCGAGCGGGCCGGTGGGGGAGCCGAGGCGGACTTCGAGCGTGCCGGGGACCGTGCCGGCGACACGGGCGGTGAGACGGCCGGCGCCCGGCGACAGACGGGCGTCCTTGAAGCGGAGCCAGGCCCCGTCGGCCGTCGACTCCACCGCCGTGCCGCGCGCCTTGGACTCGTCGACGAGGCGGATTGCCTCGTAGTCGTCGAAGTTCTCGGCGCGGGTCGGTTTCGACAGGTCGCGGGGCGGGATGGTCTCGCCCCTGACCTGCCGGGTCGTGGCGGCGCGGACGTCCGAGGAGGAGGCGCCGACCATGATGTCGTACGTGCCCGTCTCCACCACCCACTTCGAACGGGTGACGTCCCAGTGGGCGAGGTCGGACGTGGACAGCTTCAGGCGGACCGGCTTCGTCTCGCCCGGCCTCAGCGACACCCGCTGGAACGCCTTCAGCTGCTTCAGCGGCTGCTCGTCGCGGGAGACGCGCTGGTGGACGTAGAGCTGGACCACCTCGTCGCCGGCCCGGCTGCCCGTGTTGGTGACCTGCACCTCGTAGCCGTCGGTCACGCGCCGCAGCTCGCCGTAGCGGAAGGTCGTGTACGACAGGCCGTGGCCGAAGGGGTAGAGGGGACGGCCCCGGAAGTACTGGTAGGTGCGGTCCGACTTGATGATGTCGTAGTCGAGGATGGACGGGAGGTCCGCCTCCGAGCGGTACCAGGTCTGGGTGAGGCGGCCGGCGGGGTTGGCGTCGCCGTAGAGGAGGTCGGCCAGGGCGTTGCCCGTCTCCTGGCCGGCGTGGGAGGTCCACAGGAGGGCCGGGACCCGCTGCTGCAGCTTCCCCAGGGTGGTCGGATAGCTGTTCTCGACGATCACCACGGTGTTCGGGTTGGCCTTGCGGACCGCTTCGACGAGGGCTTCCTGAGCGGGGGCCAGGGACATGTCGGTGCGGTCGTGGGCCTCACGGCCGTTGATGGAGGGGTTGGAGCCGACCACGACGACCGCCGTGTCCCTGCCCTTCACCGCGGCGACGGCCTCCTGAAGGCCGCTGCGCACCACGTCCTTCGCGTAGTGCGCGGCCTGCTCCCTCGGTACGAGGCCGAGGGTGCCGTCCGCGCCGGTCGGGCCGAGGTAGACGGGGTTCGACCACCAGGGCTCCTCCGTCTCGTAGCCCGCGTACCGCAGGAGGTGCGTGCCGTCCGGCTGCTCCTCCAGCCGGAAGAGCTGCTGGACGAACCAGCCGCCCGGCTGCACCTGGTCGTTGACGAAGTTCGACCAGTTGTAGCCGACGAAGCGGCCGTTGGCCGCCGAGCGCAGCGTGAGCAAGCCCTGTCCCCAGTCGAACACGTCGAACTGGGCCTCCGTGGTCGGCGCTTGGGCGCTCTCCTTCAGTGCCGCGCCCGCCGTGCCGGTGCCCGCCGTGACGTACCTGCCCGTCGCCGTGTCCTTCAGCGTGACGCGGTCCACGCCCTCGCTGGTGGTGACGTCGGTGCCGAGCTTGGCGGCGATGCCGTCGGCCGGGGTGACGGCGTAGGGGAGGGTGCCCGAGTACCAGTCGGTGTAGAGGGTGTCGGCGAGGGGGCCGACGACGGCGACGTCCTTGTGCGAGGCGTTCAGCGGGAGGGCGTTCCGGTGGTTCTTGAGGAGGACCGCGCCCTCGGTCGCGGCCTCGCGGGCCAGCCTGCGGTGCTCGGGACTGTCGATCACCGACTTGTCGATCGCCCCGTACCTGCCGCCGCCCGGGTCGAACTCGCCGAGGCGGACCCGCACGGAGAGGATGTGGGAGACGGCCGTGTCGATGTCCGACTCGGCCAGCAGACCCTGCTCCAGGGCGGAGGTGATCGCGCCGACGGTCGGGCCGGGGTCCGCGCCGTTGTCCGTGAAGCTGTCGATGCCGGCCTTCAACGCGGCCGCGTCGCCCTCGGCGAGGGTGGGGTGGTAGCGCTGGTCGCCGGGGAGGTTGCCGGGGGCGAAGGCGTCGGTGACGTTCAGCAGATCACGGTCGGTCCAGCTCCGCACGACGTCGTTCAGGTCCGGGTTCACCGTCGCGGGCCGGCCGTTGACCAGGTTGTACGAGGACATCACCCCCGTGGCCGCGTCCGCCGCGATCGCCGGTCTGAAGGCCGCCTCGTCGTACTCCTTGGCCACGCGCGGGCGCAGCTCGGAGGAGGTGGTCGTGCGGTGCCACTCGTTGTTGTTGGCGAGGTAGTGCTTGAGGGTGGGCGCGGTCTTGAGGTGGTCGGGGTCGCCGCCCGTCAGGCCCTTCCCGTACGCCGTCGACAGGGCGCCCGTCAGTGTCGGGTCCTCGCTGTAGCCCTCCTCGTTGCGGCCCCAGCGCGGGTCGCGCAGGAGGTTCACCACCGGGGCCCAGAGGTTGAGGCCCCAGCCGTCGGGGCGTTCCTGCTGGAAGCCGCGGGCCTCGTCGCCGACCGCCGAGCCGACCCGCTCCATCAGCTCCGGGTCCCAGGTCGAGGCGAGACCGACGGCCTGCGGGAAGACGGTGGTCTCGCCGAGCCAGGCGACGCCGTGCAGGGCCTCGGTGCCGGTGCGGAAGGACTGGATGCCCAGGCGGGGGATGGCGGGCTGGTGCTGGTGGAGGAGGGAGATCTTCTCGCTGAGGGTGAGCCGGGAGAGGAGGTCGTCGACGCGGCGGTCGACGGAGAGGGCGGGGTTACGGAAGGGGGGCGGGGCCGGGTCGGCCGCCGCGGGGACGGCGGCTCCCAGACCGGCGATGAGGGCGAACGCCAGGACGAGCGGGGTTCTGCGGCTTCTTCGTCTGCCTTTCACGTCACGGCTCCTTCGACGTCTCGTTGCGACAGGGCCTTGCACACAGGGCGGATCACACAGGGCGGTGCGGGACGGGGAGGTGCGGGTCAGGGCGGTGCAGGCAAGGGCGGTTCACCGCCGGATGGTTCAGGAGGGGCGCGGGGCCGTGCTCGCCCGCTGCGTCAGCCGGGGCGGCAACAAGGTCGCCTCGGGCACCTCGTCACCGGCCAGCTTGGCCATCAGCAGCTCGACCGCACGCGTGCCCACCTCCGCGGCCGGCAGCGCGATCGAGGTGACGGGCACGCGCAAACTCTCGGCGAGCTCGTCGGGGCAGATCGCCGTGACCGACAGATCGCCGGGCACCCGGAGCCCCAGCTGTTCGAAGGCGTCGATCAGCGGCTCCAGCACCGCCTCGTTGTGGACGACGACACCGGTCAGCGCCGGCTGCTCGCGCAGCAGCCGCTCCGCCACCCGGCGGGCGGCGGCGGGCGTGGCCTCGCAGGGGTGGACGGCGGTGGCGAGACCGGCGCGGTCGGCGGCCTCGGTGAACCCCTGCACCACTTGCTGCGCGAACGCCGTCCCCCGCACGTACACCTCCGGCGGCGAGCCGACCAGGGCCACCACCCGGTGCCCGAACCGTGCCAGGTGCTCCACGCAGGCCTCGCCCGCCGCCCGGAAGTCGAGGTCGATGCAGGTCAGGCCGGCGGCCTCGTGCGGGAAGCCGATCATCACGGACGGTCGGTCGAGGGAGCGCAGCAGCGTCAGCCGGGGGTCGCGGAGCTGGACGTCCATCAGGATCAGGGCGTCCACCAGCGCGGTGTCGGCGACCCTGCGCAGGCCTTCCTCGCCCTCCTCCTGCGTGAGCAGGAGGACGTCGTGGTCGTGGCGGCGGGCGGCCACCGCCACCGACACCGCGAACTGCATCACGACCGGGACGTGGATGCCGGCCCGCAGCGGCACCACCAGCGCCAGCACGTTGGAGCGGCTGCTGGCGAGGGCGCGGGCGCCCGCGTGCGGACGGTAGCCCAGCTCGCGGATGGCGTCCTCGACGCGGCGCCGGGTCTCCTCGGAGATCGGGCGCTTGCCGCTGAGCGCGTAGGACACGGTGCTGGGGGAGACCCCGGCGCGCCGGGCCACGTCGGTGATCTTCACCATCAGTCCAGCTCCAGGGTCAGGAATCCGGTGCCGGCCCGGGCCCGCGCCACCCGGTCCCCGGCCGCCAGTGCCCACGGAGCCGAGGGATCGCCCGCGGAGGCCCGCAGGGTGTCGCCCTCCCGGACGACCGTGAAGACGGCCTCCCCGACCCGCACGGTCACCCGTCCGCCGCGCCGGAGGCCGTAGGCGCGCAGGGTGACCCCGTCGGCGTGCGCGTAGTCGGGCCGGTCGGCGTGCGCGCCCACCGGGAGGACCGTGCCGGGCCGGACCAGCAGCGGCACGCTGAGGAAGTCGTGCCGTTCGCGCACCCAGCGCGGGCCGGTGACCGTGCGCCCGGTGAGGTAGTGGGTCCAGGTGCCCTCGGGGACGTAGTAGGTGACGTCTCCCTCGTCGTCGAAGACGGGCGCGACCAGCAGATCCGGTCCGAGCATGTACTGCCGCTCCAGGTGGGCGCAGCCGGGGTCGTCGGGGAACTCCAGGACCATCGCCCGCATGAGCGGCGTCCCCTCCTCGTGGGCGACGCGCGCGGCCTCGTACAGGTAGGGCATGAGCCGCAGCTTCAGCCGGGTGAAGTGGCGCAGCACGTCCACCGACTCCTCGTCGAACAGCCACGGCACCCGGTACGAGGAGGAGCCGTGCAGCCGGCTGTGCGACGACAGCAGCCCGAAGGCCAGCCACCGCTTGAACAGCGCGGGCGTCGGCGTGCCCTCGAAGCCGCCGATGTCGTGGCTCCAGAAGCCGAACCCGGACAGGCCCAGCGAGAGCCCGCCGCGCAGCGACTCGGCCATCGACTCGTACGTCGCCTCGCAGTCGCCGCCCCAGTGCACCGGGAACTTCTGGCTCCCGGCCGTCGCCGACCGCCCGAAGACGACCGCCTCGCCCTCACCGCGCTGCTTGCGCAGCACGTCGAAGACCGTGCGGTTGTAGAGGTAGGTGTAGTAGTTGTGCATCCGCTCCGGGTCGGAGCCGTCGGACCAGACCACGTCGACCGGGACCCGTTCGCCGAAGTCGGTCTTGAAGCAGTCGACGCCCTGCGCGAGCAGCGCCTCCAGCTTCGCCGCGTACCAGTCGCGGGCGGCCGGGCTGGTGAAGTCGACGAGCGCCATGCCGGGCTGCCACATGTCCCACTGCCAGACGCTGCCGTCGGGCCGTTTCAGCAGGTGCCCGAGCGCCTTGCCCTCCGCGAACAGCGGCGACCGCTGGGCGATGTACGGGTTGATCCACACGCACACGTGCAGCCCCTTGGCCTTCAGCCGGGCCAGCATCCCCTCCGGATCGGGGAACACCCGGGGGTCCCACCGGAAGTCGCACCACTGGAACTCCCGCATCCAGAAGCAGTCGAAGTGGAAGACGGACAGCGGGAGTTCGCGCTCCCGCATGCCCTCGATGAAGGAGGTCACCGTCTCCTCGTCGTACGACGTCGTGAAGGACGTCGACAGCCACAGGCCGAACGACCAGACCGGCGGGAGCGCCGGGCGGCCGGTGAGGGCCGTGTACCTGCGCAGGATGTCCTTCGGGGTCGGGCCGTGAATGACGTAGTACGTCAACTCCTGCGTCTCGGCGCTGAACTGCACCCGCGACACGGTCTCCGAGCCGACCTCGAAGGAGACCTTGCCCGGATGGTCGACGAAGACGCCGTAGCCCGCGTCCGTCAGGTAGAAGGGGACGTTCTTGTAGGCCTGTTCGGTGGCGGTGCCGCCGTCGGCGTTCCAGATGTCGACGACCTGGCCGTTCTTCACCAGCGGGCCGAAGCGTTCGCCGAGGCCGTAGACGCTGGTGCCGACGCCGAGGTTGAGCTGTTCGCGCAGGTGGTGGGCGCCGGTCGCGTCCCGCATGATGCCCATGCTCCGGTGACCGCTGGAGGTGAGGGTACGGCCGTGCGCGAGGAACTCGACGTGCCAGGGGCCTCCTCGGGTCACCCGTACCGACAGCGCGCCGGAGGTGAGGGTCGCGTGCCCGTCGTCGTAGGAGATCTGGGGAGCGGCATCACCCGCGGTGAGGTCGAAGGAGGGCTCGCGCGGCTGCTCGCCGGTGAGGTGGGTCAGGGTGAGGCCGATGACGTCGGGCATCGGGGTGTGGGCGGTGATCGTCATGACCGGTCCCGTCATCAGGTCGCCGCGCGAGCGGATGGGCCGGGTGGGCGCGTGGATCTCCAGTACGCCGTCCGACTCGCTCACGTCGAGCACCTCGGCCGGGTAGGAGGCCGTGACGCCCTCGCGCAGCAGCCAGTAACCGTCGGTGAACTTCATGTGGGGGGTCCTTACTTCACGGCTCCCACCGCGATGCCGCGGGTGAGCGTCCGCTGGAAGACGAGGAAGAAGACGAGGGCCGGGAGCACGCCGAGCAGCGCGGCCGCGTTGGTCATCGTGGCGTCCATCAGGCGTTGTCCCTGCAGGACGCCGAGGGCCACCGACACCGTCTGGTTGTCGTTGGAGATCAGCATGACCAGCGGGAGCAGGAACTCGTTCCAGGTCCAGACGAAGAAGAAGACCAGGAGGACGCCGAGGGTGGGGCGGCTGACCGGGACGACGATCCGCCACAGGACCTGCCACGTGCTCGCGCCGTCGATCCGCGCGGCCTCGATGATCTCCCGGGGGAACTGCCCCAGCACCGAGGAGAGCAGGTACGTGCCGAAGGCGGCCTGGATCACCGTGAAGACGATGATCACACTGAGCCGGGTGTCGTACAGGCCGGCCTGCTTGCTCAGGTAGTAGACGGGGTAGACCAGCGCCTCCTGCGGCAGCATGTTCGCCAGGACGAAGAAGGCCAGCACCCAGGCGCGTCCCCTGATCCTCCCGATGCCGATCGCGTACGCGTTCAGCACCGACAGGACGACCGCGAGGAGGGCCACGGAGCCGCTGATCAGGACCGAGTTGACGAGCTTCTGGCTGTAGTCGACGCGCTCCCAGAAGTCCTTCAGGCCGTCCAGGTAGAGGCCGTCGGGGAGGCTGAGCGGGCCGTTCTGGGCGTACTCGGCCGGGGACTTGACCGCGTTCACCGCCACGATCAGGAACGGGACGACCATGAAGAGGGCGGCGAGACAGAGGGCCACGAGGACCGGGTAGCGACGGACGGCGGTCATGTGCGCGCCCCTTCCTCCGCGTCCTCCGCGCGGGTCTGCAGCTTCAGCCCGAGCAGCGACAGGGCGAGGATGATCACGGTCAGCACGGTGGAGATCGCGGCGCCGTAGCCGGCCTGGGTCTTCTCGAAGAACGTGGTGAAGGAGAAGTAGGACGGCACGTTCGTCGCCCCGCCGGGACCCCCCTTGGTCAGGACGTACACCGCGCCGAACACCTTGAGCGCGGCGATCGTGCACCAGGTCAGCACGACGTAGATCTCCGGACGGATCTGCGGCAGCGTGATGTGCAGGAAGCGGCGCCACCAGCCGGCGCCGTCCAGCTCCGCCGCCTCGTGGAGCTGCGGGTCGACGCGTTGCAGGCCCGCCATGAAGACGACCAGCGGGAAGCCGATCTGCACCCACACCATCACGCCCATGACGCTGTACAGCGCGAGGTCGGGGTCGCCGAGCCAGTCCTGCTGCCAGGAGCCCAGGCCGATCGCCTCGAGGACCTCGTTGAGGGAGCCGTTCTCCGGGGCGAGGATCCAGCTCCAGACGATGCCGGCGACCGCGATCGGCAGGACCTGGGGGAGGTAGAAGCAGGCGCGCAGGACGGCGGTGATCGTGGTGCCGAAGTGCCGGCCCACGTAGTCGAACAGGGCGGCCGCCAGCACCAGCCCGATCGCCGTGGGGACCACCGCCATCGCGACGACCATGAAGAGGCTGTGCCGGAAGGACGCCCAGAACTCGGAGTCGTCCATCAGCTCGCGGTAGTTGGCGAGCCCGGACCAGTCCGGGCTGCCCACGCCCTGCCAGTCGGTGAAGCTCACGCCCGTGTTCATCAGGAACGGGACGACGACGACCGCGAGGAAGGCGAGGGCGCCCGGGAGCAGGAACAGCGCGTAGGAGTCACGGGGGCGGCGCGGGGGAACGGCCCGGTCCTGCTTTCCGGTCACCCGCCCGCCCCGCTCGAGGGTCGTCGTCACCGCTTCGGGGCGCCCTTGTCGTACGCCTCCTGCAACGCGTCCAGGTAGGCGTCCGGTTGCGCGCTGCCGGTGATCAGCTTCTGCGTCTCGGAGACGAGGACGTCGTAGAAGCCGGGGACCGGCCAGTCGGGGTAGAAGGCCAGGCCGTCGCGGTCGGAGAGGGTGTTGAAGTGGGTGATGAGCTCCTTGGCCCTGGGGTCGGTGATGGCGGTGGCGTCCGCCGCGACCGGGACGCCGCCCTTGTTGCCGAGCAGGTTCTGGATCTTCTTCGACATGGTGATGTCGATGAAGTCGTACGCGAGGTCCTTGTTCCCGGCGCTCTTGGGGACGACCCACAGGTTGCCGCCGGAGCCCAGGGTGAGGTTCGAGCCGGGCCACAGGGTGGTGCCCCAGTCGAACGTCGCCTCGTCCTGGAAGCGGCCGTACCACCAGCTCCCGGAGAACAGGATCGGCGCCTCGCCCTGGATGAAGGAGACGCCGGCCTGCTCGGCCTTGGTGCCGCTGGAGGTCTTGGCGATGTAGCCCTTCTTCACCCAGTCGGCGAAGGTCTCCGCCGCGTGCGTCCAGGCCGCGTCGTGGAAGTCGGTCTTTCCCTTGTACAGCTCGAAGGAGTCGACCCAGGAGCGGTCGGCCTTGGAGAGGGCGAGCTGGTAGACGTACTGCTGGGCGAGGTACTCGGCGCCGGAGTTGGCGAGCGGGGTGACGTCGTTGTCGACGAAGGTGTCCATCGCCGAGATCAGGTCGTCGAACGTCTTCGGCTCGGGGATCCCGTACTTCGCGAACAGGTCCCTGTTGAAGTAGATCATCGTGTACTCGGCGTAGTTGGGCACGCCGTACCACTTGCCGGAGCCCATCACGCCGTCGGTGTCGTACTGGCTGGTGGTGCGCACGCCCGCGCTGAGCAGCTTGTCCCAGCCGCGCTTCGTCGCCTCCGCCGAAAGATCGGTCAGCAGGCCCTGCTTGGAGAGCAGGCCCGCCGTCGCGTTGCCCTTGTTGTACTCCATGAGGTCGGGGGCGTCGGAGGAGTTCAGGACCATCGGGGCGGTCTTCTGGATCTGCTCGAAGCTCTTCTCCTCGAACTTCACCTTCACCCCCGGGTGCGTGGCCTCGAACTCCTTGATCGCCTCCGCCCAGGCGACACCCATCGCGCTGTTCGGAGCCTCGTAGTGCCACAGTCGCAGGGTCTTGGCGTCGGAGGAGCCGCCGCCGTCCGAGTCACCGCAGGAGGCCAGGAACAGGGCCCCCGCGAGGGCCGCCGCCGCACTCGCCACCACACGCCTTCGTGCCGTCAACCTTGCCTCCACGGGAGCCGGATGGTTCTTCGGGCAGGAACGGTCGTCACGCGGTGTCGATCGAATCGATTCGATGCGTGACGTCGAAGCGCTTCGACGGGCGAAGGTAGGTGGCCGGCGTGCGGCCGTCAATGGGGCGTGCGTGAATCGGCCCGCGGCCGGGAGCGGAGGTGGTGGTCGTGTCCGGTGGGATGCGGGTGGCCGTCGCCCGGTCGGTCGGAGGTGGCGAGGGAGAGCAGCAGCGCGAGCGCGGCCGCTGTGACGGGTACGGCGTATCCGGCCGTCGGGGAGACGTGCTCGGCCGTCCAGCCGCCGGCCGCGCTGCCGCAGGCGATGCCGCCGAGGAGGCCCGTCACGGCCAGGGTCATGCCCTCGTTGAGGCGGCCCTCGGGGGTGCGTTCCTGGACGAGGGCCATGGTGGTGACCATGGTCGGGGCGGTGGCCATCCCGGCGACGAGCAGTGCGGCCGCCAGCAGCGGGAGCGAGCCGGCGGTGGTGGCCGCCAGCAGCGGGAGGGTGAGCAGCGCGGTCATCGCCGCCACGGTCCACGGATGGCGCCGCGCGGTCGGCCCGGACGGCCGCACCGCCCCGTACACCAGGCCGGCCGCGAACGAACCGGCCGCCTGGAGCGCCAGCACGACCCCGGCCGCGGCGGCGTGCCCGCGCCCGTCCGCGAACGCGATCGTGACGACCTCCGTCGCCCCGAACACCGCCCCCAGCGCGAGACAGACGACGAGCAGGGCGGGTATGCCCGGGGAGCGGAGGGGCGACGCGGCCCTCGTGCGGGGGTGCGGGGGCGGCTCGGTCGAGCGCTGGGCGGCGAACAGCAGGATGCCCACCACCAGCAGCACCGCGCCCACCAGCGTGCCCGCCTCGGGGAAGAACGCGCCGCACAGGAAGGCCGCGAGGACCGGCCCCAGCATGAAGCACAGCTCGTCCACGGCCTGCTCGAAGGAGTTCGCGGTGTGCAGGGCGGCCGCGCCCGAGGGGTCGTCCCTGAGCAGGTGGGCCCAGCGGGCGCGGGACATGCCGCCGGTGTTGGGCGTCGTCGCGGTGGCCGCGTAGGCGGCGAACAGGGTCCAGTCCGGGGCGCCGTACCGCACGCACAGCACCAGGGCGAGGCTCGCGAGGGCCGCGAACAGCGTGGCCGGGACGGCGACCCGGGCCTGTCCGTACCGGTCGACGAGCCGCGCGGTCCACGGGGCGACCAGCGCGGTCGCGGCGAGTCCGACGGCGGTGACGGCGCCGGCGAGGGCGTACGAGCCGCGCGTACCGGCGATCATCACGACCGCGCTCACGCTGAACATGCCCATGGGCAGGCGGGCGAGGAGGTTCCCCGCGGTGAAGGCGCGGGCTCCGGGGATGGCGAGCAGTCGCCGGTACGGGCCGGGGGACCGGGTGCGGGTTCGGGTCCGGGGATCGGTGCGTGTTCTGGGGGTGAAGTCGACGGCCACGAGGGTGTCGGCGGTGAGCGTGAGCAGCGGGGCCCGGTCGGGCGGTGACGGCGGCATGTCCCTACGGTCACCCGCCGGTGATCAAGGGGTCCAACACCTTCTCCGCGCCGATTCACGCACCTGTGATGTAAGTTCGCCGGATGTCCGCTCACCTCGATCCCCGGCTCCTGCGCGCCTTCCTCGCCGTCGCCGAGGAACTGCACTTCACCCGCGCCGCCGCCCGCCTCTACGTGGCCCAGCAGGCGCTCAGCCGGGACGTACGGCGGCTGGAGCGCGAGCTGGGCGCCGAGCTGTTCGTGCGGACCACCCGGCAGGTGACGCTCACCCCGGACGGCGACCGGCTGGTGCCCCACGCGCGCAGGGTGCTCCAGGCGCAGGACGACCTGCTCGCCGCGTTCCGCCAGGCCCGCCCGCTGCTGGTCGACCTGAACTCCCCGGGCCTGGAGACCGGCCGCCGCGTGCTGTACCGGGCCCGTGAACTCGCTCCAGAGCTGGAGCTGATGGCCCGCTACGAGAGCGGTCTGACGGGCGCCGCCGGGGAGATCGTCGCGGGCCGGCTGGACGCGTCGTTCGGCCGGTACGCGGGCCTGGACCCCGCCCTGCGGGCCGGGTTGGACCACCAGCTCGTGCGCTGCGAGCCGATGGCGGTCCTGCTGCCCGAGGGGCACCGGCTGGCGGCGTCGGCGCAGGTGCCGCTGGGCGCGCTGGTGGGGGAGAGCGTGTACGCGGGCGCCGGCAATCCACGGACGCCGGAGTGGACCGACCTGGGCCGTCTGCTGTTCGAGGGGCGCGGCATCGAGGTCGCCCCGCCCGCGCCGCTGGCCGTCGGGATCGAGGAGTTCCAGCGCATCATGGCCAAGGAGCCCCATCCGATCCTCGTGGTGGTGGGTTTTCCGGCCATGCCCGGGACGGTGCTGCGGCCGCTCGTCGACCCGGTCCCCCTCTCCCCGGTCTCGCTGGTGTGGCGCAAGGGGCTGGTCCATCCGGCCCTCGACGCGCTGCGCCGGGCGGCGGCCGAACTCGCTTCGGCCGAGTCGTGGCTCGAGCGGCCTGCCGGGGCATGGATACCCGCCATAGACATGAACCTGACCTCCACGGATACGTAGGACATCGTCCACGTGGGGGAGCGTCTACGCTGGAGCCGACCTGCGGGGCGTCGCCCGCTGCCGTGCGGCGCCCGCGGATTCCCACCGGGTCCCGGACCCCCGCGACGGCCCGCCCGGGCCGCCGGCCCCACCCGGAACCTCTCACCCCGCCCCCGCCCGACGTGAGAGCAACGTTCCCTTCCGGTCACTCACAGGCACAGTCCGGAAACGCGCCCTCCCTACCTTCGGGACTCATCACCGCTCATCACCGCGAACCACCCGAGCCCCGGAGCACGTGGAGGCGTCATGACAGCCCCTGGTACAGCCGCCGCACCCCCGACCGCCCCGAAGCGGGGGAGCCGCTGGATCGAGGAGTGGGATCCGGAGAACGAGACCTTCTGGAACGAGAAGGGCGAGAAGATCGCCCGCCGCAACCTCCTCTTCTCCGTCCTCTCCGAGCACATCGGCTTCTCGATCTGGACGATGTGGTCCGTGCTGGTGCTCTTCATGGGCCCGGAGTACGGCCTCACGCCGGCCGACAAGTTCCTGCTCACGTCGATCGTGACGCTGGTCGGGGCCGTCGTCCGGGTGCCGTACACCTTCGCCGTCGCGATCTTCGGCGGCCGGAACTGGACGATCGTCTCCGCCGGTCTGCTGCTGATCCCGACGGTCGCCGCGTTCACGGTGATGGAGCCGGGCACCTCCTTCAACACCTTCCTCCTGATCGGCCTGCTGGCGGGCATCGGCGGCGGCAACTTCGCCTCCTCCATGACCAACATCAACGCCTTCTTCCCGCTCCGCAAGAAGGGCTGGGCGCTCGGCCTGAACGCGGGCGGCGGCAACATCGGCGTACCGGTCCTCCAGCTCGCCGGCCTCGCCGTCATCGGCGCCGGCGGCGGCCCGCGCGTGCTGCTCGGGATCTACATCCCGCTGATCCTGATCGCCGCGACCCTCGCCGCGCTGTACATGGACAACCTGTCCTCCGTGAAGAACGACACCGGCGCCGCGATCGACTCCGCGAAGGACGCCCACACCTGGATCATGTCCTTCCTCTACATCGGCACCTTCGGCTCGTTCATCGGCTACAGCTTCGCCTTCGGCCAGGTGCTGACCACCCAGTTCGGCCGTACGCCCCTCCAGGCGGCCTACCTCACCTTCATCGGCCCGCTCCTCGGCTCCCTGATCCGCCCCCTCGGCGGCTGGCTGGCCGACCGCTACGGCGGCGCCCGCATCAGCCTCTACAACTACGTCGGCATGGCCGTCGCCACCGGCATCCTGATCTTCGCCAGCATGCAGAAGTCGCTGCCGCTCTTCGTCGCCGTCTTCGTGGTGCTGTTCGTGCTCAGCGGCCTCGGCAACGGGTCGACGTTCAAGATGATCCCCGGCATCTTCCACGCGAAGGCCCTCGCCAAGGGGCTGGAGGGCGAGGCGGCCGCCGCCCACGGCCGGCGGTTGTCCGGCGCCTCCATGGGACTCATCGGCGCGGTGGGCGCGCTCGGCGGGGTCGGCATCAACATGGCCTTCCGCCAGTCCTTCCTCTCCTACGGCTCCGGCACCGGCGCGTTCGTCGCCTTCCTCGCCTTCTACGCGGCCTGCTTCGCGGTCACCTGGGCCGTATACCTTCGCCGCCCGGCGGGCCGGATCACCGCCTCCGGCGCCACCTCCGAGGCGAAGCCGCAGCTCAGCTACGCCGAGGTGTGACGTAACACTGGTGACATGAAGCCGAACCGAGCCTGTCACGCACCGTTGACAGGCTCGATCGGCATGCAGGTGAAACACCACCTCATGTAGGTGTCACGACTCGAGTGCGGGACGAGAGTTATGCAAGAGGAACAGCAGGTACCGGACCAGAGCACGGCCGCGGTCCAGGACGCCGAGCGACACGGGCCCCTCGCCGGGTTCACCGTGGGCGTGACCGCCGCGCGCCGGGCCGACGAGCTCGGCGCGCTGCTCCAGCGGCGTGGGGCGGCGGTGCTGCACGCGCCCGCCCTGCGGATCGTGCCGCTCGCGGACGACAGCGAACTGCTCGCCGCCACCAAGGACCTCCTCGACCAGGCGCCGGACGTCGTCGTGGCCACCACGGCCATCGGCTTCCGCGGCTGGGTGGAGGCGGCCGACGGCTGGGGGCTCGGCGAGCAACTGCTCGCCCGCCTGCGGAACGTGGAGCTCCTCGCGCGCGGGCCCAAGGTGAAGGGCGCCATCCGCGCGGCGGGCCTGACGGAGGACTGGTCACCGTCGAGCGAGTCCATGGCGGAGGTGCTCGACCGGCTGCTGGAGGAGGGCGTCGACGGCCGTCGTGTCGCCGTCCAGCTGCACGGGGAGCCGCTGCCCGGCTTCGTCGAGGCGCTGCGGGCCGGGGGAGCGGAGGTCGTGGGCGTGCCCGTGTACCGGTGGATGCCACCGGAGGACGTCTCGCCCCTCGACCGGCTCCTCGACGCCGCCGTCTCGCGCGGGGTGGACGCCGTCACCTTCACCAGCGCGCCGGCCGCCGCCTCGCTGCTGTCGCGGGCGGAGCAGCGGGGGCTGCTGCCCGACCTGCTCTCCGCCTTCCACCACGACGTGCTGCCGGCCTGCGTCGGCCCGGTGACCGCGCTGCCGCTCCAGGCGCGGGGCGTGGAGACCGTCCAGCCCGAGCGGTTCCGGCTGGGGCCGCTCGTGCAGCTGCTGTGCAAGGAGCTGCCCGCACGGGCCCGTTCGCTGCCGATCGCCGGGCACACGGTGGAGATCCGGGGGCACGCGGTCCTGGTCGACGGCTGCCTGAAGCCCGTACCGCCGGCCGGGATGTCCCTGCTGCGGGCTCTGTCCCGGCGGCCGGGGTGGGTGGTGCCGCGGGCCGACCTGCTGCGGGCGCTGCCGGGGGCGGGGCGCGACGAGCACGCCGTCGAGACGGCGATGGCGCGGCTGCGGACGGCACTGGGGGCGCCGAAGCTGATCCAGACGGTGGTGAAGCGGGGGTACCGGCTGGCGCTGGATCCGGCGGCCGACGCGAAGTACGCGGACGCGTAGGGCGCGGACGGGCAGGGCGCGGACGGGCAGGGCGCGGACGCGTAGCGGGTTGGCCAGGGGTTGCCCGGCGCTGCCGCCTGGACGGGTGCCTCACCGGGGGTCTGCTGCCGGGATGGGCCGCGAGTCCGGTGCCGCTGCCGGGGGGTGGGCCGCGCAGCCCGGCGTTCGCGGGGTGCCGCCCGCGCCCACCCGTGCCGCCCTTGGCGGCACGATTGCCCGCGGTTGGACGGCTGGACGGCTGGGCGAGGCTTGGGGGGTTCCGCCCCCGGGCCGCACCCGGCACTGTGAAGGGAACGCTTCCCGAGGAGCCTTCCCTAGGTGGTGACAGGCACATGGCACTGGGTACGCCCCCGTCCACCTACGACCTGCGGTTCGATGCCGGACGGATCTGCCTGGACCTCCTCGCCACCACCCACCCCCTGGAACGGCTGGACGCGCTTCCGCCGCTGTGCGCGTGGATCGCCGGCTCGGGCCTCGTCCCGCCGGGCACCCCGTTGTCCCACGCCGATCCGTCCTGGCCGATCGCCTTCAGGGAACTGCGGGGCAGCGTCGGCCGGCTGGTGCACGCGTGGCTGTCCGGCGACGTGCGCCCGCACGATCTCGCCCTCGCCCACGTCAACGACGTCGCCCGCGCCGCACCCCCGGCCCCCCGTGCCGTACGAGGCGAAGACGGCACGCTCGTGCGGAGGTTGGACGGGCCCCCGCAGTGCGCCGCGCTGCTCGCCGCGGTCGCCCGGGACGCGGTGGAACTGCTCACCGACCCCGCCGCGCGGGCGGGGCTGCGGCAGTGCGCGGGGGACAACTGCCCCATCGTGTACGTCGACACGTCCCGCGGGCGCCGACGGCGCTGGTGCTCCAGCGAGGTCTGCGGCAACCGGGAGCGGGTCGCCCGGCACCGCAAAAGGGCCGCCCTCACCCGCGCTTGACACACCCTCCGCTCGTCTCGACGAGCCCTCGGCTCTTCCCGGCGGAGTCCGTCCGCCTTGCCGGCGGGACCTGTTCGTCTTCCCGCGGGGGTCTGTGAGCCTTCCCCACGGGTGGTTCGTCCACCGCCCGACTGGGCGTCAGTTCGACTCTCCGACACGTGGTCGAAGGCCATCAACGCGCGTCCACCCGCGGTTCCTTCTCCCGTCGGCGCCCAACTCGCCGTCCGGTATGCCGTGTTCGTGACGGCGGTGTCGAAGTGATTTCGATTACACGCCGTTTACCTTCCCGGCTCGCCGGGCAGCGCGCGCGCCTTGACTATGTGGCGGATATGTAAAGGAAGAGGGGCGGGAATGTGCTCTCTTGTCCCCCTCGTCACGACACCCGGAAGAAATCTGTCGGCTCGGTTTGAACACTCAACGGGCCGCTTCCGTACCGGTGGTGGAGCGACCGACTCGGGGGAACCCCCGGACACCGGAGGTGGGCGTGCGCAAGGATGCGGCCGTGGCCAATGAACGTGGATCGAGGGCCCGACATCGCATGTCCCAGCCCTCGGAGCCTGATGAGGAGCTGATGCGTGCTCTGTATCGGGAGCATGCCGGACCCCTCCTTGCGTATGTCCTGCGTCTGGTTGCCGGAGACCGGCAGCGCGCCGAGGACGTCGTGCAGGAGACACTCATCCGTGCCTGGAAGAACGCCGGACAGCTCAATCGAGCGACCGGATCGGTACGCCCCTGGCTGGTGACGGTCGCACGCCGCATCGTCATCGACGGCCACCGCAGCCGGCAGGCCCGGCCGCAGGAGGTCGACCCGTCGCCGCTGGAGGTCATCCCCGCGGAGGACGAGATCGACAAGGCGCTGTGGCTGATGACGCTGTCGGACGCGCTCGACGACCTGACCCCGGCGCACCGGGAGGTGCTCGTCGAGACGTACTTCAAGGGGCGTACCGTCAATGAGGCGGCCGAGACGCTGGGTATACCCAGCGGCACCGTTCGCTCACGGGTTTTCTATGCCCTGCGGTCGATGAAGCTGGCTCTGGAAGAGCGGGGGGTGACGGCGTGATGAGCATTTACGGGGGGTTCGGAGCAGGTGGGCCGGGTATGTCTGGCCCCATGCAGGGATCTGTGGGATCTCCGAGCCCGAGCGAACACGAGACCGTCGGCGCCTACGCCCTCGGCATCCTCGACGACGCCGAGGCGACCGCCTTCGAAGCGCACCTCGCCGGCTGCGAGTGGTGCGCGCAGCAGCTCGACGAGCTCGCCGGGATGGAGCCGATGCTGGCCGCGCTCGCGGACCTGCCGGGCTCCGGGACGCCCGCGATCGGTGAGTCCCTGTCCGCGAAGCCGGGCCCACGGCTCGTGGAGAAGCTCGTCGACGAGGTCGCGGACCGCCGCGCCCAGAAGCGCCGGCGCAGCTTCTACATGATCGCCGCCGCGGCCGCGCTGATCATCGGAGGCCCGCTCGTGGCGGTGGCCACCAGCGGCGGCGACAGCGGCGAGGCCCCCAGAGTCCTGGCGGACGGCAACCCCGCCAAGACCGCCTTCGAGACGTTCTCCGACAAGGTCACCGCCACCGACCCGGGCACCAAGGTCACGGCGACCGTCGCCACGCAGGAGAAGGCCTGGGGCACCGAGGCCGTCGTCGAGCTGAAGAACGTGGCGGGTCCCAACAAGTGCTCGCTCATCGCCGTGGGCAAGAACGGCGAGCGCGAGACCGTCTCGTCCTGGTCCGTCCCGGAGTGGGGCTACGGCCTTCCCGGCGCCAAGACCGACCAGGCCAAGAACCCGCTCTACGTCCAGGGCGGCGCGGCCCTCAGCCCGAACGACATCGACCACTTCGAGGTCATGACCTTCGACGGCAAGAAGCTCGTCGAGATCGCCAAGTAGGACGACGGATCGCGCGCGCGAAGGACGCACGACCGACGCGCGACACGCGCGACCGGGCCTGCCCCGCGGTACCCGCCGGGCAGGCCCCTCGCATCCCGGGGCCCCCTTCGCGTACGGTTGACGGCTGCCCAGCACGTCAGAAGGGGGCCCGGTGGCCGCTCAGGCTCAGCAGGAAACCGCGGTCGGCCCGGTCGAGGACTCAGCTCAGGACTCAGTCCGCGACCGGGAGATCAGCGTCGAACAGGCACACCTGGACCGGGTGTACCGGCGCCTCGAGGAGAAGATCCACGAGGCGGAGTTCCTCATGCGCGACGCGGCCCGCCGCGGCCAGGTCGGCACGCCCGGCGCCCTGGCCGAGCGGGACGCGCAGGTCTTCCGCGCGGGTGTCCACCTCAACCGGCTCAACAACGAGTTCGAGGACTTCCTCTTCGGCCGGATCGACCTGCTGCTCGGCAAGGACGGCAAGAAGGGGCCCGACGGCGCCTACACCGCCGTGGAGCCGGCGGAGGGGGCCGTGCGCGACGACAACACCGCCGACATCGCCGAGACCCTGCACATCGGCCGTATCGGCGTCCTCGACGAGGACTACGCCCCCCTGGTGATCGACTGGCGGGCCCCCGCGGCCGCCCCCTTCTACCGCTCCACCCCGGTCGACCCCGGCCGGGTCGTGCGGCGCCGGGTGATCCGCTCCAAGGGGCGCAGGGTGCTCGGCGTCGAGGACGACCTGATGCGCCCCGAGCTGAAGGCCTCCCTGGACGGCCGCGAGCTGCCCGTCATCGGCGACGGCGCCCTCATGGCCGCCCTCGGCCAGGCCCGCAGCCACACCATGCGCGACATCGTCGCCTCCATCCAGGCCGAGCAGGACCTGGTCATCCGCGCCCCCGCCGCCTCCGTCACGTACGTCGAGGGCGGCCCCGGCACCGGGAAGACGGCCGTCGCCCTGCACCGGGCCGCCTACCTCCTCTACCAGGACCGGCGCCGGTACGCGGGCGGCATCCTGATCGTCTCCCCGACCCCGCTCCTCGTCGCGTACACCGAGGGCGTCCTGCCCTCCCTCGGCGAGGAGGGCCAGGTCGCCATCCGTGCCATCGGCTCCCTCGTCGACGGCGTGGAGGCCACCCTGTACGACTCCCCGGCGGTGGCCCGGGCGAAGGGGTCGTACCGCATGCTGAAGGTGCTGCGGAAGGCGGCGCGGGGCGCTCTGGAGCTGGGCCGCCCGGGCGTCCCCGCGGCCGGTCAGCTCACCTTCGACGACACCGGCGCGACGGCGGTCGACGCCACGGCGACCGATCCGGCGGCCCGGACGCCCTCCGGCCCGCCCACCCGCCTCCGCGTGGTCGCGTTCGGCCGCCGCCTGGAGCTGGAGGCCGAGGAACTCGACCGCATCCGCCGGACCGCCCTCGGCGGCACCGCCCCCGTGAACCTGCTGCGCCCCCGTGCCCGCAAGCTCCTCCTGGACGCACTCTGGGAGCGCTCCGGCGCCGCCGGCCGGCACACCGACCCCGAGCTGGCGGCCGAACTGCGTTCCTCCTTCGACGAGGACGTCACCAGCGAGGACAGCTTCATCGGGTTCCTCGACGCCTGGTGGCCGGAACTCACCCCGAAGGCCGTCCTCGACGCCATGGCCGACGAGCGGCGGCTCGGCCGCTGGGCCCGCCGGATCCTCAACCCCGGCGAGGTCCGCAAGGTCGCCCGCTCCCTGAAGCGCGACGGCCACTCCGTGCACGACATCGCCATGCTCGACGAGCTCCAGGCGATCCTCGGCGCCCCGGCCCGCCCGAGGAAGAAGCGCGAGCTCGACCCGCTGGACCAGCTCACCGGCCTGGAGGAGCTGATGCCCGTCCGCGAGGAGTCGCAGCGCGAGCGGGCCGAGCGTCTCGCCCAGGAGCGCACCGAGTACGCGCACGTCATCGTCGACGAGGCCCAGGACCTCACCCCGCTCCAGTGGCGCATGGTCGGCCGCCGCGGCCGGCACGCCACCTGGACGGTCGTCGGCGACCCGGCCCAGTCCTCCTGGTCGGACCCCGACGAGGCCGCCGAGGCCCGCGACGAGGCCCTCGGCACCCGCCCGCGCCGCCGCTTCCGGCTCACGGTGAACTACCGCAACCCGGCCGAGATCGCCGCACTGGCCGCGAAGGTCCTGGCCCTGGCCATGCCCGGCACCGAGTCCCCGTCCGCGGTCCGCTCCACGGGCGTCGTCCCCCGCTTCACGGCGGTGACCGACACCCTCGCCGCGACCGTCCGCGCGGAGGCCGAACGCCTCCTGGAGCGGGTCGACGGCACCGTCGGCGTCGTGGTCGCCATGAACCGCCGTGAGGAGGCCCGCCGCTGGCTCGCCGGACTCGGCGACCGGGTCGTCGCCCTGGGCAGCCTCGAGGCCAAGGGCCTGGAGTACGACGCGACGGTCGTCGTCTCGCCCGCGGAGATCGCCGACGAGTCCCCGGCCGGCCTGCGGGTGCTGTACGTCGCCCTGACCCGGGCCACCCAGCAGCTGACGGTCGTCTCGGGAGAGCGGGACGAACCGGACGCCGACGGGGTTCCGGACCTGCTGCGGGACTGATCCGCAGGGGCCGTTCCTGTGAACCCCGCGGACGGGAATGGCCTTCGGGGATCTGTTTGTTAGCCTGGGTGATGGCACCGGCTCGATCCAAGCCCCCGGGCCCAACCTTCGTCGCTACGAGCGACCACTTGCCGCGAGGCGAGCATGGCGGGTCGGTGCCATCAAGCCAGTGAGAGGCCCACATCCCATGTGATGTGGGCCTCTTTCTCATGGATTCCGCCCTGGAATTCCCTGTGAACACAACGTTCGCAATCGGAGGCGGCTAACGCCTACTCGGTAGTAGGTGCGACGATCGGACGGCATACCCAGCGTCACAGGTGAAAGCAGAGGAAGTCGGCCATGGCAACGGCGCCCAGCGTCTCCTACTCGATGACGGTCCGGCTGGAGGTGCCCGCGAGCGGAACCGCGGTCTCACAGCTCACCACGGCCGTCGAGTCCCACGGAGGCTCGGTCACCGGCCTCGACGTCACCGCCTCCGGCCACGAGAAGCTGCGTATCGACGTCACCATCGCGGCCACCTCGACCGCGCACGCCGAGGAGATCGTCGAGCAGCTGCGCGGCATCGAGGGCGTCACGCTCGGCAAGGTCTCCGACCGTACGTTCCTCATGCACCTCGGCGGCAAGATCGAGATGGCGTCGAAGCATCCCATCCGCAACCGTGACGACCTGTCCATGGTCTACACGCCGGGCGTGGCCCGCGTCTGCATGGCGATCGCCGAGAACCCCGAGGACGCGCGCCGCCTCACCATCAAGCGCAACTCCGTTGCGGTCGTGACGGACGGCTCCGCCGTGCTGGGCCTGGGCAACATCGGCCCCAAGGCCGCGCTGCCCGTCATGGAGGGCAAGGCGGCCCTGTTCAAGCGGTTCGCCGGCATCGACGCCTGGCCGATCTGCCTGGACACCCAGGACACCGACGCGATCGTCGAGATCGTCAAGGCGATCGCCCCCGGGTTCGCCGGCATCAACCTCGAGGACATCTCCGCGCCCCGCTGCTTCGAGATCGAGGCCCGGCTGCGCGAGGCCCTCGACATCCCCGTCTTCCACGACGACCAGCACGGCACCGCGATCGTGGTCCTCGCCGCCCTCACCAACGCGCTGCGCGTGGCGGGCAAGGGGATCGAGAACATCCGCGTGGTCATGTCCGGCGCCGGCGCGGCCGGCACCGCCATCCTCAAACTGCTGATCGCCGCGGGCGTGAAGAACGCCGTGGTCGCCGACATCCACGGTGTCGTCCACGCCGGCCGCGAGGACCTGGTGGACGCCGCCCCGGACTCCGCCCTGCGCTGGATCGCCGACAACACCAACCCCGAAGGCCTCACCGGCACGCTGAAGGAGGCCGTGCGCGACGCCGACGTCTTCATCGGCGTCTCCGCCCCGAACGTCCTCGACGGCGACGACGTGGCCGCCATGGCGGACGACGCGATCGTGTTCGCGCTCGCGAACCCGGACCCCGAGGTGGACCCGGCAATCGCCCGTCAGACGGCGGCCGTTGTGGCCACCGGGCGCTCCGACTTCCCGAACCAGATCAACAACGTGCTGGTGTTCCCGGGCGTCTTCCGCGGCCTGCTGGACGCGCAGTCCCGCACGGTCAACACCGAGATGATGCTCGCGGCCGCGAAGGCGCTGGCGGACGTGGTGACCGAGGACGAGCTGAACCCGAACTACATCATCCCCAGCGTCTTCAACGACAAGGTCGCGGGCGCCGTGGCCGGCGCGGTGCGCGAGGCGGCGAAGGCGGCGGGGGCCACGGTCTGAGGTCCGTACCCGAAGGGGGCCCCGCGCGCGCAGCTGCGCGGGGCCTGTGAGGATGGCCACGGCGGGCCCGGCATCCGGCGCGTCGTGGAACCTGGGGCACCTGGCCGCCCTCTATGGTGGGCGGCCGGTCAGTGGCGCTCTTCGTGTGACTCCCAAGGGTGTTCTCACGACTCCTGCGGGTGCCGGATTGGCGTTCCCGCCGCAGGTAGGGGCAGGATGCGTCCCTGGGCGCGAGCGCATTGGCCTCTCAGCGCCCGACATGCGGCTCCGCCGCGTGGCACGCCTCAACGGCAAGAAGAACACGGGAGTAAGAACATGAACCGCAGTGAGCTGGTGGCCGCGCTGGCCGACCGCGCCGAGGTGACCCGCAAGGACGCCGACGCCGTGCTGGCCGCGTTCGCCGAGGTCGTCGGCGACATCGTCTCCAAGGGCGACGAGAAGGTCACCATCCCCGGCTTCCTGACCTTCGAGCGCACCCACCGTGCCGCTCGCACCGCGCGCAACCCGCAGACCGGCGACCCGATCCAGATCCCGGCCGGCTACAGCGTGAAGGTTTCCGCGGGCTCGAAGCTCAAGGAAGCGGCCAAGGGCAAGTAAGCACTCTGCAGAGAGGGCTGTGGGCAACTGCGGGCCGGCCGCGGCCGGGCGGCGCCCACGCGGCGGAGCCGCAGTGCGACACAGCCCCGCGCCCCCTTCGGGGCGCGTTTGCCGAGGGCGAGTACACGCCGATGGGGCGGCCACCCGGTTCCGGGCGGCCGCCCCATCGGCGTCCGTGCGATGCGCGCGTGCTATCCGAGCGCCTTGCCGGGCAGCTCCACCTTCGCGCCGAGCTCCACGAGCTTCTCCATGAAGTTCTCGTAGCCGCGGTTGATCAGGTCGATGCCGTGGACGCGGGACGTGCCCTGGGCCGCGAGGGCGGCGATCAGGTAGGAGAAGCCGCCGCGCAGGTCGGGGATGACCAGGTCGGCGCCCTGCAGCTTGGTGGGGCCGGACACGACCGCCGAGTGCAGGAAGTTGCGCTGGCCGAAGCGGCAGTCGGAGCCGCCGAGGCACTCGCGGTAGAGCTGGATGTGGGCGCCCATCTGGTTCAGCGCGGAGGTGAAGCCGAGGCGGGACTCGTAGACCGTCTCGTGGATGATGGACAGGCCCGTGGCCTGCGTCAGGGCCACGACGAGCGGCTGCTGCCAGTCGGTCTGGAAGCCCGGGTGGACGTCCGTCTCCAGCGCGATGGACTTCAACTGGCCGCCGGGGTGCCAGAAGCGGATGCCCTCGTCGTCGATGCGGAAGGCGCCGCCGACCTTACGGTAGGTGTTCAGGAACGTCATCATCGAGCGCTGCTGGGCGCCGCGGACGTAGATGTTGCCCTCGGTCGCCAGCGCGGCGGACGCCCAGGAGGCGGCCTCCAGGCGGTCCGGGAGGGCGCGGTGGTCGTAGCCGCCGAGGGTGTCCACACCGGTGATGCGGATGGTGCGGTCGGTGTCCATCGCGATGATGGCGCCCATCTTCTGCAGGACGCAGATCAGGTCCTCGATCTCCGGCTCGACGGCCGCGTTCGAGAGTTCCGTGACGCCCTCGGCGAGGACGGCCGTCAGCAGCACCTGCTCGGTCGCGCCGACGGACGGGTACGGCAGCCGGATCTTGGTGCCGCGCAGCCGCTGCGGAGCCTCCAGGTACTGGCCGTCCGCCCGCTTCTCGATCTTGGCGCCGAACTGGCGCAGCACGTCGAAGTGGAAGTCGATGGGCCGGCCGCCGATGTCGCAGCCGCCGAGGCCGGGGATGAAGGCGTGCCCGAGGCGGTGCAGCAGCGGTCCGCAGAACAGGATCGGGATACGGCTGGAGCCGGCGTGCGCGTCGATGTCGGCGACGTTCGCGCTCTCGACGTAGGTCGGGTCCATCACCAGCTCGCCCGGTTCCTCACCCGGACGGACCGTCACCCCGTGCAGTTGCAGCAGGCCGCGTACGACCCGCACGTCACGGATGTCCGGAACGTTGCGCAGCCGACTCGGCTCACTGCCCAGCAGGGCGGCGACCATGGCCTTGGGAACGAGGTTCTTCGCACCGCGGACACGGATCTCGCCCTCCAGCGGGGTTCCGCCGTGGACAAGCAGTACGTCGTCAGAGCCGTTGACGGTCATGTATCTCGCGTTCCATGGAGTGTGGATGGGGGCAGGGCCGGAGAGGACAGAGTAATCGCCGCGCGCCCCCCTCCTGTAAGCCCAAGTACCGCCCAGCTACGTCATAGCTGTGTCACAACACGAACCGTTTCCCACCCGGTACGAGCGGTCACCACGAGCCGTCCGTGATGTTCGTCCGGCCGGACCGTGTCCGGGGAGTCGACCTTCCTCCTTACCCCGCTCGCCGCATTGCCTCCCCATGCGGCGGGAAGATGGGGGATCATGTCTGGCATGACCGAGGTGTCCTCGCTCACAGGGCGGCTGCTCGTGGCAACGCCCGCCCTGGCGGACCCGAACTTCGACCGTGCGGTGGTGCTCCTTCTCGACCACGACGAGGAGGGCTCGCTCGGTGTCGTCCTCAACCGTCCGACGCCGGTGGGCGTGGGCGACATCCTCGAGGACTGGGCGGACCTCACCGGTGAACCAGGGGTCGTCTTCCAGGGCGGCCCGGTGTCCCTCGACTCGGCGCTGGGCGTCGCCGTGATCCCCGGCGGCTCCGCGATCGACGGCGCCCCCCTGGGCTGGCGCAGGGTGCACGGCGCGATCGGCCTCGTCGACCTGGAGGCCCCGCCGGAACTGCTCGCCTCCGCCCTCGGCTCCCTGAGGATCTTCGCCGGGTACGCCGGCTGGGGTCCCGGGCAGCTGGAGGACGAGCTGGTGGACGGCGCCTGGTACGTGGTGGAGTCCGAACCCGGTGACGTGTCCTCGCCGTCCCCGGAGAGACTCTGGCGCGAGGTGCTGCGCCGCCAGCGCAACGAGCTGGCGATGGTGGCGACGTACCCGGACGACCCTTCGCTCAACTGATGTCCGGGCGCTTCAGTACCCTTGGCGGTATGAGCACTCTCGAGCCCGAGCGCGGGACCGGTACGGGGACCCTCGTAGAGCCGACGCCGCAGGTGTCGCACGGTGACGGCGACCACGAGCGCTTCGCGCACTACGTCCAGAAGGACAAGATCATGGCGAGCGCCCTCGACGGGACGCCCGTCGTCGCGCTCTGCGGCAAGGTGTGGGTGCCCGGCCGCGACCCGAAGAAGTACCCCGTGTGCCCGATGTGCAAGGAGATCTACGAGTCCATGGGCTCCGGAGGCGACGACCAGGGCAAGGGCGGCAAGGGCGACAAGTGACCGCACGGGCGGCGAGGGCGACAGGGTGACCGCATGAGTCGGCCCGGGTCCGTCCGGACCCGCCGGCTCCGTCCCGACCCCGCCTGATTCGGTTCGACTCCGTCCGACGACGCGAAGGCCCCCAGGGAGCGTATGTGCGCTCCGTGGGGGCCTTCGCGTCGTTTTGTCGTCCCACCCGTTGCACGGAGCGCCTCGGCCGGTCACAGAGTGGTTGAGACCTCTTGTGGTCGTGTTCATGAAGTCCTTAGCCTCCCGAGTGTTGTACGTAGCGAAACTGTCATTGCGCATGTTGCAACACCTCTCGGAGGAACGCTCCATGAAGCCGTCCGTCCGCACAGCCGCCCTGCTGACCGTCCTGGTCACCGCCGCCTGCGCCCCCCAGACCTCCGCCAACTCCTCCTCGGACAAGGACGAGAAGACCGGCACGCTGCGCGTGTGGCTCTTCCGGGAAGTCGGCAACGACCCCAAGCAGAAGGTCGTCGACTCCGTCGTCGGCGCCTTCGAGAAGGCCCACGAGGGCACGGAAGTCGAGGTCGAGTACATCCCGGTCGACACCCGCGCCCAGCGCGTCAAGGCCGCCTTCAACGACCCGGAGTCCGCCCCCGACGTGATGGAGTACGGCAACACCGACACCGCGGGCTACGTGAAGGACGGCGGACTCCTCGACGTCACCAGGGAGTTCACCGCCTGGAAGGAGGCCGGCAGCACCGACCCCACCGCCCGGCAGTCCGTGACCGTCGACGGCAAGGTCTACGGCGCCCCCTTCTACGTCGGCGTCCGCGCCCTGTACTACCGCACGGACGTCTTCGACGAACTCGGCCTGAAGGTTCCGAAGACCATGGCCGAACTGGCCACAACGGCCCGCGCGATCCGCGCCGCCGAGCCCGGCCTGTACGGCCTGGTCGTCGGTGGCGCCTACACCTACGGCGCGATGCCGTTCGTCTGGGCCCACGGCGGTGAGATCGCCACCGGCAAGAACGGCTCGTACGCCTCCGCCATCGACAGCGCGGCCGCCCAGAAGGGCATCAAGGCGTACACCTCCCTCTTCGGCGACGACAACTGTCCCGCCGCCAAGTGCGCCGGCATGGGCGGCAACGACACGATCACCGCGTTCGCCGCGGGCAAGGCGGGCATGGCGATCGGCGGCGACTTCAGCCACACCGCCGTGGAGGCGGGCAAGGTGAAGGGCAGGTACGCGGTCGTCCCGCTGCCGGGCGTCACCCCCGGCTCGATCGCGCCGGCCTTCGCGGGCGGCAACAACATCGGCGTCCTGAAGAGCACCTCGCACCGCACCCTCGCCGTCGAGCTCATGGAGGCGCTGGCCTCCAAGCGGACCCAGGCACAGCTCTTCGACGCGATGGGCTTCCTGCCGACCTTCACCGACGTGCGCGAGGCGGCGGCGGCGCGGGAGCCGTTCGTGAAGCCGTTCGTCCAGACCCTGGCGGCCGGCACCAGATTCGTGCCGGCCTCGCCCGCCTGGTCGCAGATCGACTCCCGGCTGGTCCTGCCGACGATGTTCCAGGAGGTCGTCAGCGGCCGGAAGGACGTGGCCGCCGCCTCGTCCGAGGCGGCGCGCGCGATGGACGACGCGTTCGCCGACGCGGGCTGACCCCGTGGCAACGCACGACACGGTGGCCGTGGAGCGGCGCCCCGCGCCCTCCCCGGCCCCGGTCCCCCGCAAAAGGCGCGGCCGGGACGCCTGGACGCCCTGGCTCTACCTCGCCCCCGCTCTCGTCGTCCTCATCGCGCTGCTCGGCTACCCGATCTACCAGCTCGGCCTCATCTCCCTCTTCCGCTACACCCAGGCCCAGGTCAGCGGAGGCGAACCGACCGCCTTCCGGGGCCTGGGGAACTACGCCGACGTCATCGCCGACGACCGGTTCTGGCAGGTGCTGCTCGCGACCGTGGTCTTCGCGGCGGCCTGCGTGGTCTCCACGCTCGCCGTCGGCTGCGCGCTCGCCGTGCTCCTCACGCGCGCGCGTGCCCTGCCCCGGCTCGCGCTGATGCTGGCCGCGCTGGGCGCCTGGGCCACCCCGGCGGTCACCGGCTCGACGGTCTGGCTGTTCCTGTTCGACCCCGACTTCGGTCCCGTCAACCGGGTGCTCGGCCTCGGTGACCACTCCTGGACGTACGGCCGTTACAGCGCCTTCCTCCTGGTCCTGCTCGAAGTCGTCTGGTGCTCCTTCCCGTTCGTGATGGTGACCGTGTACGCGGGCATCCGCGCCGTACCGGCCGAGGTGCTGGAGGCCGCCGCGCTCGACGGCGCCTCCCCGTGGCGGATCTGGCGGTCCGTCCTCGCGCCGATGCTGCGGCCGATCCTGGTGGTCGTCACCATCCAGTCGGTCATTTGGGACTTCAAGGTGTTCACCCAGATCTACGTCATGACGAACGGCGGCGGCATCGCGGGCCAGAACCTCGTCCTGAACGTCTACGCCTACCAGGAGGCCTTCGCGTCCTCGCAGTACGGCCTCGGCGCGGCGATCGGCGTGGTGATGCTGCTGATCCTGCTCGCCGTCACCCTGGTCTACCTGCGGCTGCTGCGCCGCCAGGGGGAGGAGCTGTGAAACTTCCACGACCTCTTTCGGGCGGTCTCGTGCGGCACCCGTGGCGGACGGCCGCCGACGCGTGCGCCCTGCTGGTCGCCGCCGTCGTCGCCTTCCCCCTCTACTGGATGGTGCTCGGCGCCTTCAAACCGGCCGGGGAGATCGAGTCGAGCGAGCCGCGGCCGTGGACGCTGTCACCGTCCCTGGATTCCTTCCGGCGCGTCTTCCAACAGCAGGAATTCGGCCGGTACTTCTTCAACAGCCTGGTCGTCGCGGTGACCGTGGTGATCGCCTCGGCGGTGATCGCGTTTCTCGCCGCCACCGCCGTGACGCGATTCCGGTTCCGCTTCCGGACCACCTTGCTGATCATGTTCCTGGTGGCCCAGATGGTGCCCGTGGAAGCGCTGACGATCCCCCTGTTCTTCCTCATGCGGGACTTCGGTCAGTTGAACACCCTGGGAGCGCTGATCCTGCCCCACATCGCCTTCTCGCTGCCGTTCGCGATCTGGATGCTGAGGGGTTTCGTGAAAGCCGTCCCGGAGGCCCTGGAGGAGGCCGCGTACCTCGACGGGGCGAGCCGCGCGCGATTCCTGTGGCAGATCCTTTTCCCGCTCGTGCTGCCGGGGTTGGTGGCCACCAGCGTGTTTTCCTTCATCTCCGCCTGGAACGACTTCCTGTTCGCCAAGTCGTTCATCATCAGTGACACATCCCGGTCGACGCTGCCGATGGCCCTGCTGGTGTTCTACAAGCCCGACGACCCCGACTGGGGCGGCGTGATGGCGGGTTCCACGGTGATGACGATTCCGGTGCTGATCTTCTTCGTCCTCGTACAGCGACGGCTGGTGTCCGGGCTGGGCGGGGCGGTAAAGGACTGACGTGACTAAACTGATTCCATGGCCCCGCAGCGTTGCCGCCGGTTCGGGCGGCGAGGTGCGGCTGACGGCGCACTCGCGGCTGTACGCCGACACCGCGACGGAGGGGGTCGGTCACTGGCTGCGCACCGTCCTGCGGCAGGCCACCGGCCTGCCCCTGCACGAGGCGCGTGAACTCGACGACACCGACGGCGACGGCATCGGCCTCCAGATCGGTCCCGGGCTGGGCCCCGAGGAGTACCGCCTCGTCAGCGACGGGGACGGCGTCCTCGTCCAGGGCGGCGGCGCGGCCGGTGTCTTCTGGGGCGCCCAGACGCTGAGGCAGCTCCTCGGCCCCGACGCGTACCGCAGGGCGCCGATCGGCCGTGACCGCCGCTGGGCCGTGCCGCACGTCACGATCGAGGACGGCCCCCGCTTCCGCTGGCGCGGACTCCTGCTCGACGTCGCCCGGCACTTCATGCCCAAGGAAGGCGTCCTGCGCTACCTCGATCTGATGGCCGCGCACAAACTCAACGTCCTCCACTTCCACCTGACCGACGACCAGGGCTGGCGCGTCGAGATCCGCAGGTACCCGCGGCTGACCGGGATCGGCTCATGGCGCTCCCGGACGAAATTCGGCCACCGCGCCTCACCGCTGTGGGACGAGAAGCCGCACGGGGGCTTCTACACGCAGGACGACATCCGCGAGATCGTCGCCTACGCCGCCGAGCGGCATATCACCGTCGTCCCCGAAATCGACGTGCCCGGCCACTCGCAGGCGGCCATCGCCGCGTATCCGGAACTCGGCAACACCGACGTCATCGACACCACCGCCCTCTCCGTATGGGACACCTGGGGGATCAATCCCAACGTACTCGCCCCCACCGACAACACCCTGCGCTTCTACGAGGGGGTGTTCGAGGAAGTGCTGGATCTCTTCCCCGTGGACGCCGCCGAGTTCTCCGCGTTCGTTCACGTCGGGGGCGACGAATGTCCCAAGGACCAGTGGCGTCGGTCGCCCGCCGCGCAGGCCCGCATGAAGGAACTCGGCCTCGCCGACGAGGACGAACTCCAGGCGTGGTTCGTCTCCCACTTCGACAAGTGGCTCACCGCGCGCGGGCGTCGGCTCGTCGGCTGGGACGAAATCCTCCAGGGCGGTCTCGCCGAGGGAGCGGCCGTGTCGTCCTGGCGGGGTTACGCGGGCGGGATCGCCGCCGCGCGCGCGGGCCACGACGTCGTCATGTGTCCCGAGCAGCAGGTGTACCTGGACCACCGGCAGGACGGCGGCCCGGACGAGCCCGTGCCGATCGGCTACGTGCGCACCCTGGAGGACGTGTACCGGTTCGAGCCCGTTCCGCCGGAGTTGACGCCCGGCGAGGCCGCCCGCGTGCTGGGCACGCAGGCCAACGTGTGGACCGAGGTGATGGAGGACCAGGCACGCGTGGACTACCAGACCTTCCCCCGCCTCGCCGCCTTCGCCGAGGTGGCCTGGAGCGCCCTGCCCGCCCCGCGGGAACGGGACTTCGCCGACTTCGAACGGCGCATGGAGGCCCATTACGGCCGCCTCGACGCCCTGGGCGTCGCCTACCGGCCACCGCAGGGTCCCCGTCCGTGGCAGCAGCGGCCCGGGGTCCTCGGGCGCCCGGTCGACGGCCCGGCCCCGCGCCGGTAGCCCCGGCGGCGACGGCCGCGCACGTCGCGGCGGAATCACGGCAGGATCACCGAAGAGTGGCAATTCGCGCACACCGGTGAAGATGTGCGAAAACGGACCATCTCCCAGGTGAGGTGGGCGAATGCCTCCTAGCGGACCCCCGCGTTCGGGCCTTGCGAAGATGTGCCAGAGTTGCCACGTCCGCCCTGTCAGCACGTACCGTACGGCAACACAGGTGGGACCAGGTGGGGCAGCGGGAAGGGGCAGCCGGTTTGACCACGCACGCACCGCAGGCGGCGCAGGCCGTGACGCTGCCGACGACGCTGGACGAGGCCGTGGCGGCCCTGGCGGCCATGCCCGCCGCCGTGCCCGTGGCGGGCGGAACCGACCTCATGGCCGCCGTCAACTCCGGGCAGCTGCGGCCCGCCGCCCTGGTGGGCCTCGGCCGGATCAGCGAGATCCGCGGCTGGCAGTACCAGGACGGTCACGCCCTGCTCGGCGCCGGACTCACGCACGCGCGCATGGGCCGCCCCGACTTCGCCGCCCTCATCCCGGCGCTCGCGGCCGCCGCGCGCGCCGCCGGCCCGCCGCACATCCGCAACGCGGGCACCCTGGGCGGCAACATCGCCTCGGCGTCCCCCACGGGCGACGCGCTGCCCGTGCTGGCCGCCCTGGAGGCGACGCTGGTCATCGCGGGCCCGGGCGGGGCCCGCCGGGAGATCCCGGTGTCGCACCTGCTCGCCGGCATGGAGATGCTGCGCGGCGGCGAGCTCATCGGGTACGTGCGCGTGCCGCTGCTGCACGCCCCGCAGGTCTTCCTGAAGGCGACCGGCCGCACCGGCCCCGGACGCGCCGTCGCGTCCGTCGCACTCGTCCTCGACCCCGCCCGGCGCGGAGTCCGGTGCGCGGTCGGCGCCATAGCGCCGATGCCGCTGCGCCCCCTGGAGGCCGAGCAGTGGGTCGCCCGGCTCATCGACTGGGACAACAACCGCGCGATCGTCCCCGAGGCGCTCAACGCCTTCGGCGAGTACGTCGCCGCCGCCTGCATCCCCGACCCGGTCCCCGCCGAGGACGGATCCGTGCAACCGCTTCCGCCCGCCGTACTGCACCTGCGGCGCACCGTCGCCGCGCTGGCCCGACGAGCACTGGGGAGGGCGCTGTCGTGACCGACGACCAGCACGGACAGGGCACGCCGCCGGGCGGCGGCCGCTGGGACCCGCTGCCCCAGGGCGACTACGACGACGGCGCCACCGCCTTCGTGAAGCTCCCCGAGGGCGGCATCGACGCCCTCCTCGCCGGACGCGGCGACAGCCCCCTCGCGGCCCCCGGCCACGGGTACGTGCCGCCGCGGATAACGGCGGCGCACGAGGGAACCGACCCCGCGGCCACCGGCGAGGGCGCCTGGGGGAACCCGGCCGGCGGCGCCGAGTGGCCCGCCCCCGCGACGGGAGGGACGGCCGGCGACGACCGGTTCACGTACAACCCCGGCGCGACCGGACAGTGGACCTTCGACGAGGCCCCCGCTGAGCCCGCCCCCGCTCCCGGCCACGACGTGACCGGGCAGTGGTCGATCCCCGTCGCCGGCGGCGATCTCCCCGACGAGTCGGGCGAGTTCACCACGTCGGCCCTGGTCGAGCAGTGGGGCGGCACACCTCCGGCGACCCTGCCGGGGGGCGCGCCCGCGCCCTGGGCCACCGGTCCGGGACCGGACACGGCGGCCACGCCGGGCCACCCGTGGGACCAGGAGCCGGACGGGGCCGCCGGGCAGCCGTCCGGCGGCGCACCGGGGCAGGCGGAGGCGGACGCGTCCGCCTACGGGCAGGCCCCCGAGCCCATGACGCCGCCGGCGGGGCAGCCGTACGCCTCAGCGGCCCCCGAGCCGGGCGCACCGCAGGCCTCACAGGCCGCTCCTGAGGCCGGTGAGGCGCACGGGGACACCCAGGGCGCCCAGGAGGCCGCGGAGCCCGCCGAGGCCGCTCAGGGACCCGTGGAGCCGCCGTCCGCCGGGGCCGACCCGGCCGTGGCCGGTGAGACCCCGGAGGGCGCCGAGCCGGCCGCCCCGCACGACGACCGCGAGGACGCGCCCGCCGCCGACGCCACGGCCGCTTCCCCGCGCGCGGACGGCGCCGAGGCCGACGCCCCGCCCTTCCACGAGGAACACCCGCTCGCCTCCTACGTCCTGCGCGTCAACGGCTCCGACCGCCCGGTCACCGACGCCTGGATCGGCGAGTCGCTGCTCTACGTCCTGCGCGAGCGGCTCGGGCTCGCCGGCGCCAAGGACGGCTGCTCGCAGGGCGAGTGCGGGGCCTGCAACGTGCAGGTGGACGGGCGGCTCGTCGCCTCCTGCCTGGTGCCGGCCGTCACCACCGCCGGCAGCGAGATCCGCACCGTCGAGGGCCTCGCCGTCGACGGACAGCCCTCGGACGTGCAGCGGGCGCTCGCCCGGTGCGGAGCCGTGCAGTGCGGCTTCTGCGTACCGGGCATGGCGATGACCGTGCACGACCTGCTGGAGGGCAACCCGGCGCCCACCGAGCTGGAGACCCGCCAGGCGCTGTGCGGCAACCTGTGCCGCTGCTCCGGCTACCGGGGCGTCCTCCAGGCCGTCAAGGACGTCGTCGCCGAACGCGAGGCGCACGCCGCCGCGGAGGCCGGGACGGACGGCGACGAGCCCCGCATCCCCCATCAGGCGGGTCCGGGCGCGGGCGGGGTCAACCCGTCGGCGTTCGAGAACCCGGCGCAGCCGCATCCGCACGACCCGGCGTACGGGCAGGGCGGACATGACCCGGCGTACGGCCAGGACGGAGGCCAGGCGTGAGCAACGAAGCAGCCACCGCGACGACCCCCGCGGAGGCCGCCCCGGCCCCCGAGCCGATCCCGCACGGCCTCGGTGCCTCCCTGCCGCCCGCCGACGCCCGCGCCAAGACCGAGGGCACCTTCCCGTACGCGGCCGACCTGTGGGCCGAGGGCCTGCTGTGGGCGGCCGTGCTGCGCTCCCCGCACGCGCACGCGCGCATCGTCTCCATCGACACCTCCCACGCGCGCGAGATGCCCGGTGTACGGGCCGTCGTCACCCATGAGGACGTGCCCGGCAGCCCCGTGCACGGGCGCGGCACGGCCGACCGCCCGGTCTTCGCCTCCGAGGTCGTGCGCCACCACGGCGAGCCCATCGCGGCCGTCGCCGCCGACCACCCGGACACCGCGCGGATGGCCGCCGCGGCCGTCATCGTCGAGTACGACGTGCTCGACCCGGTGACCGACCCGGAGCAGGCCTTCGAGGCGGAGCCGCTCCACCCCGACGGCAACCTGATCCGGCACATCCCGCTCCACCACGGCGACCCGGCCGCCTCCGGCGAGGTCGTCGTCGAGGGCCAGTACCGCATCGGCCGCGCCGACCCGGCCCCCATCGGAGCCGAGGCCGGCCTCGCCGTGCCCCGCCCCGACGGCGGCGTCGAGCTCTACCTGGCCTCCACCGACCCGCACACCGACCGCGACACCGCCGCGGCCTGCTACGGCCTGGCACCCGATCGGGTGAAGATCGTCGTCACCGGCGTCCCCGGCGCCACCGCCGACCGCGAGGACCAGGGCTTCCAGCTCCCGCTCGGCCTGCTGGCGCTGAAGACCGGCTGCCCGGTGAAGCTGACGGCGACCCGCGAGGAGTCCTTCCTCGGCCACGCCCACCGGCATCCCACCCTGCTGCGCTACCGCCACCACGCGGACGCCGAGGGCAGGCTCGTCAAGGTCGAGGCGCAGATCCTGCTCGACGCGGGCGCCTACGCCGACACCTCCGCCGAGGCCCTCGCCGCCGCCGTCTCCTTCGCCTGCGGCCCCTACGTCGTCCCGAACGCCTTCATCGAGGGCTGGGCCGTACGCACCAACAACCCGCCCTCCGGCCACGTCAGGGGCGAGGGCGCCATGCAGGTGTGCGCCGCGTACGAGGCACAGATGGACAAGCTGGCGAAGAAGCTGGGCGTCGACCCGGCGGAACTGCGCCTGCGCAACGTCATGGCGACCGGTGACGTACTGCCGACCGGCCAGACGGTGACCTGTCCGGCGCCGGTCGCCGAACTCCTCCAGGCCGTGCAGGAGTTCCCGCTCCCGCCGCTCCCCAAGGACACCCCGGAGGAGGACTGGCTGCTGCCGGGCGGCCCCGAGGGCGCGGGCGAGCCGGGCGCGGTGCGCCGGGGCGTGGGATACGGCCTGGGCATGGTGCACATGCTCGGCGCGGAGGGCGCGGACGAGGTGTCCACGGCCACGGTCAAGGTCCAGGACGGCGTCGCCACCGTCCTGTGCGCGGCGGTGGAGACCGGCCAGGGCTTCACCACGCTGGCCCGCCAGATCGTCCAGGAGACCCTCGGCGTCGACGAGGTGCACGTCGCACCCGTGGACACCGACCAGCCCCCGGCCGGCGCGGGCTGCCGCGGCCGCCACACCTGGGTCTCGGGCGGCGCGGTGGAGCGCGCGGCGAAGATGGTCCGCACCCAGCTCCTGCAGCCCCTGGCCCACAAGTTCGGCATGTCCACCGAGCTGCTGCAGATCACCGACGGCAAGATCACCTCGTACGACGGCGTCCTGTCGACCACCGTCACCGAGGAACTGCACGGCAAGGAACTGTGGGCGACGGCCCAGTGCCGCCCGCACCCGACCGAGCCGCTGGACGCCTCCGGCCAGGGCGACGCCTTCGTCGGTCTCGCCTTCTGCGCGATCCGCGCGGTCGTCGACGTCGACATCGAGCTCGGCTCGGTCCGGGTGGTCGAGCTCGCGGTCGCCCAGGACGTCGGCCGCGTCCTCAACCCCGCCCAGCTCGCCGCCCGGATCGAGGCGGGCGTCACCCAGGGCGTCGGCATCGCCCTCACCGAGAACCTCCGCACCCCGCGCGGCCTGCTCCGCCACCCCGACCTGACGGGGTACGCGCTCCCGACGGCCCTGGACGCCCCCGACATCCACATCGTCAAACTGGTCGAGGAGCGGGACGTGGTCGCCCCCTTCGGTGCGAAGGCGGTCAGCGCGGTCCCGGTCGTGACCTCCCCGGCGGCCATCGCCTCCGCCGTGCGCGCCGCGACGGGCCGGCCGGTGAACCGGCTGCCGATAAGGCCGCAGGCGGCCGTGGTGACGGGCCAGTGAACGGGCCGGACGCCCACCCCCGGTGAACGGGGTCGTGCTCGTCACCGGCGTGATGGCGTCGGGCAAGTCGACGGTCGCCCAGGCCCTGGCCGAGCGGCTGCCGCGTGCGGCACACGTGCGCGGAGACGTCTTCCGCCGGATGATCGTGTCGGGGAGGCGGGAGTACGTCCCCGGCGCCGGCGGCGAGGCCGAGGCCCAGCTCCGGCTGCGGTACCGGCTGTCGGCGGCGACGGCGGACGAGTACGCGCGCGCCGGCTTCACGGCGGTCGTGCAGGACGTCGTCCTCGGCCCGTCCCTGACCGCGTACGTGGAGACGGTCCGCACCCGCCCCCTGTACGTGGTCGTCCTGGCACCGGACGCGGAGGCGGTGGCGGCGCGCGAGGCCGGCCGGGAGAAGACGGGCTACGGCGCCGCCTGGACGGTCGCGGCCCTGGACGCGGAGCTGCGCACCCGCACCCCGCGCATCGGACTGTGGCTGGACACCACGGCGTTGACGGTGCGACAGACGATCGAGGCGATCCTGGCGGGTCGGGAACGGGCGAGGGTCGCCTGACGTCTTCTCGTGAGGGGCCCGTTGTCAGTGGTGCCGCGTAGTGTTCGAGGGAGTGGAACCGGCGGGCGGGCCTGCCGCCGGAGACGGCACACTTCACGCACGGGGGACCAATGCGCACGACCGGGACCGCCGCCGGCACGGCGGTGATCACCTTCACCGAGTCCGAGCTGGCCGCGTACGTCACGCACGCGCCGACGCGCCGCTGGCTGACGGGCCCCGGACTGCCGGGCGTCGGCGGGCTGCTGACCTTCGACGCGCTGCGCACGGACGGCCTGCGCACGGTGGGGGACTCGACGGGCGACCCGGAGGGCCGTCTGGCGGCGGACCTGCGTGAACAGCTGGTCATAGGCGGACTCGCCGGCCTGGAGGGCCCGGAGACGGAGTCGGTGCTGCTCGACGGCGCCACCGGCGAGGTCACCACGACGTACTTCTTCCACGACCGCCCCGACCTGATGGACCGCCGGCCGCTCGCGCCGTCCCTGGAGACCCTCGTGCGGTTCGCGACGGCGGCGGACGAACTGGCCGCGCTGCGCGGCCAGTTCGCGGCCTACGCCGGCCGGTACGGCCCCGAGGCGGTGGCGGAGGCGTCGGCCCAGCTCCTCGCGCTGTACGAAGCCGGGGCGGACGGCGAGGTGCCGCCGTTCTGGCGGCTGGCCGCGGTGGTCCGTCCCCTCGCCCTCATCGCCGGCCCCGGCACCCGCTCGGGACTGGCGCTGGACCTTCCGCCCCGCCTTCTGGACGACGAGTTCGGCGCCCGCGCCGTCGTCCGCTTCGAGGACGTCGACTTCCCGTCCGCGCTCACCCACGAGCCGACCCGCCGCTTCCTGCGGGAGGTGGGCCTGCCCGAGGAATGCGTCTGGTTCTCCCTCGACACCGACCCCCCGCTGCCCACCCTCGCCGAACACCGGGCGGACGACCCGCACGCCGAACTCCCCGCCTCGGCCGACCGTTTGATCCGGATCGGCCACCTGCTCGAGGACACCAGCCTGGTCGTCGACGGCACGACGGGCGCGGTCCTGTCCTGGAGCGAGCCCGATGCGAGACTGCGCCCGCTGAACGCCGACGTGTCGACCCTCGCCTTCACCCTCTGGCTGATCCACCGCGCGAAGACCCTCGACGCCGACCACGACCTGACGGCGGCCTACGACCAGCTGGCCGCCACCATGACCCGCACCCTGGCCGCCCTGGACCCCCTGGCCTGCGACCCGATCCCGTCGACGCCGGGGGACGACGGATGGCGCTACTGGCCAGGGGTGTTCGAGGACGAGGCGGGCGGCGGGTTGTACGCGTAGGGCGACGATCGCGTGGGGGCGCGACGCGTAGGGCACCGGCGGGTGGGGCGCGACGCGTAGGGCACCGGCGGGTGGGGCGCGACGCGTAGGGCACCGGCGGGTGGGGCGCGACGCGTAGGGCGACGATCGGGCGAGGGAGAGGGACGGCGCATGACCGACGAGGCTACGGCGTGGCGCACCCTGGCAGCTCTCCTTCCTCCCGTCCAGGCGCAGGAAGTCACCGACCTGCGCTCCATCGGGGAACAGGAGGCCGCACTCGATCTGATCGTCTCGGGGCTCCTCGCCCTGGACATCCCCATCCGCGAGGACACCCGCGCGCTGCTGGCGGTGACCGCCGAGGAGTGGGGGGAGCGTGCATTCCTCGAGCAACGGATCAGCCAGTGCCGTTCCCTCCACCCCGACGACTCCGGCGTGCGCGTGATCGCCACCACGGACGCCGAGCCCCTGGCCGGGTCCTCGCTGACCACCGGGTCCTCGCTGGCCGACCTGCTCGTGGTCCCCTGGCTCACCTGCGTCCACTGCGGGACCGTCCTCGGCCGAGCCCACCGCCGCGAACCCTGGGGCGACCTGTCCTACCTGGCCCGCCACTACGTCCTCTTCCGCCCCGCAGAAGCCGCACAGCCCACACTCTTCGGCCCCGAGGCGGCGTGGGAGGCCTACACGGCTGTCGCTTCGTGCGGCAGGCGAAGACGGTGAGGGCGCGTCGCGCGAGGCGTACGCCTGAGAGCGATCGACCGCCGCCGGCCGCACCCACGTCCTGCCCGGCTCCCGCAGGACGAGCACGGAAGCCCGACGCGGAGCACGGCGCACAGGAGGACGCCGTAGAGGCCATGGCGGGAATCGAACCCGCGTAACTCGCTTTGCAGGCGAGCCCCTGAGCCACTCGGGCACACGGCCGTTCATCGGTTCGGTCGGGCCGCTCGCCGTTTCCGAACCGCGTGAGACGACCGTAGGGCGAGGCGGGAGCGGGGCTCAAGGGCGGCGGGTGGGGCTGCAACGGGACTGCCACACGCTGTTCATGAACGGGGCGCGGGGCGGGTGGGAGTACGACCAACGGACCAGGGCCGGCCCGTCTCCCGACAGGGGTCAATGTCAGTTGCGGGCCTTACTCTGGCGGGCATGGCCGTCCTCGAACCCCGCGACACCGGTGTCGCAGACGCATCCGGAAACTCCCGCTCACTGCCCGACGAGACCGTGCTCGGGCGGTCGTACCGCGCGCTCAGTGTCGGGATCGTCTCCGTCGTGCTGCTGATCGCCTTCGAGGCGACCGCGGTGGGGACGGCGATGCCGGTGGCGGCGCGGGAGCTGGACGGGGTGCCGCTGTACGCCTTCGCCTTCTCCGGGTACTTCACCACCAGCCTCTTCGGCATGGTGTGGGCGGGGCAGTGGTCGGACCGGCGCGGGCCGCTCGGCCCGCTGACCTGCGGGATCGGCGCCTTTGCCGCCGGGTTGCTGCTGTCCGGGACCGCCGGGGCCATGTGGCTGTTCATCCTCGGGCGGGCCGTGCAGGGGCTCGGCGGTGGCCTGGTGATCGTCGCCCTGTACGTCGTCGTGGGGCGGGCCTACCCGGAGCGGTTGCGGCCGGCGATCATGGCGGCGTTCGCGGCGAGCTGGGTCGTGCCGTCCGTCGTCGGGCCGCTCGCGGCGGGTGCGGTGACCGAGCACCTGGGATGGCGCTGGGTGTTCGTGGGCATACCGGTCCTCGTCGTGCTGCCGCTCGCGCTCGCGCTGCCGCAGATACGGCAGCGGGCGGGGGGTCCGGTCGACGGGGGAGAGGGCGGCTCGTCGGACGGGCGCCGGATCCGGCTCGCGCTCGGTATCTCCTTCGGCGCCGGCCTGCTCCAGTACGCCGCGCAGGACCTGCGGCCGCTGTCCGTCCTGCCCGCCGCCGCGGGCGTCGCGCTGCTCGTACCGGCCGTGCTCGGGCTCCTGCCGCGGGGAACCTACCGGGCCGCCCGCGGGCTGCCGTCGGTCGTGCTGTTGCGCGGTGTCGCCGCGGGATCCTTCATCGCCGCCGAGTCCTTCGTGCCGTTGATGCTGGTCACCCAGCGCGGCCTCAGCCCGACCCTGGCCGGGTTCTCGCTGGCGGCCGGCGGGGCGACCTGGGCCCTGGGCTCGTGGGTGCAGTCCCGGCCGCGGGTCGAGCCGTACCGGGAGCGGCTGATGACCGCCGGCATGGTGCTCGTGGCGGCCGCCATCGCCGCCGCGCCCAGCGTCCTGATTCACTCCGTCCCCGCCTGGACCGTCGCCGTCGCCTGGGGCTTCGGCTGCTTCGGCATGGGGCTGGTCATCTCCTCCACCAGCGTGCTGCTGCTCCAGCTCTCCGCACCCGAGGAGGCCGGCTCGAACTCCGCCGCCCTCCAGATCTCGGACGGCCTGTCCAATGTGCTGCTGCTGGCTGCGGGCGGCGCAGCGTTCGCCGCGCTCGGCGGCGGAACCCTCACCCACGCGGCCACGGAGGGCACCGGCTCCCATCCGGCCGCCTTCGCCGCGGTCTTCCTGCCGATGGCGGCCGTCGCACTGGTGGGAGCGTGGGTGACGACCCGGTTGCGGGAGCGGCGGTAAACGGGTCGCCGGCGGGCGATCACGGCCGTACTCTCACCGGATGCAAGAGCTCACCCTTCCCCTGACACCCGGCCTCCGGGACGCCCTGGACGACCTCGCGGACGCCACCGGCCGCAGTCCGGAGGACATCGCGCTGGACGCCGTGCGCAAGCGGCTGGAGGAGGAGGCGGCAGGGGTGCGCGCTGTCGCCGAGCGGCTGGCCGACGCCCACGCGGAGCTGCTGCGGAGGCTCGGCGAATGAGCAGACACCTCACCGTCGCCGAGGTCACGGAGATCGCCCGGATCGCGTTCGGCGGGCGGGCGCCGGAGGTCCGTGCGCCAGGGCTGCTCACCTCCGCCGTGCACCGGCCCCGCGCCCGCATGTTCGGCACGCCGGCCTACGACGACCTGTACGAGCAGGCTGCCGCCCTGCTGCACGGCCTCGCCGCCAACCACCCTCTCGTCGACGGCAACAAGCGCACCGCGTGGCTGGCCACCGCCGCCTTCCTCGCCCTCAACGGCGTGGACCTCACCGGCTGTGACCAGGACGTGGCGTACGGCCTCGTCGTCGATGTCGCCTCCGGGGAGGTCGGCGACGTCGGGGTGATCGCGGGGCGGCTGAGGTCTCTGTGACGTGAATCCCACCCGGGGGCGACCCGGCCTCGTCGGCGCGTCGACGGGGTCGGGCCGCCGGTAGGGTGGCCCGGTTGTCATACGTAGCCGAGCCGCCCGACCCCACCGAACCCGGAGACCGTGACTACCACCGCCGCCTCGTCCTCCCACCACCTCTCTCCCGCCTTCCCCGGCCGCGCCCCCTGGGGCACCGCCAGCAAGCTGCGTGCCTGGCAGCAGGGGGCGATGGAGAAGTACATCCAGGAGCAGCCGCGCGACTTCCTCGCCGTCGCCACCCCCGGCGCCGGCAAGACGACCTTCGCGCTGACCCTCGCCTCCTGGCTGCTGCACCACCACGTCGTGCAGCAGGTGACCGTGGTCGCGCCGACCGAGCACCTGAAGAAGCAGTGGGCGGAGGCGGCCGCGCGGATAGGCATCCGGCTGGACCCCGAGTACAGCGCGGGACCGCTCAGCAAGGACTACCACGGCGTCGCGGTGACGTACGCGGGCGTCGGCGTGCGGCCGATGCTGCACCGCAACCGGAGCGAGCAGCGCAAGACGCTCGTCATCCTCGACGAGATCCACCACGCCGGTGACTCCAAGTCGTGGGGCGAGGCCTGCCTGGAGGCGTTCGAGCCGGCCACGCGGCGGCTCGCGCTGACCGGTACGCCGTTCCGCTCCGACACCAACCCCATCCCCTTCGTGACGTACGAGGAGGGGAACGACGGGATCCGGCGGTCGGCCGCCGACTACACGTACGGGTACGGCAACGCGCTCGCCGACCACGTCGTCCGGCCCGTCATCTTCCTCTCCTACAGCGGCAACATGCGCTGGCGGACGAAGGCCGGCGACGAGATCGCCGCCCGGCTCGGTGAGCCGATGACCAAGGACGCGATCAGCCAGGCCTGGCGGACGGCCCTGGACCCGCGCGGCGAGTGGATGCCCAGCGTGCTGCGCGCCGCCGACCAGCGGCTCACCGAGGTCAGGAAGGCCATCCCGGACGCGGGGGCGCTGGTCATCGCCTCCGACCAGGACTCGGCGCGCGCCTACGCCAAGCTGATCCGGGAGATCACGGGGACCAAGGCGACCCTCGTCCTCTCCGACGACGCCGGAGCCTCCAACCGCATCGACGAGTTCAGCAACAACACCGACCGCTGGATGGTCGCGGTGCGGATGGTGTCCGAGGGCGTCGACGTTCCCCGGCTCGCGGTCGGGGTGTACGCGACGACGATCTCGACGCCGTTGTTCTTCGCGCAGGCCGTCGGGCGTTTCGTACGGTCGCGGCGGCGCGGCGAGACCGCCTCCGTGTTCCTGCCGACCGTGCCCGACCTGCTCGGCTTCGCCAACGAGATGGAGCGCGAGCGCGACCACGTCCTGGACAAGCCCAAGAAGGGCGGGGACGAGGAGGACCCGTACGCCGAGTCCGAGAAGGAGATGGACGAGGCGAACCGGGAGCAGGACGAGGACACCGGCGAGCAGGACATGCTGCCCTTCGAGGCGCTGGAGTCCGACGCCGTCTTCGACCGGGTGATGTACAACGGCGCCGAGTTCGGCATGCAGGCCCATCCGGGCAGCGAGGAGGAGCAGGACTACCTCGGCATCCCGGGGCTCCTGGAACCCGAGCAGGTCCAGCTCCTGCTGCAGAAGCGGCAGGCGAAGCAGATCGCGCACAGCCGGAAGAAGCCGGACACGGAGGCCGACCTGCTGGAGCTGCCCGCCGAGCGGCGGCCGGTCGTCTCGCACAAGGAGCTGATGGAGCTGCGCCGGCAGCTCAACACGATGGTCGGCGCGTACGTCCACCAGAGCGGCAAGCCGCACGGCGTCATCCACACCGAGCTGCGCCGGGTCTGCGGCGGACCGCCGAGCGCCGAGGCCACGGCGGGGCAGCTGCGGCAGCGGATCGCCAAGGTGCAGGAGTGGGCGACCCGGATGAAGTGACGTCCCCGCCCGGGACGCGGGTGCGGTGACGTCCTGCCCGGGGGCGCGGTGAAGTGGCGCCCCGCGCCGGCGGGTTGGGGGCGTGTCGACCCTTGGCGCCCGTGGCGCGCGCCGTACGTATCGGGGCAAACGCAGGTAGTCCATACCGGCCACTGACCGGATTCTGGACGGAGCCTTCCGCTCAGCGAACCTGCTTCGCTACTGTCCCGCTACGCACACGCCCCGTGGCAGCGCCGCCGCGGAGCGCAGCCGTGAAGCGACCGGGCCCGGACACCGCCGGGCCCACCTGCCGATCGGCGGCCTCTGAAGCGCGTCACTGACGGGACTCGGTGACGCATCCGCCGCGAGGGGGCCGCCGACCTCACCACTTAAGGAGTGGGCGTCGTGACCGCGGAGACCTCCCAGACGCTCGATCGAGGACTGAGGGTCCTCAAACTGCTGGCCGATACGGACCACGGGCTGACCGTCACCGAACTCTCCAACAAACTGGGCGTGAACCGGACCGTCGTGTACCGGTTGCTCGCCACGCTCGAGCAGCACGCACTCGTACGGCGCGATCTGGGCGGACGAGCCCGGGTCGGGCTGGGGGTGCTCCGGCTGGGACGCCAAGTGCACCCGCTGGTGCGGGAGGCGGCGTTGCCCGCCCTGCGGTCGCTGGCCGAGGACATAGGGGCGACCGCGCACCTGACCCTCGTCGACGGCGCGGAGGCGTTGGCCGTCGCCGTGGTGGAGCCGACGTGGACCGACTACCACGTGGCGTACCGGGCGGGGTTCCGGCATCCGCTGGACCGGGGTGCGGCGGGCAAGGCGATCCTCGCGGCGCGGCAGCGGTCGCTGGACGATCCCGGGTACACGCTGACGCACGGGGAGCTGGAGGCGGGGGCCAGCGGTGCGGCCGCGCCGCTGCTGGGGGTGACCGGCGTCGAGGGCAGTGTGGGTGTGGTGATGCTGGCCGACGCGGTGCCGGAGAGAGTGGGGCAGCGGGTGGTGGACGCGGCACGGGAGGTGGCGGAGGCGTTGCGCTAGCGCGGGGCCCGGCCGCGCCGGGGTGGCACGGGTGGGTGGTGAGGGTTTTCCCGCCCGAGCGAAGCCGGGAGTCGGAGACACCTGGTGGCGCCGTGTCGCCGGGCGGGACCGCGGCTCCGCGGGCGACCGGCGCACGGCCGGTCCACGCCCTCGCGTTAGATTGACCTCGTGCTCTCTCGCCTCACGCGTTCTCAGGCCCTCGCTCTCTGTGCTGCCCCGCTGGTGGCACTGATCGCCACCGCGGGGCTCGCGCCGCTGCCGTTCTCGGTGGCGCAGCCTGGGATGACGGCGGACGTGCTCGGGGAGAACAAGGGCGCCCCCGTGATCACGATCTCCGGTGCGCCCACCCGGGAGACGAGCGGGCAGCTGCGGATGACGACCATCGAGGCGACCGGCCCGGAGGCCGACGTCTCGCTCGGTGACGTGGTCGACGGCTGGTTCAGGACCGACCAGGCCGTGATGCCGCGTGACTCGGTGTACCCCAGCGGTGAGAGCCCCAAGGAGATCGAGCAGTACAACACCGAGCAGATGAAGGAGTCGCAGGACGCCGCCACGCAGGCCGCCCTGAGGTACCTCGACCGCGCCGACGACGGCATCGAGGTCACGCTGAAGCTCGCCGACGTCGGTGGCCCCAGTGCGGGTCTGCTGTTCTCCCTGGGGATCGTCGACAAGCTCGACGGCGACGGCAGCGGCGGCGACCTCACGGGCGGCCGCACCGTCGCCGGGACGGGGACCATCGACGCCGACGGCACCGTCGGCGCGGTCGGCGGGGTCGGGCTGAAGACGCAGGCCGCCCGCCGGGACGGCGCCACCGTCTTCCTCGTGCCGAAGGACGAGTGCTCCGAGGCCAAGGCCGAACTGCCCGAGGGCCTGCGGCTGATCCCGGTGACCACCCTCAAGGGTGCGGTGTCCTCCCTGGTCGCCCTGGAGAGTGGCAAGGGCTCGGTACCGGCCTGCTGAAGGTCTCCCGACGTCCCGCGTCACCGGCCTGCTGAAGGTCTCCCGACGTCCCGCGTCACCGGTCTGCTGAAGGTCTCACGGCGCCCCGCGTCATCGGCCTGTTGAAGGTCTCGCGACGTCCCTCACGCCCCCGGCGCCACGCCGCTCACCTCACGAACCCCTGCTCCTTCATCCACTCCAGCGCCACCTGGTGCGGGTCCTCCCCGTCCACGTCCACCTTCGCGTTCAGCTCCTGCGCCACCGTGTTGTCCAGCTTCTTCGTGACCGGGTTCAGCACGTCCGCGATGGCGGGCCACTTCTCCAGCGTCCGGGTGTTGATCTGGGGCGCCGCGTTGTAGTGGGGGAAGAACGTCCTGTCGTCGGCCATCACCACCAGGTCCATCGACCTGATGCGCCCGTCGGTGGTGTACACCTCCCCGTACGTGCAGCTCCCCTTGGCCGCCTGCGTGTAGATGATCCCGGTGTCCATCTGGGTGATCCGCGACGCCGGCACCTTCATCCCGTACGCCTTCTGCATGCCCGGCAGGCCGTCCGCCCGGTTGGCGAACTCGCCCTCCACGCACAGGGACACCGCACCGGGGTCCGACGTCGACAGCGCGGCCACGTCCGACAGCGTCCTCGTCCCGTACTTCTCGTGGTTCGCCCGGTTCATCGCCAGCGCGTAGGTGTTGTCGAGCCGCGAGGGCGGCAGCCAGGTCAGCCCGTTCTTCAGGTCGGCGTCGTGCACGGCCTGCCACTGCCGCCGCGGGTCCGGGATGGGCTCGCTGTTGCCCTGGTACGTGATCCAGGCGGTGCCCGTGTACTCGTACGAGGCGTCGGCGTCGCCCTTGCGGACCGCCTCGCGCGAGCCGATGGAGCCCTGGATGCCGGTGCGGTCCAGGACCTCCGCGCCGGCCGCCTGGAAGGCGATGCCGATCATCGCGCCGAGGATGAGGTTCTCGGTGAACGACTTGGACGTCACGGTGAGGTGGGCGCCCTCCAGCGGCCGGCCCTGTCCGATCGACCCGGGCGAGACGTCGTCGACCATCGGGGAGCCGCTGGTCAGACCGCATCCGGAGGCCAGCACCAGAATCGCCGCCAGGCACACCACGCGCCTCACCTCCCCGCCTCCAGACCCCGCGGCCGCAGCAGCAGCTCGGCCAGTGAGGCCAGCCAGTCCACCAGCAGGGCCAGGGCCACGGTCAGGACCGACCCCAGCACCAGCACCGGCATGCGCTGGTTGGTGATGCCGGCGGTGATCAGGACGCCGAGCCCGCCGCCCCCGCCGAAGGTCGCCAGGGTCGCCGTACCGACGTTCAGGACCAGGGCGGTACGGACGCCGGCCAGGATCAGCGGGACCGCGAGCGGCAGCTCCACCCTCGTGAGCACGCCCACCGGCGACATGCCGATGCCGCGCGCGGCCTCCAGCAGTGTCGGGTCGTTCGCCTCGAGGCCGGCGACGGTGTTGGAGAGGACGGGCAGGACGGCGTAGACGATGATGCCGATCAGGGCGGCCTTCATCCCCGTGCCCAGCCAGATCACCAGCAGCGCGAGCAGGCCGATCGCCGGCGCGGCCTGCCCCGTGTTGGCGACGGCCGTCGCGAAGGGGGTGGCCCTGCGCAGTGGTCCGCGGGTGAGCAGGACGCCCAGCGGGATCGCGATGATCAGCACGAAGAAGGTGGAGATCACGGTCAGTCCGATGTGCTGCCACAGCGCCTTCGACACCTGCCCGCCGGACAGCGCGTTCTCGGAGATCGGGTCCAGGTCCGCCTGCTGGAACCACAGCCAGGTGCCGAGCAGCAGCGCGATCAGGAAACAGGGCAGGACGGTCAGCTTCTGCCAGGTGACGCGTCGCTGCGGGACGGCGGGCGGGGGGCGCTCCGCCTCCGCGCCCTCCTCCCGCAGCCGTTCGTCCAGGTCGGGAGCGGTCATGCCGTCACCTCCCCGCCATGTCCCTCCTGTTCCGCGTGCGTCTGCGGGGCCCGCGCCTCCTCCAGATGGTGCTGTGCCTCCAGCGCCTCCAGCCGGTCGCCCTCCAGCAGCTCGTGCACGGAGTTCAGGAGCGTCTCCATGTCGACGACCCCGGTGTACTCGCCGCGCCGCCCGGTGACCGCGACCCGCCCGGTGTTGTCCGTCAGGACCGCCTCCAGCGCGTCCCGCAGGGTCGCGTCCCTGGTCACGGTGTCGGTCACCAGCGTGCCCGCGCGGGCCAGCGACCCCTTGGCGCGCATCAGGTCGCCGCGCCGCAGCCACTTGTAGGGCCGGCCGCGCCTGTCCAGCAGCAGGATCTCGTTCGTGCCGCTGGACCTGAGCCGGTTGAAGATGGACTGCAGCGGGTCGTCCACGACGGCCGTCGGGCAGTCGGTGATCGCGACGTCCCGCACGCGGGTCAGGTTCAGCCGCTTCAGCGCCGCCCCCGCGCCCACGAACCCCGACACGAAGTCGTCCGCCGGGTTGGTGAGGATCGCCTCCGGGGTGTCGAACTGCGCGATGTGCGAGCGCTCGCGCAGCACCGCGATCCGGTCGCCCAGCTTGATCGCCTCGTCGAAGTCGTGGGTGACGAACACGATCGTCTTGTGCAGTTCCTGCTGGAGCCGGATCAGCTCGTCCTGGAGGTGGTCCCGGGTGATCGGGTCGACGGCGCCGAACGGCTCGTCCATCAGCAGCACCGGCGGATCCGCCGCGAGCGCCCGCGCCACGCCGACCCGCTGCTGCTGCCCGCCGGACAGCTGGCGCGGATAGCGGCCGTGGAACTCCCCGGGGTCCAGTCCGACCAGGTCGAGCATCTCCTCCACCCGGTCCCTGATCCGCGCCTTCGGCCAGCCGGTCATCCTCGGGACGAGGGCGATGTTCTGGGCGACGGTCATGTGCGGGAAGAGACCGGAGGACTGGATGGCGTATCCGACCGTGCGGCGGAGCTTCACCGGGTCGATGCCGGTGACGTCCTCGCCGTCGATGCGGATGCGGCCGCCGCTCGGCTCGATCAGCCGGTTGATCATCTTCAGCGTCGTGGACTTGCCGCAGCCGGACGGGCCGACGAAGACGACGGTCTCGCCCGCCCTGATCTCCATCGAGACGTTGTCCACGGACGGCTGCGGACTGCCGGGGTACCGCTTGGTGAGGTTCTCCAGCTCGATGCTCGCCCCATGGGACTCAGGCACGGATCCCCCTCGAGATCGTCAGCCGTCCGAGGAGGACGTACACGGCGTCGAAGAGCAGGGCCAGCACGATGATCCCCAGGGTGCCCGCGAGGACCTGGTTGAGGGCGTTCTTGCTGCCCAGGGAGGCGATGCCACGGAAGATCTCGTTGCCGAGGCCGGGCCCGGAGGCGAAGGCCGCGATGGCCGCGATGCCCATGAGCATCTGGGTGGAGACCCGGACGCCGGTGAGGACCGGCGGCCAGGCCAGCGGCAGCTCGACCCGCAGCAGCCGCGTCAGCCGGGACATCCCGATGCCCTTGGCCGCGTCCACCAGGGAGGGGTCGACGCCCCGCAGGCCCACGATCGCGTTCCGCACCACCGGCAGCAGCCCGTACAGCGTCAGCGCGGTCACCGTCGGCGGCACGCCGAGGCCCAGCACCGGGATCAGCAGACCGATCATGGCCAGGGACGGGATGGTGAGGACCGTGGAGGTGGCGGTGGTGGCGAGGCCGCCGGCCCAGCCGCTGCGGTAGGTGACGACCCCGATCAACACTCCCAGCACGGTCGCCACGACCATGCACTGGAAGACGACGGCGGCGTGCTGGTAGGCGTCGGAGAGCAGCTGCTGGTGACGGTTGCCCAGGTACTCCCAGAAGCTCACACGTCCTCACCCCGTAGGTCGGCCAGGCCCTTCCCGGTCCTCCGCCGCCTGCTCCACCAGCGGGATGATCCGCAGCGGAACGGCGTTCTCCATGACGATCGCGGTGGAGGCCCGCACGATCCCATCAAAACCGACGACCCGGTCGATGACCCGCTGGAGATCGGCGTTGGAGCGGGCCACCAGCCGGCACAGCATGTCCCCGCTGCCGGTGGTGGTGTGCAGCTCCAGCACCTCCGGGACGGTCGCCAAGTGCGCCCGTACGTCGGCCCCTTGCCCCTGCCGGATCTCCAGCGTGGCGAACGCGGTGACCGGGTAGCCGAGGGCCGCCGGGTCCACCTCGGGCCCGAATCCCCGGATGACTCCGTTCGACTGAAGCCGGTCGAGCCGCGCCTGCACGGTCCCCCGCGCGACCCCCAGCCGCCGTGACATCTCCAGCACGCCGATGCGCGGCTCCCGCGCCAGCAGCACGATGATCCGCCCGTCCAGACGATCGATCCCCACGCCCGTCCACCCCTCTCCTGCGGTACGTCCGCCTCCGGGACGCCTCCGAAGCGCCTTCGGCCGGGTGCGCCCCGGACTCACTCATGTGATGGTCACCCTGTACAGAAGGCCCGCCGAAACCGCCGTGACGCTGAACACATTGCCCAGCGAACAAAGGAAGTGTTGCGCACCTTGCCGGGCGGGGTGAGGCTTCGGCTATGACGCAGACCACACACCACGCTCCCGACACCGCCCGGCAGGCCGACCCCTTCCCGGTCAAGGGAATGGACGCGGTCGTCTTCGCCGTGGGCAACGCCAAGCAGGCGGCCCACTACTACTCCACCGCCTTCGGCATGAAGCTGGTCGCCTACTCCGGACCGGAGAACGGCAGCCGCGAGACCGCCGCCTACGTCCTGGAGAACGGCTCCGCCCGCTTCGTGTTCACCTCGGTGATCAAGCCCACCACCCCCTGGGGCCACTTCCTCGCCCAGCACGTGGCCGAGCACGGCGACGGCGTGATCGACCTCGCCATCGAGGTGCCGGACGCGCGGGCCGCGTACGCCTACGCCCTCGAACACGGCGCGCGGTCGGTCGCCGAGCCGTACGAGCTGAAGGACGAGCACGGCACGGTCGTCCTCGCCGCGATCGCCACCTACGGCGAGACCCGCCACACCCTCGTGGAGCGCACCGGCTACGACGGCCCGTACCTGCCCGGCTACGTGGCCGCGACCCCGATCGTCGAGCCGCCCGCCCAGCGCACCTTCCAGGCCATCGACCACTGCGTCGGCAACGTCGAGCTGGGCCGCATGAACGAGTGGGTCGGCTTCTACAACAAGGTCATGGGCTTCACGAACATGAAGGAGTTCGTGGGCGACGACATCGCCACCGAGTACAGCGCGCTGATGTCGAAGGTCGTCGCGGACGGCACCCTGAAGGTCAAGTTCCCGATCAACGAGCCCGCCGTCGCGAAGAAGAAGTCGCAGATCGACGAGTACCTGGAGTTCTACGGCGGCGCGGGCGTCCAGCACATCGCCCTGAACACCAACGACATCGTGCAGACGGTGCGGACGATGCGCGCGGCCGGCGTGCAGTTCCTCGACACGCCCGACTCGTACTACGACACCCTCGGCGAGTGGGTCGGCGACACCCGCGTCCCCGTGGAGACCCTGCGCGAGCTGAAGATCCTCGCCGACCGCGACGAGGACGGCTACCTGCTGCAGATCTTCACCAAGCCGGTCCAGGACCGCCCGACCGTCTTCTTCGAACTCATCGAACGGCACGGCTCGATGGGCTTCGGCAAGGGCAACTTCAAGGCCCTGTTCGAGGCGATCGAGCGGGAGCAGGCCAAGCGCGGCAACCTGTAGGTCACCCGCGGGTCCCGCCGTGGGCGGGCCGCCGCACGGCTCACGCCTCGGGCCGGCCCGCCGAAGGCCGCGTGTCGGGCCGGTCCGTCGAGGGGCGTGCGTCGGGCCGGTCCGTCGGAAGTCGCGTGTCGGGCGGGTTCGCCGAAGGCCGTGCCTCGGGCGGGTCCGCCGAAGGCCGTGGTTCGGGCCGGTCCGTCGAGGGTCGTGCGTCGGGCCGGTCCGTCGACGGGGGCCGTGGCTCGGGCCGGTCCGTCGAGGGTCGCCTGTCGGGCCGGTCCGCCGAAGGCCGTACCTCGGGCGGAGCCGTCAGCGCCGGCTCGCCCATCTCCGCCAGAGCCGCCCGGGCCACGGGCGCGTGCAGCGGGGAGAACCGCGGGTTGATCCGCAGCGCCTCCTCGAGGTGCCGCCGGGCCGGCCCGTACCGCCCCAGCCGGCGCTCGATCATGCCCCGGTGGTAGACGTACGGCGCGCTGCGCACCGCACCGCCGCGCGCCCGGTCGGTGGCGATCATGGCGAACCGCAGCGCCTCCTGGTCCCGGCCGGCCCGGTGCAGCGCCCACCCCAGCGCGTCCGCGACCTCGATCCCCGGCTGGCGCCGCCACTCGGCGCTCAGCCGCCGCACCGCGGACGCCGGGTCCCCGTGGTCGGCCTCGAACCGGCCGAGGACCAGGTCCCCGTCCACCCCGCCGACCGCCTCCCGCCGCACTCGCTCCCGCAGCAGGTCGTACTGCGCCCGGGCCGCCCGCGGACGGCCCACCGACTCGTACAGCTCGCCCAGCTCCAGCGCGTACTGCGGCAGCGGCTGCCCGGAGAGGGCCGCCCGGTACGCGCCCAGCGCCTCCGGCGTGCGCCCGAGGGCCACCAGGGCGCGCCCCTGCCCCGCCTGCGCCGCCCGCTGGTCGGGATCGAGGCGCACCGCCTCCCGGAACTGGCCCAGCGCCACCTCCGGGTCGCCGCGCTCCCAGGCGAGCTGCCCGGCCCGCTCCCGCCACATCGCCTCCTCGGCGGGCGTGGACGCCCCGGCCGCCGCGTCCGACAGCGCGGCCGCCGCGTCCTCGCGCCGGCCACGGTCCCGGTAGACGCCGGCGGCCCGCCCCAGCACCGCGGATCCGGAGCGCAGCCGCAGCATCCGGCCCAGGGCGGCCTGGGCCTTCTTGTACTCGCCGAGCCCGGTGTAGGCGTCGATGAGCTGCGCGTACGTCGTCCACCGCTTCGGCGCCAGCTTGCGCGCGGCCTCCCCCCGGGCCCGGGCCGCCCGGAAGTCCCGGCGGGCGTTGGCGAGGGCGGCCATGCCGTCGAGGGCCTCGACGTTGCGCCGGGGACGCACTTCGAGGGAGGTGCGCAGCGCCCGCTCGGCCTTGGGGTAGGAGGCGGCGTCGGCGGTGCGCCGGCCCCGCTCGACGTAGGCGGCCCCGAGGACCGCCCAGGCCCGGGCGTCCCGGGGACTTTCGCGGACATGGCCTTCGTGCTGGTGGATCAGCCGGGCCAGTTCGGGCAGCGCGACCGCCACCCCGGTGGTGACCGCCGTGCGCGCCGGCGACCCCGGCAGCGGTCCGGGCGGCCGCTTCTCGGGCAGTAGCACCAGCACCCCGCCCAGCACCAGGCATCCGGCGGCCAGCGAACCGCCGAGCACCCGGAGGCGGCGTCGGCCACGGGCCGGGCGGGCCCCGTCCCGGAGGCCGGACGTCCCCGGCTGCCCGCCGTCGTCTTCGGTCTTCGTGGCGCTGTCCATGGCGCTCACTGTGCGCCAGTGCGCCGAGCGGGCACCGGCATTCCGCCGGGTGCCGCAGACGGGGTTCACACCGATGGCCCCGGGTGCGACGCTGTGATCATGAGCCGTATCGAAGCTCCTCGGGACGAAGCGACCGGCAACCTCCTGGACCGCCTCCTCGACGGCCTGCCCGCCGACGCGGTCCTCACCGACCCCGACGTCACGGCCTCGTACGCCAACGACATGGCGAGCTTCTGCCCGGCCGGCTCCCCGGCCGTGGTCGTGCTGCCGCGCACGGTCGAACAGGTCCAGCACGTCATGCGCACCGCCACCGCGCTGCGCGTCCCGGTCGTCCCCCAGGGCGCCCGCACCGGCCTGTCGGGCGCCGCCAACGCCTCCGACGGCTGCGTCGTGCTGTCCCTGACGAAGATGGACCGGATCCTGGAGATCAACCCGGTCGACCGCATCGCCGTCGTCGAGCCGGGTGTCGTCAACGCGGTGCTCTCCCGCGCGGTGGGCGAGCACGGCCTGTACTACCCTCCGGACCCCTCCAGCTGGGAGATGTGCACGATCGGCGGCAACATCGGCACCGCCTCCGGCGGCCTGTGCTGCGTGAAGTACGGCGTGACGGCCGAGTACGTCCTCGGCCTCGACGTCGTCCTCGCCGACGGGCGTCTGATGTCCACCGGCCGCCGCACCGCCAAGGGCGTCGCCGGATACGACCTCACCCGCCTCTTCGTCGGCTCCGAGGGATCGCTCGGCATCGTCGTACGGGCCGTCCTCGCGCTGAAGCCGCAGCCGCCCGCCCAGCTGGTCCTGGCCGCCGAGTTCGCGTCGGGCGCCGCCGCCTGCGACGCGGTCTGCCGGATCATGGCCGGCGGCCATGTGCCGTCCCTGCTCGAACTGATGGACCGTACGACGGTGAAGGCCGTCAACGACCTCACCCACATGGGCCTGCCCGAGACCACCGAGGCCCTGCTGCTCGCCGCCTTCGACACCACCGACCCGGCCGCCGACCTCGCCGCCGTCGGCGCGCTGTGCGAGGCGGCCGGCGCCACCCAGGTCGTCCCGGCCGAGGACGCGGCCGAGTCCGAACTGCTCCTGCAGGCACGGCGGTCGTCGCTCGTCGCGCTGGAGGCCGTCAAGGGCACGACGATGATCGACGACGTGTGCGTGCCCCGCTCGCGGCTCGGGGACATGCTCGACGGCGTCGAGCGCATCGCCGAGAAGCACCGGCTCACCATCGGGATCGTCGCCCACGCGGGCGACGGCAACACCCACCCGACGGTCTGCTTCGACGCGACGGACCCCGACGAGTGCCGGCGCGCCCGCGAGTCCTTCGACGCGATCATGGCCCTCGGCCTGGAACTAGGCGGCACGATCACCGGCGAGCACGGCGTGGGCGTCCTGAAGAAGGAGTGGCTGGCGCGCGAGATCGGGCCGGTGGGCCTGGAGATGCAGCGGGCGGTCAAGGCGGCCTTCGACCCGCTGGGCATCCTCAACCCGGGCAAGCTCTTCTGACCCGCCGCGCCGGCTCACTCCCCGTCCGTGGGCTCCTCCGCCGGCCGCGGGTCGCACAGCCACAGGTCGTCCGCCGGGGTCGGGGCGAGCAGGTCGGCCAGGGCGCCCTCGATGCCGAGCCGGTCGCCCTCGGTCCCCGGGGGCACCACCCGCAGCGTCCGCTCCACCCACGCCGAGACCTGGGCGGCGGGCGCCTCCAGCAGCGCGTCACCGTCGGGTGAACTCAGCGCCATCAGCACGACACCGCGCCCGTTCGCCTTCGCCGGCCACACCCGCACGTCCCCGTGCCCGCACGGCCGGAACACCCCCTCCACCAGGAGTTCCCGGGCGAAGGTCCAGTCGACGGGGTGCTCGGAGTTGATGTGGAAGGTGACGTGCACGGCGAAGGGGTCGTCGCTGCGGTAGCCGAGCCGGGCCGGGACGGGGATCGCGCGTTCCGGCGACAGGATGAGCCTGAGCTCGAGCTCGCGCTCCACCACGGTGGGGTTCATGTCCGTTTCTCCTCTCGGGACGGGTCCGTACGCGTCCGTACGGAAGGGAGAGCGGGCGCGGGCCGGAGCATTACGCGGGTTCGGAGAACTTTCTTCGCCCGGCGGTCCGAACGTGTGAAGGGCGTGCACGCGGTTGCCCGGAAAGGGGTGGGTACGGCGGGACAGGCGGTGGGGGTTGCGCTCGTCTGATAGATGTGGAGGCCCCCATCCCACCCCCGAGCAGATACGGGACGACGGACATGAGCGCCCCAACTCCGGCCCCCGGCGACGACAGGCCCCGCGAAGGGTATTACCCGGACCCGTCCATCCCTGGATACGTCCGGTACTGGAACGGCGCCTCCTGGGTGCCCGGAACCAGCCGTCCGGCGCCGTCCGACGGCGAGCCGCTCACGCCCCCGGCCGGCGCGCAGCCGGCGCCTTCCCCGGCGTCTCCGGCCCCTGTGGCCCCCGCCGCCTCGGTCGAGGAGACCGGCCCGCACTTCTTCGACGAGGACCCGGAACCCGCCGGGCAGTACGGCAGCACGCCGGAACCGGCGTCCGCGTGGGGCGCCGACCGCTCCCAGCAGTCCGGCTTCGGCGGCGACCAGGACCGCAGGGTGTCCTGGGGCGGTCCGCAGGGCCAGGACCCGCGGGTGGACGCGGCCCCGCAGGACGGACGTCCGGCGAGCGCCGAGGGCGCGGCCCCGATCCCTGCGGCGGGGCAGGATCCCGATGCCGGCGCGGGCGACGTCGGTTCCCCGGGCACGTTCGTCTTCCGCCGCCCGACGGCCGGATCCGCTCCCGCCGGCTCCCCGCCGGCGGCGTCCGGCCCCGGAGGTCCCGCCGCCGACGACGGCACCATGACCTTCCGCGCGGCCGTCCCGCGCCCGGGGGCGCAGCCCGGAGGCACGGGCGCACCCGCAGGGGCGGGACAGGCGGCGCCGGGGACACCGCAGGCCCGGGCGGCCACCGGGTTCGGCGCGCCGGACTCCGCCGGTCCGGGCGGGTCGGCGCAGGGCACGGCCGGGGCCGGTGGCGGTCCCGGTGCGGCGGGTGCGGGCGGTCCGGCCGCGGCCGGTTTCGCCGCTCAGGGTCCGGTCGGCGCGTCGGGCTCAGCGGGCGCCGGTGCCGCCGGCGGTGGTCACGGTGCTCCGGGTGCCGGTTTCGCCGCTCAGGGTCCGGTCGGCGCGGCGGGCCCCGGCGGTGCCCCTGCCTCCGGCCCCGGCCCCGGTTTCGGCGCCCAGGGGCCCGTCGGCGCGCCGGGTGCCGGTGCGGCCGCGGCTTCCGGTGCCGGTCTCGGCGCCCAGGCCTCCGCCGGCACGGCCGCCCCGGCCGCGAAGCCCGGCTTCGGTGCGGGCAAGGCCGCGGCCGAGCGGACCGCGGCGGCCCAGGCGGCCGCCCAGGCCCCGCAGAGCCCCGCGGGACTGCAGACGGCCCCGCCCGTCGCCCAGCCCGCGGCCCAGGGGCCCGCACCCGGCTCGGCCGGCCCCCAGCCCGCCCCGGTCGTCCCCCAGCAGCCCGCCGGCCCGCAGCCGGCCGCGGCCCCCGTGCAGGCCGCCACGCCCATGAGTGCCGGGCCCGGCGGGGGCCAGCCCTCCTGGGCGCAGCAGGTGCACCGGCTGGCGGGGTCCGGGGACGACCAGCCGGTCGCCCCGTGGAAGCCGCCGGTCGACGACCCCTTCCAGGCGGCCGCCCGCCGTCAGGCGGCGGCCCGTCCGGCGGGCCTCGGCAAGCGGCTGGCCGCGCGCCTCGTCGACACGCTCGTCCTCGGCGCCGTCACCGCGGCCGCCGCCGTCCCGCTCGGCACGAAGGCCGTCGAGCACGTCAACGGCAAGATCGACGCGGCCAAGCTCAGCGGGGAGACCGTCACCGTCTGGCTGCTGGACGGCACGACGTCCGCGTACCTCGGCATCGTCCTCGCCGTCCTGCTGGTCTTCGGGATCGTGTACGAGGCGCTGCCGACCGCCAAGTGGGGGCGCACGCTGGGCAAGAAGCTGCTCGGCCTGGAGGTGCGCGACATCGAGGGCCACGAGCCGCCGTCCTTCGGCGCGAGTCTGCGCCGCTGGCTCGTCTACAGCGTGCCGGGTCTGCTGGCCGTCGGTGTCGTCGGCGTCCTGTGGTGCCTGTTCGACCGGCCGTGGCGGCAGTGCTGGCACGACAAGGCGGCGCACACGTTCGTGGCGGGCTGACCGGCCAGCGCGCCCTACCGCGGGCGGCGCAGGGAATCTCGTACCCCGGACGGCCGCTCGCCGGATGCGGAGCCGCGGGGTTCGCGGTCGACTCGGGCCATGACGACCGAACCGCCCCACGGTTCCGGCGGCGAGCCGCCGGAGGACGACCCGTTCCGGAAGCAGCCCCCGCAGCAGCCCCCGTACGGTCAGGGGCAGGGCCCGCAGGGCTCGCCGTACGACAGCCCGTACGGCGGTGCGGGGCAGCCGCCGCCCCCCGGCGGGCAGCAGCCCCCGCCTCCGTACGGCGGCGGTCCCTACGGCGGCGACCCGTACGGCGGCTACCCGGCCGATCCGCTCGCGGGGATGCCCCCGTTGGCCGACAGCGGCAAGCGGACGCTTGCGCGGATCATCGACATGGTGCTGGTGGCGGTCGTCGTCTGGCTGCTGACGTGGGCGCTGCGGGTCAACGAGTACACGATGGACGGCGACCGCGTCGAGGTCGGCAAGTCGCTCGCGCAGTCCCTCGTGGCCGCCGTGCTCTACATCGCCTACGACACCGTCCTGATCGCGCGGACCGGGCAGACGCTGGGCAAGAAGTGGCTGGGCATGCGGGTGGCCAACCTGGACGACGGCTCGACGCCCTCCGTGCAGACCTCGCTGGTCCGGGCACTGGTGCTGTGGGTGCCGTTCGCGTTCTGCTGCGCCTGTCTGTGGACGGTGATCTGCGGCGGCTGGAGCTTCTTCGACAAGCCCTACAAGCAGGGCCTGCACGACAAGGCAGCCAAGACGGTGGTGGTCAGCACCACCTGACGGGAAGACAGCACGACCGAGGGCCCGCGCCGGTGCAGGCGCGGGCCCTCGGTCGTGGAGTTCAGCGTGCCGACGGCTCCCGGACGGGCTCGGGCACCGAGGCGACGGCGGCGACCGAGGGGACCGGGGCGGTCGAGGCGGGTACGGGCTCGTCCACGGTGGAGCGTGCCACGACGACGGGGATCCGCCGGGGGACCGGGACCGTCATGGCGACGAGTACGCCGAGGGCGACCGCGGTGATGGAGATGACCGCGATGAGGGAGCCCGAACTCGTCTGTGACAGCGCCAGCATGGCGAGCGCCGAGAGGATCACGGTGCAGGAACCGTACGTGAGCTGTGCGACAGTCGGACGAGGCATGGCAATCGTGTCCTCGGAAACGGGGGCGGTCTCGACTCTATTCGCCTGCATGCCCGAACGGAACGGGCGGTAAGCGTGACCTGACCCACGGTGCCGGTGCACAGGGGGCGCACGGAGTCATGACGTCCAGTCAACGGACGGGCACGCGCGCCCGTCCCGTCGCGGTCATGTGTCCGCAATGCGAACGTCGCCTCCCAATAATGCAGTTGACCTGTCCAAGTCAAGGTCTGTCTTTTCTGCAGAACCAGTAGTCAAATGACGGCACTTGGCTACACGCGTATAACCGCGCGCGGACTTCCCTTGACATGGATCCCCCTTCCGCGCTGCCGGCACGCGTTAGGGGAGGCTTCAAGTGACCAGTAGATCCTGGACGTTCAGGACGGCCGCCACGGTCGTCGCCCTCGCGGCGGCCTCGGCGACGTTCTCGACGTTCGCCGTGGCTCAGGCGGCCGACGACGCGCCGGTGAAGGCCCCGGCGGTGGACCGGCAGGACCCGCAGCCGGCCGAGGCCCACGAACACGACTTCGACGGGCCGCTCAGCAAGACGCAGGAGGCCCAGCGCGAGGAGGCCCTCAAGCAGGTCATATCCGGCGAGGCCACGGTGAAGGAGAAGGACGGCTCCAAGGTCGTCCAGCTCGACAGCCGCAAGGGCGAGAGCAAGTACGTCGAACTCGGCCGCGAGAAGACCGACAAGATCTTCACGATCCTCGTCGAGTTCGGCGACCAGGTCGACCCCCGCTACGGCGGCACCCCCGGCCCGCTGCACAACCAGATAGCCGAGCCGGACCGCACCCAGAACAACAGCACGGCCTGGCAGGCGGACTACGACCGGAAGCACTTCGAGGACCTGTACTTCGGCACCGGACCGGGCGTCCAGTCGCTGAAGAAGTACTACGAGAAGCAGTCCTCGGGCCGCTACTCGGTCGACGGCGAGGTGACCGACTGGGTCAAGGTCCCCTACAACGAGGCCCGTTACGGCTCCAACGACGCCCCCACCGGCGCCTGGTACGCGGTGCAGGACGGCGTCAACGCCTGGGTCGCCGAGCGCAAGGCGGCCGGCGCGACCACCGCCGAGATCAAGGCGGAGCTCGCCGAGTTCGACCAGTGGGACCGCTACGACTTCGACGGCGACGGCGACTTCAACGAGGCCGACGGCTACATCGACCACTTCCAGATCGTGCACGCCGGTGAGGACGAGTCCGCCGGCGGCGGCGCCCAGGGCGCGGACGCCATCTGGGCCCACCGCTGGTACGCCTTCGGCACCGACGCCGGCTCCACCGGCCCCGACACCAACAAGCTCGGCGGCACCCAGATCGGCGACACCGGCATCTGGGTCGGCGACTACACCATCCAGCCGGAGAACGGCGGACTCGGCGTCTTCGCCCACGAGTACGGCCACGACCTCGGCCTGCCCGACGAGTACGACACCTCCGGCGGCGGCGAGAACTCCACCGGCTTCTGGACCCTGATGTCCTCCGGCTCCTGGCTCGGCACCGGCAAGGACTCCATCGGCGACCTGCCCGGCGACATGAACTCCTGGGACAAGCTCCAGCTCGGCTGGCTCGACTACGAGGTCGCCAAGGCGGGCGTGAAGTCCACCCACAAGCTCGGCGTGGCGGAGTACAACACCGAGAACGCGCAGGCCCTCATCGTCGAACTGCCGAACAAGACGGTCACCACCGAGGTGGTCACCCCCGCCGAGGGCGCCACGCAGTGGTACTCCGGCAGCGGCGACGACCTGCGCAACACCCTGACCCGCTCGGTCGACCTGACCGGCAAGTCGTCGGCGAGCCTCTCCCTCGACGGCTGGTGGGACATCGAGACCGACTACGACTACCTCTACACCGAGGTCTCCACCGACGGCGGCGCCAGCTTCACGCCCGTCGACGGCACCCTGGCCGACGGCACGGCCATCCCGCGCGACGGCAGCGGCAAGCCCGCCCTCACCGGCACGGTCGACGCCCACCAGAAGCTGACGTTCCCGCTGGACGCCTACGCGGGCAAGAAGATCGACCTGCGCTTCCGCTACGCCACCGACGGCGGCGTGGCCCAGAAGGGCTTCGCGGCCGACCGGATCACGGTGACCGCCGACGGCGCCACCCTCTTCGCCGACAACGCGGAGACCGCGGACGCGGCCTGGACGGCCAAGGGCTTCTCCCGCATCGGCGCGGCCATCACGGACGACTACGAGCAGTTCTACATCGCCGAGAACCGCCAGTACGTCTCGTACGACCGGACCCTGAAGGTCGGCCCGTACAACTACGGCTTCTCCACGACCCGTCCGGACTGGGTGGAGCACTACCCGTACCAGAACGGTCTGCTGATCTGGAAGTGGGACACCTCGCAGGCGGACGACAACACCAGCCAGCACCACGGTGAGGGCCTGATCCTTCCGGTCGACGCCCACCCCGCCCCGCTGAAGTGGTCCGACGGCACCCTGATGCGCAACCGCATCCAGTCCTTCGACTCGACCTTCAGCCGGTACCCGACCGACGCGATCACGCTGCACAACGCCGACGTCGCCACGAAGATCAAGTCCCGTCCGGGCGTCCCGGTCTTCGACGACGGCCGGTCCGACTACTACGACGAGTCGAACCCGCTGGCCGGCGTCAAGGTCACTGACACCAACACCTCGATCAAGATCGTCAGTGAGCCGCTGAGCGGCTCGACGATCACGGTGAAGGTCGGACCGTCGATGAAGTAGTCGACGTTTCCCCAGGTCAAACGCGTATCGGCGGCGTCCCTCTGGCGGGTCGCCGCCGATCGTGTTTAGGTGCCTCCTGTGCTCTTCTTATTGACACCTGGACCGACACCGACACGCACGGGGGTGTGACCGCATGGCCGCAGGAGGCTTCTGCAAGCTGCCGGACGGCATGGTCGTGGTGGCGCTGAACCTGCCCAGCCCCATCGCCGACGCCGTCACGGGAGTGCGCGTCCTCGTCCTCGCCCAGAACCGCGCCCGAGCCCTGACCAGGCTCCGCAACCTGGGTCTGCGCGCTGTCTACCTGCGCGGCAACGCGGCCCCGCCCACCCCGGACGAGATCACGGCGGTCCTGCACCACCCCGACGGCCTGATATGGCGCACGGCCCCGGACTCCGGCGTCGTCGCGACGGTGCCGGAGCTGTGGCGCCCGATCAGGTCGCTGCTGCGGAGGCCGGCGGCACAGGCGTAGGAGGGGGCGGACGGTGCCGGGCGCCTACTGCACGACCGGCTTGCCGGACAGCTCCACGCCCGCCGCTCTCATCTCCTCGATCGCCCGCTCGGTGGTCTCCTGGGCCACGCCGGCGGTCAGGTCGAGCAGCACCTGGGTGCGGAAGCCCTCACGGGCCGCGTCCAGCGCGGTCGCGCGGACACAGTGGTCGGTGGCGATGCCGACGACGTCCACCTCGTCGATCTCCCGCGCCCGCAGCCAGTCTCCCAGCGTCACGCCGTTCTCGTCGGCTCCCTCGAAGCCGCTGTACGCGGCGGCGTAGGCGCCCTTGTCGAAGACGGCGTCGATGGAGCCCGAGGCGACCGCCGGGGCGAAGTTCGGGTGGAAGCCCACGCCCTCGGTGCCCGCGACGCAGTGCGCGGGCCACGAGTGGACGTAGTCGGGGTTGTCGGCGAAGTGGCCGCCGGGCGCGATGTGGTGGTCGCGGGTGGCCACGACATGCCGGTACCCGGCGGGGGCCTGCCCGATCAGCTCGGTGATCGCGGCGGCCACGTCGGCGCCCCCGGCCACCGCGAGGCTGCCCCCCTCGCAGAAGTCGTTCTGCACGTCTACGACGATCAAGGCGCGGCGCATGGTGGGTGTCCTTCGACTATGGGTGAAGTTACGAGCCTAGAGACTTCGGCGGCGGTGCGGGAAGGGGCGGGGCGCGGAGTGGGGGTCCGCACGGCCTCTAGCTACCCGAGCGCTCGTGTACGTACTCCGTCGGAAGGACGGGTTCCCCGCGCGAGAGCTGCGTAGCGGACAACGGCAGGGCGGCCCGGGCGGCGATGTGGCGGTCGCGGACCACGTCCAGCGGCTCGCGGGCGACCACCTCGCCGCCCTTGACCAGTTCGACGAGGAGCTGGCGGTCGGTCAGCCCGGCGGGGACCGGGCCGGTGCCGACGACCTCGGCCTCCGCCACCCCGTGCTCGTCCAGGCGGCGCGCGGCCCACTTGCGGCCGCCGATGGAGGTCTTGCCGCCGGTCGACCTCTTCGCCACCGGCACCAGCGGCGCCCGCGGGTCGGTGGACTCGGCGCGGGCCACCAGCTTGTAGACCATGGAGGCCGTCGGGTGCCCGGAGCCGGTGACGAGCTGGGTGCCGACGCCGTACGCGTCCACGGGTGCCGCGGCCAGCGAGGCGATGGCGTACTCGTCGAGGTCGGACGTGACGATGATCCGCGTGCCGGTCGCGCCCAGCTCGTCCAGCTGCTGGCGCACGCGGTGGGCGACGAGCAGCAGGTCGCCGGAGTCGATGCGCACCGCGCCCAGCTCGGGCCCGGCGACCTCCACCGCCGTACGGACGGCCTCGGCGACGTCGTAGGTGTCCACGAGCAGGGTGGTGCCGCGGCCCAGCGAGTCGACCTGGGCCCGGAAGGCGTCGCGCTCGGTGTCGTGCAGCAGGGTGAAGGCGTGGGCGGAGGTGCCGACGGTCGGGATGCCGTAGCGGAAGCCCGCGGCCAGGTCGGAGGTGGTGGTGAAGCCGCCGATGTACGCGGCGCGGGAGGCGGCTACGGCGGCCAGCTCGTGGGTGCGCCGGGCGCCCATCTCGATCAGCGGGCGCTGCCCGGCCGCCGAGGCCATCCGGGAGGCGGCCGCGGCGATCGCGGAGTCGTGGTTGAGGATCGACAGGATCACGGTCTCCAGGAGCACGCACTCGGCGAAGGTGCCCTCGACCCGCATGATCGGCGAGCCCGGGAAGTACACCTCGCCCTCCGGATAACCCCAGATGTCACCCGAGAAGCGGTACGAGCCCAGCCATTCCAGGGTCTCCTCGTCGACTATCTTCCGCCCGCGCAGGAAGCCCAGCACCCCCTCGTCGAAACGGAAGTTCTCGACGGCGTCCAGGACCCGGCCGGTGCCCGCCACCACGCCGTAGCGCCGTCCCTCCGGCAGCCGCCGCGTGAATACCTCGAACACGCTGCGCCGCCCGGCGGTCCCCGCCTTCAGTGCGGCCTGCAGCATCGTCAGCTCGTACTGGTCCGTGAAGAGCGCCGTGGAGGGGACGTCCACCGGCAGCCCAAGATCCGCTACATCCACGAAAGCTCTCCTAGCCATGACTCTCCGGGACCCCGGCGCGTCGGCCGGGGGGCCGGGGGCTGTCCCCCGGCGTATGCGGCATGACGGCGATGGTACCCCCTTTTCGTCGGTGTGACGATTTCTGTCGGGCATGGCAGCATGGTTCGTGTGACGTCACCCGCTCCCCTTGAGATCGAACGCACCGAGTCGGCGGAGGAGGTCTTCGCCGTACCGGAGCCGGACGTCCCCTGGGTCACGATCGTTCACAACGACCCGGTCAACCTCATGAGCTATGTGACGTACGTCTTCCAGACGTACTTCGGCTACCCGAAGGACAAGGCCACCAAGCTCATGCTCGATGTCCACCACAAGGGCCGGGCGGTCGTCTCCAGCGGTACCCGCGAGGAGATGGAACGCGACGTGCAGGCGATGCACGGCTACGGTCTGTGGGCCACCCTCCAGCAGGACCGGAAGTAGTCACCTCACTGATGCCAGGACACTTCGAACCGCTTTCCGGCGGCGGCGCGGCCGTCGCACTCGACGACGTCGAGATCTCCATCATCCGGTCGCTGGCCGTGCAGCTCCTGGAGCTCATCGGCCCCGGCCCCGCGGAGGACGCCCCCGACGACCCGCTCGCCGAACTGTTCGCCGAGGGGCCCAGCGAGCCCCCGGCCGACCCGGTCCTCAGACGGCTCTTCCCCGACGCGTACACCGACCCCGAGGCCACGCCCGGCCCCCGGGAGGCGGAGGAGCAGCGGGCGTACTCCTCGGAGTTCCGCCGCTACACCGAGAACGACCTCCGGGCGGGCAAGCGGGACAACGCCCTCGCGGTGGTGCGCTCCCTGGACGCGCTCGCGGTCGAGGAGGAGGGCGCGGCGGTGCTGAAGCTGTCGCCCGAGGAGTCCCGGAAGTGGCTCGGTGCCCTCAACGACCTGAGGCTGGCGATCGGCTCCCGCCTGGAGATCGCCGACGAGGAGGACACCGACCTCCTCTACCGGCTGCCGGACGACGACCCGCGCAAGCCGATGGTGATGGCCTACCTGTGGCTGGGCGGCCTCCAGGAGACGCTCGTCTCGACCCTGATGCCCTGACACCCGGCTCCCGGGCCCGGACGGTCGGCTCCCGGGCCCGGACGGTCGGCTCCCGGGCCCGGACGGTCGGCTCCCAGCCCTGACGCCCGGCTTCCGGGCCCTGGCACCCGGCTTTCCGGGCCGGACGGTCGGCTTCCGGGCCCTGACTCTCCACCTTTATGCCGGACTTGTGGCGATCCTGTGTTCGCTCAGAGGACGCTCAAATCCGAATAACGATCGCGTCACCATGTCGGCCAACTTTGTCCCGCACGCGCGCTCTTTGTCCGCTTCTTCCTGTGCTGTGCGCCACATGTCTCACCGGCGATCAGTGTTGCGGCCGTGATAAATCTTCACGACCACCCGGCGAACACCACCCGAATGTTCGTCCGGGGGCGCCACCGAGCCGGCGGATCGCCGGCCAGGCACGGGCGGATCCGCGAGGCCCGCCCAGCTCCATCAATCCGGGGGGATCGAGACCCGATCCGAGGCCGACGAGAGGCCGCGGGTCGGCATGGAGAAAGGCGCACCACAACATGACCTCCGCTCAGGTCGACACGGAGAAGACCTCCGAAGAGGGGTACGAGCGCGGCCTCGGCAGCCGCCAGGTCCAGATGATCGCCATCGGCGGCGCCATCGGCGTCGGCCTGTTCCTGGGCGCCGGGGCGAACATCGCCAAGGCCGGCCCCAGCCTCATCTTCATGTACGCCCTCGCGGGCGTGATCATCTTCTTCATCATGCGGGCGCTCGGCGAGCTCCTGCTCTACCGCCCGGTCTCGGGCTCCTTCGCGGAGTACTCCCGCGAGTTCCTCGGCCCGTTCTTCGGCTATTTCACCGGCTGGACGTACTGGCTGATGTGGGTCGTCACCGGCATGGCCGAGCTGACGGCCGCCGCGATCTACGTCAACTACTGGTTCCCGTCCATTCCCCAGTGGGTGACGGCACTCGTCTTCCTGGTGATCCTCTTCGGCGTCAACCTGATCTCCGTGAAGCTCTTCGGTGAGCTGGAGTTCTGGTTCTCGATGGTCAAGGTCACCGCGCTCATCGGCATGATCGTCATCGGCCTCGGTGTCCTCACCTTCGGCTTCAGCTCCGCCGGCGACACCGCCGCGGTCTCCAACCTGTGGGCCTTCGACGGCTTCTTCCCCAAGGGCATCGGCTCGTCCCTGATGACCCTGCAGGGCGTCATGTTCGCCTACCTCGCCGTCGAGCTGGTCGGTGTCACGGCCGGCGAGTCCGAGGACCCGGAGAAGACCCTCCCCAAGGCCATCAACACGCTCCCGTGGCGCATCGCCCTCTTCTACGTCGGCGCGCTCACGGTCATCCTGTGCGTGGTGAAGTGGACCGAGTTCGCGCCCGGCGTGAGCCCCTTCGTCGCCGCCTTCGCCAAGATCGGCATCCCGGCCGGCGCCGCCATCGTCAACTTCGTCGTGCTCACCGCCGCCCTGTCCTCCTGCAACTCCGGCATGTACTCCACGGGCCGCATGCTGCGGAACCTCGCCGAGAGCGGCGAGGCCCCGGCGGCCTTCAAGAAGCTGTCGTCGACCAAGACGCCCGCCTTCGGCATCTTCGTCTCCGTGCTCTTCATGGGCATCGGCGTCGTCCTGAACTACGTCGTTCCGGAGAAGGCCTTCGGCTACGTCACCTCCGTCGCCACCGCGGCCGGCATCTGGACCTGGCTGATGATCCTGGTCAGCCACGTCCTCTACCGCCGCGCGGTCGACGCGGGCCGCCTGCCCGCCTCCTCCTTCCCGGCGCCGGGCGGCGCGGTGTGCTCCTACATCGCCATCGCGTTCCTGCTCTTCGTCACGGGCCTCATCGCCTACGACGCCGACTCCCGCGTCTGCCTGTACGTGATGGCCGGCTGGGCCGCCGCCCTCGCCATCGGCTGGGCCGTGCTGAAGTCCCGCAACCCCGAGGTCACCCAGCGCCGCGAGACGGAGCTGGAGAAGGTGGGCTGACCACCCCGTAAGGACGTCCGGCCGGAGGGAGCTCTCGTGGCGCCCCCTCCGGCTGCCGCTCAGGACGTCCGCCATGTGGGCAGCCCCGTACCGTCCTTCGGTACGGGGCTGCCCCTCTGCTTATCCTGACCAGCATGCTGACCATCACCCAGGACCTCGTCGACAAGATCGTCGCGCACGCGCGCAAGGACCACCCCGACGAGGCGTGCGGCGTCGTCGCGGGCCCGGCCGGCTCGGACCGCCCGGAGCGTTTCATCCCGATGCTGAACGCGGCCATGTCGCCCACCTTCTACGAGTTCGACTCCGGCGACCTGCTCAAGCTCTACCGCGAGATGGACGACCGCGACGAGGAACCGGTGGTCATCTACCACTCCCACACCGCCACCGAGGCCTACCCCTCCCGCACCGACATCTCCTACGCCAACGAGCCGGGCGCCCACTACGTCCTCGTCTCCACCGCCGACACCGACGGCGCCGGTGACTTCCAGTTCCGCTCCTTCCGTATCGTCGAGGGCGAGGTCACCGAGGAGGAGGTCAGGATCCTCGAGGCGTACTGAGCTCGAGTCGGCAACTCCCGCGCCCGGAGCAGGCGTTGACCCGGCACGCGAACGGACGGCGGCCCGCCCTCGAAGACGTCGCACGCCGGTCGGGCGGGTCGAGATCCACCGTGTCGCGCGTGGTGAACGGCGAGGCACGGGTGAGCACCGAGGCCGTCGAGAAGGTCCGCGGATGATCGCCGAGCCGGGCTACGTCCCCGACCGGGCGGCCCGGCAACTGGTCACCCACCGCGCCGCCCGGCACCCCCCACCTGGCCGGGAGACCCGACCGCGCCCGGGGGGCGACGCCGACGCCGCGGCCGCGCCGCTGGGCCGCCACCGCGACCTGGACGCCGTCTTCGCCGCCTCCGACCCGGTGGCCTCCGGCGCGCGCTCCAGGCGCTGCGCGAGCACGGCCGCCGCGTGCCCGATGACGTGGCCCCGTCGGCTTCGACGACCTGGCGTCCATCGCCGGGACCACCGATCCGCCCCTGACCACCGTCCACCCGGACGTGGAGGAGATGGGCCGCCGGACGGTGCGGCTGCTGTTCGACCGCAACCGGGCAGGTGCGCTCCGAGGTCCGGCCGACCCGGCCGATGCGACACGGTCCGCGTGACCAGCGCGGCAGCCCGCCCCCGGAACCGGGCCTCATCCTCCGGCGTCTCACCTCTCGACCTGAAACCGTCCATCATGTGGGATCACACTCGGGAAGCCCGACCGGGAATCGATACGATGAGCCCATGGTTTTGAACGACGTGAGCGAGAAGACGCCGGGCGCCCTGCTCGTGGCGCGGCTGCACGTCGACCTGTGCAGGCTCGCCAGCGCCATCTGTTGACGCTGCCCCTGCCGCCGTACGGCCCGTGAGCCGCGGCGCGACGCTCGACCCTGCATGCATGTGGCGCTGCCGCGCGCTTACCGACCTGACCACTCCCGACAGGAGCCCTGAGCCATGGCCATCGAGGTCCGCATCCCCACCATCCTCCGCCAGTACACCGACGGTCAGAAGGCGGTGGAGGGCAACGGCGACACCCTCGCCGACCTGTTCGCCGACCTCGAGACCCGGCACGCGGGCATCCAGGCCCGCATCGTGGACGACGGCCAGCTGCGCCGCTTCGTCAACGTCTACCTGAACGACGAGGACGTCCGGTTCGTCGACGGCATCAACACCAAGCTGACCGACGGCGACACCGTGACGATCCTGCCGGCCGTGGCCGGCGGCATGGCCTGATCGGCCGCTGACACCCATGCGTTACGACTCCCCGCTGGCCGCGGTGGGCAACACCCCTCTGGTGCGCCTGCCGCGGCTGTCGCCGTCCGCCGAGGTCCGCATCTGGGCGAAGCTGGAGGACCGCAACCCCACCGGCTCGGTCAAGGACCGCCCCGCCCTGCACATGATCGAGCAGGCGGAGAAGGACGGCCGCCTGACCCCCGGGTGCACCATCCTCGAGCCCACCAGCGGCAACACCGGCATCTCCCTCGCCATGGCGGCGAAGCTCAAGGGCTACCGCATGGTGTGCGTGATGCCCGAGAACACCTCGCAGGAACGCCGCGACCTGCTCGGCATGTGGGGCGCGGAGATCATCTCCTCCCCGGCCGCGGGCGGCTCCAACACCGCCGTGCGCGTCGCCAAGGAGCTGGCCGCCGAGCACCCCGACTGGGTGATGCTCTACCAGTACGGCAACCCGGACAACGCGGGCGCCCACTACGCCACGACGGGCCCGGAGATCCTCGCCGACCTCCCCTCCGTCACCCACTTCGTGGCCGGCCTCGGCACCACCGGCACCCTCATGGGCGTCGGCCGCTACCTGCGCGAACACAAGCCGGACGTCAAGATCGTCGCCGCCGAGCCGCGCTACGACGACCTGGTCTACGGCCTGCGCAACCTCGACGAGGGCTTCGTCCCCGAGCTGTACGACGCCTCCGTCCTCACCACCCGCTTCTCCGTCGGCTCCGCGGACGCGGTCACCCGCACCCGCGAGCTGCTCCAGCAGGAGGGCATCTTCGCGGGCGTCTCCACCGGCGCCGCGCTGCACGCCGCGATCGGCGTCGGCAAGAAGGCCGTGAAGGCGGGCGAGAGCGCCGACATCGTCTTCGTCGTGGCCGACGGCGGCTGGAAGTACCTCTCGACGGGCGTCTACACCGCCGCGACGACCGAGGAAGCCATCAAAACCCTCCAGGGCCAGCTCTGGGCGTGAGCCGCGGGCGGACCTACCTCGTCAGGTGACGGACCTGGTCCCACAGGACCGGGTCCACCACACCCACCCGGCGGCGGAACTCGCCCACCGGGACCTGCCGCAGCTCGTCCGTCTCCAGGAAGCTCGGACGCCCCTGCGCATCCCCGACCGCGCCCGGCGGCAACGGGATCACCCCCGACCGCTCGTCCCGGTACCGGCTGGTGATCTTCGCGACGGTCACCCGGTCCCCGCGCACCACCAGCACCAGACACGGCCGGTCCTTCGCGCCCGGCCCGTCCTCGTAGGGCACGCTCGCCCACCAGATCTCCGCCGGCTGCGGCCGCCCCGCCACACCGTGACCCCGCGTCGGCCGGCCCGGCGGCCGCGTCCTGCGCCCCTGCGGACGCCGGCCCCGGCCCCAGCCGTCGACGAGCGTGGCGACGAGCGCGAGCAGCACCACCGCCGCGAGCGCCAGCCACCAGGACGTGTCCATGGGCACGACGTTACCGGCGCCCGTCCGACGGCGCGCGCCCTTCCGTGCGCCTCACGCTCCCCCACAGACCGAAAGGCGTGGAGGTACCCCCGCCGCGTCCAGCCGAATCGGTGACAGCGCAGGTGAGTTCGCCCACAACAGCCCCTGGTGGAGGAGCGACCCGCTGTTTTGCGCCTTACGCTCGACGGACCGCACGACCCCCCTCGCCCTTGCACGACCGTTTGTTTCGCGATCCATCCCGGTATTCGGTATTACCTAGGTCCCCGCCAGCGGAGGTTTCACTTCATGAAGCTCACCGTCGTCGGCTGCTCGGGGTCGTTCCCGTCCGCGGAATCGGCCTGCTCGAGCTACCTCGTCGAGGCCGACGGCTTCCGGCTGCTCCTCGACATGGGCAACGGCGCCCTGGGCGAGCTGCAGCGCCACTGCGGTCTCTACGACCTCGACGCGATCTTCCTGAGCCATCTGCACGCCGACCACTGCATCGACATGTGCGCGTACTTCGTCGCACGCTACTACCGGCACGACGGCGGACGCTGCGACCCCATCCCGGTCTACGGACCCGAGGGCACCGAGCACCGCCTCACCACGGCCTACGCCGACACCCCCTCGGCCTCCTCCATGAGCGAGGTCTTCGACTTCCACACGGTCAAGCCCTCCACCTTCGACATCGGACCCTTCACGGTCCACACCGAGCGCGTGGCCCACCCGGTGGAGGCGTACGGCATCCGCATCGAGCACGGCGGGAAGTCGCTGACCTACTCCGGCGACACGGGCGTGAGCGCCGCCCTCGACGAACTCGCCCGCGACGCCGACCTGTTCCTGTGCGAGGCCGCCTTCACGCACGGCAAGGAGAACATCCCCGACCTGCACCTCAACGGCCGCGAGGCGGGCGAGACGGCGGCCCGCGCGGGCGCCCGCCGCCTCGTCCTCACCCACATCCCGCCGTGGACCGACCCGCAGGTCAACCTCGCGGACGCGCGGGCGGTGTTCGACGGCCCCGTGGAGCTGGCGGTGCCGCGGGTGGCGTACGAGGTCTGACCCCACGAACGTGACGAAGGCCCCCGGAGCGGTTCAGGGCTCCGGGGGCCTTCGTCGTGCCGCGCGTGTGCGTACCGCGCGAAGGGCCTACGCCTTGGTGAGGTCCTCGACCTCCTCCTCGGGCTCGCGACCCGGGGTGGGCAGGTTGAACTTCGTGATGGCGAAGCGGAAGACGACGTAGTAGACGACGGCGAAGACCAGGCCGATCGGGATGATCAACCATGGCTTGGTGGCGAGGTTCCAGTTCAGCCCGTAGTCGATGACGCCCGCGGAGAAGGTGAAGCCCGCGTGGACGCCGAGCGCCCAGGTGACCGCCATGGAGACGGCGGTGAGGACCGCGTGGATCGCGTACAGCACCGGCGCGATGAACATGAACGAGAACTCGATCGGCTCGGTCACACCGGTCACGAAGGAGGTGAGCGCCAGCGAGATCATCATGCCCATCACGGCCTTGCGGCGCTCGGGGCGAGCGGCGTGGGCGATCGCGATCGCGGCGGCCGGCAGACCGAACATCATGATCGGGAAGAAGCCGGACATGAACTGACCGGCGGTCGGGTCACCGGCGAAGAAGCGGTTCAGGTCACCGTGCACGATCTCGCCCGCCGCGTCCTTGAACTCGCCGAGCTGGAACCAGGAGACGGTGTTGACGAACTGGTGCATGCCGATCGGGATGAGCGCGCGGTTGATGAGGCCGAAGAGCGCCGCGCCGAAGGCGCCGAGGCCGGTCATCCACTCGCCGAAGTCGGAGATGACCTCACCGATCGGCTCCCAGACCAGGCCGAAGAAGACGCCCATGAGCGTGCCGACGAACGCCATGATGATCGGCACCAGACGGCGCCCGTTGAAGAAGCCGAGCCAGTCCACCAGCTTGGTGCGGTGGAAGCGCTGCCACAGCACGGCGGACAGCAGACCCATGATGATGCCGCCGAGGACACCGGGGTTGTTGTAGGTCGCGGCGACGTCCGCGCCGGCCTGGACCTTGGCCTCGGTGACCGGGAAGGCCTTCAGGACGTTGCTGTACACCAGGAAGCCGACCAGGGCGGCCAGCGCGGTGGAGCCGTCCGCCTTCTTGGCGAAGCCGATGGCGACACCGATGCAGAACAGCATCGGCAGGTTGTCGAAGATGGCGCCACCCGCGGTGGCGAACACGGCCGCGACCTTGTCCCAGCCGAGGCCGTCCTTGCCGAAGACGTCGGCTTGCCCGAACCGCAGCAGCAGACCCGCCGCCGGCAGCACGGCAATGGGCAGCTGAAGGCTGCGGCCGACCTTCTGCAGGCCCTGGAAAAGGCCGGATCCCCACTTCTTCGTGGGGGCCGCCGTTGGCGAGGTGGCGGTGCTCATAGACTTCCTCCATCGGGTGGTGGTCTACACCACTCAGTGGTGTAGACCATGTTGTAGCACGATGAAGGCGATATAAGGAACCCGTCAGAACTGCAACCGGAACACTACGCTCAGCGTCTTTTTTCGATCTTTTCCAGCCGCCCTTCAGGCCTTCGTGACGTCCTCCCGCTGCTCCTCCGGCTCCCGCCCCGGCGTCCTGAGATCGAACCTGGTGATCGCGAAGCGGAAGACCACGTAATAGAGGAGTGCGAAGCACAGCCCGATCGGGATGATCGCCCACGGTCTCGTCGCCAGATTCCAGTTGATGACGTAGTCGATGAGCCCCGCGGAGAAGCTGAAGCCGTCGTGCACCCCCAGCCCCCACGTCACCGCCATCGACACACCCGTCAGCACCGCGTGCACCGCGTACAGCACCGGCGCCACGAACAGGAACGAGTACTCGATCGGCTCCGTGATCCCCGTGACGAACGACGTCAGCGCCACCGACAGCATCAGGCCGCCCACCTCCTTGCGGCGCTCCGGACGCGCACAGTGCGTGATCGCGAGCGCCGCCGCCGGCAGCGCGAACATCATGATCGGGAAGAAGCCCGAGGTGAACTGGCCCGCGTCCGGGTCGCCCGCCAGGAACATGTTGATGTCGCCGTGCACCACCTGACCGTCCGGCCTGGTGTAGCTGCCGAACTGGAACCAGATGGGCACGTTCAGGAACTGGTGCAGGCCGATCACCAGCAGCGCGCGGTTGGCGACACCGAAGATGCCCGCACCCCAGGCGTCCAGCCCGTCGAGCCAGTCACTGAAACTCTCGAGGCCCTCCCCGACGGGCGGCCAGACCCACAGGCACAGCGCCGCGAAGACGATGGCCACGAACGCCATGATGATCGGCACCAGCCGTCGCCCGTTGAAGAAGCCCAGCCAGTCCACCAGCCGCGTGCGGTGGAACCGCTGCCAGAAATAGGCCGACAGCAGGCCCATCACGATCCCGCCGAAGACGCCCGGGTTCTGGAAGGTGAACGCCGTCACCGTGCCGTCCACCGTCGCCTGGCAGCCGATGTTCGGAATGGCCTTCGCCCCTTCGGGGCAGTCGTCTGGGAACTGGAGCAGCACGGTGTAGTAGACGAGGAAACCCGTCACCGCCGCGAGGGCCGTCGAGCCGTCCGCCTTCTTCGCCATCCCGATGGCCACGCCGACGCAGAACAGCAGGGGCAGCCCCAACTGGCCGTTGAGCAGAGCGCCTCCGGCACCCGTCATCACCTTCGAGACGTTCGTCCAGCCCAGCCCGTCGTCCCCGAACACGTCCGGCTGACCGAGCCGGTTGAGGATGCCGGCGGCCGGCAGCACCGCGATCGGCAGCTGCAGACTGCGACCCATCTTCTGCAGCCCCTGGAACAGGTCGTTCCACCGGGCGCGCGCGGGAGTGCTCTCGGGGGCGGCGCTTCCGGAACTCATCGGCGTCCTCCACGAGGCCGGGCTTGGCGACCGCCCGGCCGGTGGTGTAGACCAGTCGGGGACGGTTCCGCTGTCGTGACGCCATCATTCGGGACGCACAGCACGACCGCTCGCGAAGATGCGCCAACTGTGGGTTACTGCGACAAAGCGGTTCGCACCAGGGAATTCAGGAGACCGAACATGGCCAGCAAGCTCTCCGGCAAGGCCGAGAAGATCGTCGCCGGACTCGGTGGCATCGACAACATCGAGGAGATCGAGGGCTGCATCACCCGGCTCCGCACCGAGGTCTCCGACCCCTCGCTGGTCGACGACGCCGCCCTGAAGGCCGCCGGCGCCCACGGCGTCGTCAAGATGGGCACCGCCGTCCAGGTCGTCATCGGCACCGACGCCGACCCGATCGCCGCCGAGATCGAGGACATGATGTGAGCGGCTGACCCCGCCCACGGACGAGAAGGAGCCCCACCCCACCGCGGGAGGGGCCCCTTCCGCACGTACGGCTAGGCTCGGCCCCATGTCTCGAATCGACGGCCGCACCCCCGAACAGCTCCGCCCGGTCACCCTCGAACGCGGCTGGAGCAAGCACGCAGAAGGCTCCGTCCTCGTCTCCTTCGGCGACACCAAGGTCTTCTGCACCGCCTCCGTCACCGAAGGCGTCCCCCGCTGGCGCAAGGGCAGCGGCGAGGGCTGGGTCACCGCGGAGTACTCCATGCTGCCCCGCGCCACCAACACCCGCGGCGACCGCGAATCCGTCAAGGGCAAGATCGGCGGCCGTACCCACGAGATCTCCCGTCTCATCGGCCGCTCCCTGCGCGCCGTCATCGACTACAAGGCCCTCGGCGAGAACACCATCGTCCTCGACTGCGACGTCCTCCAGGCCGACGGCGGCACCCGCACAGCAGCCATCACCGGCGCCTACGTCGCCCTCGCCGACGCGGTCGCCTGGGCCCAGCGCAAGAAGCTGATCAAAGCCGGCCGCCAGCCCCTGACCGGCACCGTCTCCGCCGTCTCCGTCGGCATCGTGGGCGGCGTCCCCCTCCTCGACCTCTGCTACCACGAGGACGTCCGCGCCGAGACCGACATGAACGTCGTCTGCACCGGAGACGGCCGCTTCGTCGAGGTCCAGGGCACCGCCGAGGCCCAGCCGTTCGCCCGCGCCGAACTCGACGCCCTCCTCGACCTGGCCGTCACCGGCTGCGCGGAACTCACTGTCCTTCAGCGGACGGCCCTTGATACCGTCCTCGAAAAGTAAAGGACATGCCAAGAAGGGCGGCGGGCACGGGCAACCGGACCGCCCGCCCCCGCGTCCCTACGAGTACGGGCGTACGGTTCACCGCCGTACGCCCGGCCACGTCAGCACACGGGGGCCCTTGGGGCTGAGCAAGGGGAGGACCACCACCATGGCCGAGAGCCGACGCCGCCGTCGCCGTACCGCCATAGCCGCAGCGGTCGCGGCCGTCGGACTGACGGCCGGACTCACCACCGGCTGCGACGCCGTCAACAAGGCACTGGACTGCGTCCAGACCGCCGACGCCATCGCCGACAGCGTCACCGAACTCCAGCAGGCCGTGGAGAGCGCCTCGAACGACCCCACCCAGCTCGAGGAGTCCCTCGACTCCATCGACAAGAACCTCGACAAGATCGGCGACAAGACGGACAACGCCGACGTCGACAAGGCCGTGGACGACCTCACCACAGCCGTCGACAACGTCCGTACGGCCGTGAAGAACGGCGACGAGACCCCCGACCTCACCCCCGTCGTCGACGCCGCGGGCGAGCTGACCAAGGTCTGCACCCCGTAGCGCACGACAGGCACCGGCCCCCGCGATACTGGGGGCCATGACCCGCCTGATCCTCGCCACCCGCAACGCCGGAAAGATCACCGAACTGAGGTCGATCCTCGCCGACGCAGGCCTGCCCCACGACCTCGTCGGCGCGGACACCTACCCCGACGTCCCCGACGTCAAGGAAACCGGCGTCACCTTCGCCGAGAACGCCCTGCTCAAGGCCCACGCCCTCGCCCAGGCCACCGGCCTGCCCGCCGTGGCCGACGACTCCGGCCTCTGCGTCGACGTCCTGAACGGCGCCCCCGGCATCTTCTCCGCCCGCTGGGCAGGCCGCCACGGCGACGACCAGGCCAACCTGGACCTGCTGCTCGCCCAGCTCTCGGACATCGCCGACGAACACCGCGGCGCCCACTTCGCCTGCGCGGCGGCCCTCGCCCTCCCCGACGGCACGGAGCGTGTGGTCGAAGGCCGGTTGAGGGGCGTCCTGCGCCACACCCCCGCCGGCACCAACGGCTTCGGCTACGACCCGATCCTCCAGCCGGACGGCGAAACCCGCACCTGCGCGGAGCTGACCCCCGAGGAGAAGAACGCGATCAGCCACCGCGGCAAGGCGTTCCGCGAGTTGGTACCGGTGGTGCGGGAGCTGTTGGGCTGAGCTGTGCGAAGGGGCCGCCCATTCGGGCGGCCCCTTCGCGCATGTGCGGCCGGTGGGACTCGAACCCACACGGGTGTTAACCCACTGGTACCTAAAACCAGCATGACTGCCAAATTCCATCACGGCCGCTCAAAAACGGTCATCACGCTCGACCGGCGGCACTAAGTGTACGGGGCGGTCGTGTCACCCGGCGAGGGGCGCTCTGATCTTCTGGCGACACCACGTGTCTGTCAGCGCATGGCAGTTGGGGCAGAGGTATCGCAGGTTCCCTGGGCGATTGTCCCGCCAGTTCCCGTTGACATGGTCGATCTGCAAGGTGATCCGGCGGCCCCGCCACTCGCCGGTGTTACCGCACTCCGAACACGCGTAGTGCACCCCGATCTCGGACAGAGCCTGGTGTAGTCGGGTCCTGTTCGTCCGTCCTGCTTGCTCTGGCAGGACGACCAGCACGCGATGCGCGATCGGCGGCGGTGCGGGGCGCTCCGGTCGTCCCCAGGACCGGCGCTTGAAGTGGCTGGTGTCCAGATCGAGGCGGTAGGCGGCGCGCCGTACGCGTCGGTGATTGGTGTCGTTCACGTCCATGCCAAGGCCGCGCATGACGTCGGCGTAACTGGTGGAACTCCGTACGAGACTCCGCAGCTTGTCCTCGGGAATCGATGTGCGCCGATGGGAGAAGTGGCTGATGTCGACGTCCTGGGTGGTCAGCATCCGGCCGAGTGCCGTCCGCGACCGGCTGTCATCGGGAACGCCCAGTGCGCGTGCCACGCCACGCACACTCGTGGCGGTGGCTGCTGCCGCACGGAGTTCCTCCCGGGTGAAGGGCAGGTCCAGGTCGGGGCGATCAACACCGGGGAAGTGGCTGATGTCGATGCCTGCCGCAGCGATACGGCGTCGGATGTGCGAGAGAGTCCCTGTGGCTGGGGTGGCACCCAGCTTCAGGGCCACTTCCCGGAGTGAGGACGACGAGACGGCGGCCTCGGCAATGGCGGCATCGGAGTACTTGCGCCAGGCGCTGCGCTTGACGAAGTGGCTGGTGTCGAGTCCATGGCGCGTCACTTTCTCCTGCAGAACTCGCCGCTGCCCGCCACTCGGCTTGAGGCCGAGGCGTCGCATGAGGTCACTCCAGTTACGAGCTCCTGCAACCTCTCGCGCCAGCCGTTCCCTGCTGTACATGTCCGCTCGTGCTGCTGCTCCCCGCACGCCCATATGCCCCCCTCCGGTTCGAGTGTCCGTTCGTAGCCCTCGCACGGAGTAACGAATCGTTTACCGGGCGGTCACGCGCGAAACGTGAAGCGGCCCCTCGCCGGGGTCACCCGGCGGGGGCCGCTTGCCGGTCGGTGGAGCCGGGACCTCAGATGCCCAGGTCCTTGATGATCTTCGCCACGTGGCCGGTCGCGCGGACGTTGTACAGGGCGCGTTCGACCTTGCCCTCCTCGTCGACGACGATCGTGGAGCGGATGACGCCCAGGTAGGTCTTGCCGTAGTTCTTCTTCTCGCCGAAGGCGCCGTACGCGTCGAGGACCTTCTTGTCGGGGTCGGCCAGCAGGGTGACCCGAAGGGACTCCTGGTCGCGGAACTTGCCCAGCTTCTCGGGGCTGTCGGGGGAGATGCCGATGACGTCGTACCCGGCGCCGGCCAGCACCTCGAGGTTGTCGGTGAAGTCACAGGCCTGCTTCGTGCAGCCGGGGGTCAGGGCGGCCGGGTAGAAGTAGACGATGACCTTGCGGCCCTTGTGGTCGGACAGGGACACCTCGTTGCCGTCGGCGTCGGGGAGGGTGAAGGCGGGGGCCACGTCCCCGGGCTGGAGTCGCTCGCTCATCGGACCAGCGTAACCGGGGGTCCTGACGGTCCGGGCGGGTGTGGAGCTGACAGACTGTCCAGGACAGCATCGGCAACAGCAACAGGCATCGGCTTACTTCGGAGGCCCTACCGTGGCGGACACGTCGGACACCAGAACCCCGGCGCAGATCGAGGCGGACATCAGGCGCCGCCGTGAAGTGCTGGCCGAGACGCTCGACGAGATCGGGGTGCGCGTGCACCCGAAGACGATCGTCGGGGACGCCAAGGCCAAGGTCGTCGCCAACGTCGATCACACCCTCGGGAAGGCCTATGTCCAGGTCAACCGGGTCGTGACCGATGTGAGGGCGCAGTTCGTGAACGAGGAGGGCGCGCCCCGGCTGGAGCGGGTCCTGCCGGTCGCCCTGGTGGTGGTCGGGGTGGTGGGTCTGCTGGCCCTGGGCACCCGGCGTCGTAAGGGCTGACCCGCAGGAGTCCCCGTCCGGCCGAGGCAGGTAGGTTCAACAACGTGAGCGGTAAGAGAGACGAGCACAGCAGTCACCACGACAAGCTGCCCATCCGTATGCTGCACGACCGTGTTCTCGTGCGGCAGGACACCAGTGAGGGCGAGCGGCGTTCCGGTGGCGGGATCCTGATCCCGGCCACGGCGGCCGTCGGCCGTCGGCTGGCGTGGGCCGAGGTGGTCGCGGTGGGTCAGAACGTACGGACCGTGGAGCCGGGCGACCGGGTCCTGTTCGACCCGGAGGACCGGGCCGAGGTGGAGGTGCGGGGCATCGCGTACGTGCTGATGCGCGAGCGTGACCTGCACGCCGTGGCCGCGGACCGGTTCGAGGGGTCGGAGGACTCGACCGGGCTGTACCTGTAGTCGGGCGGGCGGGTCCGGACCTGTCCTCAGGCGGGTTGTGCCTGTAGGCAGGCGGTTCGTGGAGGCCTGTAGGGGCTGGTGACCATGGTCACCAGCCCCTTTCGCCTTTCTTTGCTAGCTTGGGGAGCAAGCCCGACGAGACGCGCCGTACCGGGATCGCAGGCAAAGACGACGCACCCCGTTTCCGAAGAAGCTCGTGTCCCGGAGGTGCTCCCATGGCCTGGGTTCTGCTCGTCGTCGCCGGTCTGCTCGAGGTCGGCTGGTCGGTCGGCATGAAGTACACGGACGGTTTCACCCGGCTCGTGCCCAGTCTGTTCACCGGCGCCGGCATCGTCGGCAGCATGCTGCTGCTGTCGTATGCGGCCCGCTCCCTGCCCATCGGTACCGCCTACGGCGTGTGGGTGGGGATCGGGGCGGCCGGGGCGGCGGTCTACGGCATGGCGGTGCTGGGGGAGCCGGCCACCACCGCCCGGATCTTCTTCGTGTGTCTGCTGCTGGTCGCGGTCGTGGGGCTGAAGGCGACCTCCGGGCACTGAGCCCGGGGTTACTGCTCCGCGGGCCTGCGGGTCGTGAGCTGCGGGGTGGTGCCGGTCGGTGTTCCGGTCGTGCCTCCGTCGGCGGTGCCGCCGTCCGTCGCCGTGCCGCCGTCGGTCGGGTCTCCCGTGCCGCCGTCGGTGGTCCCGCCGGTCGACGTCCCGCCGTCGGTGGTGCCCGAGGTGGTGCCGCCGGTGGTCGTGCCGCCGCCGGTGGCGCCCCCGGTCGGCGTGGCGCCGCCGGTGGCCGTGCCGCCGTCGGTCTGGCCCTGCGTCCGTCCCGGGGTTGCGGTGTCCTGGCCGCCGGGGGTGGCCGTGTCCTGGTCCCGGTCCTCGGTGGGTTCGTCCTGCGGGGGCTCGGAGGAGGGGTAGGCGGTCTCCTCGGAGCCTTCCTGGAGCTGGAGGCTGAAGTCGGTGACCGGGGTGCCCTTCAGGGCGTCCTTCATGAACTGCGCCCAGATCTGCGTGGGCGCTCCGCCGCCGTTGATGCGGTCCAGGCCCATCGCGCCGTAGAGCGACTTGTGGGCGGCGGTGACGGGGTCCTGGCCCATCACGGCGACGACCGTGGCGAGGTCGGGGGTGTAGCCGGCGAACCAGGCGGCGGTGTCCTCCTCGGCGGTGCCGGTCTTGCCGGCGGCGGGGCGGCCGATGGCCAGGGCCTCGGTGGCGGTGCCGTTCTGGACGACGCTGCGCAGGACGGAGGTGGTGGTGTCGGCGGCTTCGCGGGTGATGACCTGGGAGGACTTCCGCTCGGGCAGCTCGATGACGTCCGAGCCGTCCTTGGTGATCTTCTCGATCATGGTGTACGTGCCGTGCCGGCCGTGGTTGGCGAGGGTCGCGTACGCCTCGGCCATGTCCAGGACGCTCGCGGTGGCCACGCCCAGCGCGACCGACGGGTACGGGTGGAGTTCGGGGGTGTCGGCGGGCAGGCCGAGTTCGATCGCGGTCTCCTTGACCTTGGCGGGGCCGACGTCGACGGCCATCTGCGCGTACACCGAGTTCACCGACTTGTCGGTGGCCTCGCGGACGGTGATGTCGCCGTAGGAGTAGTCGTCCTCGTTGGCCGGGTTGTAGGCGCTGCTCCAGCCCTGCACGGGGCGCTTGTTGGTGCCGTCGTAGATGGTGTTGGGGGTGATCCGCCGGCCGTCCTGGGTCTCGGAGCCGTTCTCGACGGCCGAGGTGAAGACGAACGGCTTGAAGGTGGAGCCGACCTGGAAGTCCCGCCGGGTGGCGTTGTTGGTGTACTGCTTCACGTAGTCGATGCCGCCGTACATGGCGAGGACCTTGCCGGTCTTGGGGTCGACGGCGGCGCCGCCCGCGCGGACGTAGGTGTCGACCTTGCGGTCCTTGTCGAGCTTCTTCATCAACTGGTCGTTGACGGCGTCGACGAAGGCGTCCTGCTTCTTCTTCTCCAGGGTGGTGGTGATGCGGTAGCCGCCGGAGTCGAGCTCGCTCTCGTCGACGACCTTGTTCCTGATGAGGTAGTCCTTGATCGCGCGGACGATGTAGCCGCGCTGGCCGGACATGCCGATGTCGGCGCCGCTGGTCTCCCGGGGGGTGGGGAAGGTCATGCCGGTGCGCTCGGACACCTTCAGCCACCCCTTGCCGACCATGCCGTCGAGGACGTAGTTCCAGCGGGCCTCGGCGGCCTTGTGGTTCTCGGGGTGGGCGATCACGTCGTACTCGCTGGGCGCGTTGACCAGCGCGGCGAGGTAGGCGCCCTGCGCGGCGGTGAGTTCGGCGGCGTCGATGCCGTAGTAGGCCTGGGCGGCGGCCTGGATGCCGTAGGCGTTGCGGCCGAAGTAGCTGGTGTTGAGGTAGCCCTCGAGGATGTCGTCCTTGGACTTCTCGCGGTCCAGCTTGATCGCGATGAAGAACTCCTTGACCTTGCGGGTGACGGTCTGTTCCTGCGCGAGGTAGTAGTTCTTGACGTACTGCTGGGTGATCGTGGAGCCGGACTGCTTGCCCTTGCCGGTGGCGGTGTTCCAGCCGGCGCGGAGCATGGCCTTGGGGTCGACGGCGGACTCGGTGTAGAAGTCGCGGTCCTCGGCGGCGAGGACGGCGTGCTGGGCGGCCTTGGAGATCTGGGCGAGGGTGACGTTCTCGCGGTTGACCTCGCCGTCGCGGGCGATCTCGGTGCCGTCGGCGTACAGGTAGACGTTGCTCTGCTTGGTGGCGAGCGCGTTGGCCGGGGGGATCTTGACCGTGGAGTAGCCGAGGTAGAACAGGCCGACGAGGAGCAGGGCGCCGAAGAGGAAGGTGCCGACCACCATGCGCCAGGTCGGCAGGAGGCGGCGCCAGCCGGTGCGCTTGGGACGCTTCGGCTTCTTGCCGTCTGCCGCAGGCTGGGCCGCCTCGGGCTCTCTGGATGCCGCCCAGCCCTCGGTCGGCTGCTTCGGCTGCGGCTCGTCGCTCATGTGCTGCTCGGACTCCTGTTTCGCGTCGTACGTTCCCGTACGCCTCGTACGCCTTCTGCGCCCCCTGATGAAGACTCTCGCACCGAGCGTTCCGTTCCCGGCAATGGGAGCGTGTTGCGTCACGTGGGGGCCGGAAAACGCGTGGCACGCGGTCGCGTGGGCGCACTAGGCTCCCGCGCTTCGGTGTCCGCGAGTGTGGGAGGACGGTTGCCGTGGGTTCGGCGCGGTTGTACGCGGCCGTCGCAGCGGGGGGTTTCCGAAGGTACGCGACCTATCGGGCGGCCACGGCCGCGGGGGTGTTCACCAACACGGTTTTCGGCCTGATCCTCGTCTCCACCTACCTGGCGTTGTGGGACGAGCGGCCGCAGCTCGGGGGCTACGACCAGGCGCAGGCGGTCACCTATGTGTGGCTGGGGCAGGCGTTGTTCGCGACGCTGGCGCTGCAGGGCGGTGGTTTCGAGAGCGAGTTGATGGAGCGGATCCGCACCGGTGCGGTGGCGATCGACCTGTACCGACCGGTCGACCTGCAGGTGTGGTGGCTCGCCGGTGACCTGGGGCGGTCGGTGTTCCAGTTGTTGGGGCGCGGGGTGGTGCCGTTCCTGTTCGGGATGCTGGTGTTCCCGATGGCCGTTCCGGGTGATCCGCTGGTGTGGCTGGCGTTCGTCGTCTCGGTGGTGCTCGCGATGGTGGTGAGCTTCGCGATCCGGTACCTGGTGGCGTTGAGCGGGTTCTGGCTGCTGGACGGGACGGGCGCGCTGCAGATGCTGATGGTGACGGGCATGTTCTGCACGGGGATGGTGCTGCCGCTGAACGTCTTCCCCGGGGCGCTCGGCGAGGTGGTGCGGGTGCTGCCGTGGGCGGCGTTGCTGCAGATGCCGGCGGACGTCCTGATGGGGGAGGCCGATCCGTGGGGCACGTACGCCTTTCAGGTGGTGTGGGCGGTGGTGTTGCTGACGGCGGGCCGGCTGGTGCAGGGGGCGGCGACGCGGCGGGTGGTGGTGCAGGGTGGGTGACGGGGGTGCGGGCGGCAGGGTGCTTCAGGGGCTGCGGGCCTACGGGCTGATCGCCGGGATGTGGATCCGCTCGACCATGGCGTACCCGCTGTCCTTCGTGATGACGGCGTTCGGCGGGCTGGTGGTGACCGGACTGGACTTCGTCGCGATCTTGCTGATGTTCTCGCGGGTGGACGTGCTGGGCGGCTACAGGCTGCCCGAGATCGCCTTCCTCTACGGTCTGGCCGCCCTGTCGTTCGGGTGCGCGGACCTGGCGATCGGTTCGGCCGGCCGGCTGGGGCAGCGGGTGCGCGACGGCACGCTCGACACGCTGCTGGTGCGGCCGGCGCCGGTGCTCGCCCAGGTGGCGGCGGACCGGTTCGCGCTGCGCCGCGTCGGCCGGATCACGCAGGGCGCGCTGGTGCTGGGGTACGCGCTGGCCGCGCTGGACGTGGACTGGACGCCGTCGAAGGTGCTGCTGCTGCCCGTGATGCTGGTCAGCGGGGCGGGGATCTTCTCCTCGCTGTTCGTGGCGGGCGCCGCGTTCCAGTTCGTGACGCAGGACGCGTCGGAGGCGCAGGCCGCGTTCACCTACGGCGGTCAGACGATGTTGCAGTACCCGCCGACCGTGTTCGGCAAGGACCTGGTGCGGGGGGTGACGTTCGTGCTGCCGCTGGCCTTCGTCAACTGGGTGCCCGCCGCGTATGTGCTGGGGCGGCCGTACCCGCTGGGGCTGCCGGAGTGGACGGCGTTCACCCCGCCGCTGGTGGCGGTGGCGTGCTGCGCGCTGGCGGGGCTGGCCTGGCGGGCGGGTCTGCGGTCGTATCGGAGCACGGGGAGTTGAGGCACGTGGACGAGGGTTTCATCGACGTCGACCGTGTGGAGAAGGTCTTCGAGGTGCGGACGAGGACGGGTTTCCTGAAGCGGGAGTCGCGGCGGGTGCGGGCGGTCGACGCGATCTCCTTCACCGTGGCGCGCGGCGAGATGGTCGGTTACATCGGCCCGAACGGCGCCGGCAAGTCGACGACGATCAAGATGCTGACCGGCATTCTCACGCCAAGTGGCGGGCGGCTGCGGGTGGCGGGCATCGACCCGTCCCGGGAGCGGACGCGCCTGGCGCACCGCATAGGGGTGGTGTTCGGGCAGCGTACGACGCTGTGGTGGGACCTGCCGCTGATCGACTCCTACCGGCTGATGCACCGCATGTACCGCGTCCCGGACGCCCGTTACCGGGAGAACCTCGACCGCCTGGTGGAACTGCTGGAGCTGGGCGCCCTGTTGGACGTGCCCGTGCGGCAACTGTCGCTGGGGCAGCGGATGCGCGGCGACATCGCGGCGGCCCTGCTGCACGATCCCGAGGTGCTCTACCTCGACGAGCCGACGATCGGCCTGGACGTCGTGTCCAAGGCGCGGGTGCGGGAGTTCCTGCGCGAGCTGAACGCCGAGCGCGGCACGACGGTGCTGCTGACCACCCACGACCTGCAGGACATCGAGCAGCTGTGCTCCCGTGTGATGGTCATCGACCACGGGCGGATGATGTACGACGGCCCGCTCGCCGGGCTGCACGAGGCGGGGGAGAGCGAGCGGACGCTGGTCGTGGACCTGGAGCGGGAGCTGCCGCCGATCGAGGCGGGTCCGTCCGCCCGGGTGGTACGGGTGGAGGGGCCGCGTCAGTGGCTGGCCTTCCCGGCGTCGGAGTCGGCGGCGCCGCTGGTGGCGCGGATCGCCGCAGAGTATCCGTTGGTGGACCTGTCGGTGCGGGAGCCGGACATCGAGGCGGTGATCGCCAGGATGCTGCGGTCGCTGGGGGATGCCCAAGAACCCCCGCGCGGGCGGGAGTCCGTAGTGCCGGGCGCCGGGAACTCGTAGGCTGCCGGGTATGACCGACGACGCACTCCCGGACCTCCGCGCCTCCGACGCCGACCGTGAGCGGGTCGCCGAGGTCCTGCGGGACGCCCTGGCCGAGGGCCGGCTCGACATGGCGGAGTTCGAGGAGCGGCTGGACGCGACGTACCGGGCGCGGACGTACGGCGAGCTGGCGCCGATCACCCGGGACCTGCCGGTCGCGGGCGTGACCCCGCCGCTGCCCGCCGTGTCCCTGCGGAAGGAGCCGCAGGCGGCCGGGAACTGGGCCGGGCGGATCGTGGGCGGCGAGGGCACGTCGACGTGGGCCGTGGCGGTGATGTCCGGCTTCCAGCGCAGGGGGCGCTGGACGGTGCCCCGGCGTTTCGGCTGCTTCGCCTTCTGGGGCGGCGGGGAGCTCGATCTGCGCGAGGCGGACTTCGCCGCCGAGGAGGTCGTGATCAACTGCGTCGCGATCATGGGCGGGGTGAACATCGTGGTGCCGCCGGGTGTCGAGGTCGTCGTGCGGGGTCTCGGCGTCATGGGCGGCTTCGACGACGGGGAGACGGGCGTCCCGGGGGATCCGGGGGCGCCGCGCGTGGTGGTGACCGGGTTCGCGTTCTGGGGCGGGGTCGGCATCGAGCGCAAGCTGACCCGTGAGGAGCGGCGGCAGGCGAAGCTGGAGCGTCGGCAGGCCCGCGAGGTGGAGCGGCGGGCGAGGCGGGAGTTGCACGGCGACTTCCGGCACGACAGGCGCCGCCACAAGGAGTAGCCGCCGCGGACCGCGGGCGTGCGTGCCGCCCGGGCGGCACGGGTGGGCGCGGGTGGTGTGCCGCCACGCCGGGTCGCGCCTCCCGCCCCTCGGCCGCACGGCACGTGACCGTGCGGCCGGCGTGCACTACAACCGGGCCGGTGCCGAGCCCTCCAGTTCGGCCAGGTCGACGGCCTCCGCCATCCTGCGGTACCCCCTGTCGCTGGGGTGGAGGCTGTCGCCCGAGTCGTAGTCCGACCGCAGCCGGCGCGGGTCGTACGGGTCGCGCAGGGCCTTGTCGAGGTCGGCGACCTCGTCGAAGACCGTGCCCGAGCGGATCGCCTCGTTGATCCGGCGGCGTACGTCCTCGCGGGGCTCGGTGTAGCCGCGGTGACCGCGGAAGGGCATGAGCGTGGCGCCGACGACCTTGACCCCGCGGGCGTGGGCGCGGTCGACGAGGGTGCGCAGGCCGGCGACGACGGCGTCGGGGTCGGCGAGGGCGCGGTTGCGCAGGATGTCGTTGACGCCGAGGGCGATGACGACGACCTTGACGTTCGGGCGGCCGAGGACGTCCCGCTCGAAGCGCTTGAGGCCGCTGGGGTTGTCCGCGGGCCGGCCGCGGCCGTCGGCGAGGACCTGGTTGCCGCTGATGCCCGCGTTGACGACGCCGTGGCGGGGCGCCTCCGCGCCGGAGGCGACGGCGGCGCGCAGCCGGTCGGCGAGCACGTCGGGCCAGCGGCGGTTGGCGCCCGGGGTGGAGGTGACGCCGTCGGTGAGGGAGTCGCCGAAGGCGACGACGGTGCCGTCGGCCTCGTTGCTGAGGACGTCGAGCGCGGTGAGGTAGCGCCAGGCCGTGCTGTGCCCGGTGTACGGGCCGCCCGTGAGGTCCTCGGTGTGCTCGCCGTCGGCGACGTAGCTGGTCTGGCGGGCGTGCCGGTGGTAGGTGACCGGTCCGGAGGAGTCCGGGGCGTAGGTGCTGACGAGGACGTCGGAGTCGGCCGGGACGGCGAGGGCGACGGCGTCGCTGACGGCCTGCCCGCCCGGGGGGACGGTGACGGCGGGCGTGCCGCCGAAGGTGAGCCGGCGCAGGGTGCCGGCCGCCGCGGCCGGGTTGTCGTCGCCGGCCGCGAGGGCGATCGTGGCGGCGGTGACGGTCAGCGGCCGGGTGCCGTAGAGGTTGGAGAGGGTGATGCGGGCGCTCGTGCCGCCGACGCTGGTGTGGACGACGTTGCGGACCGTGCGTCCCGCCATGCCGTCGCCGTCGGTGAGGGGCTCGCCGCCGACGGGGGCGGCGGCCCAGGTGCCGACCCAGACGCCGGTCGAGACGGGGGCGGCGGGGTTGTGGGCCGCTCGGGGCGCGGCGAGGGCGTCGTCGCCGCGGCCGTGTCCGGCGTCGACCCCGGTGTAGATGACCGCTGAGAGGGCCACGATCAGTAGGACGATCGCGGACAGAGTGGCGCGGTGCTGTGCGGGGGACATCCCCACGCCCCCGTCGTGACGCTCGGTCATGCGGGTGTGATTCTCCTCGGGCGAGGGAGCGGCGAGGCTCCGTACATCGTGCTAGGAGGTCACCGTTGATCTCCCCCACCTGACAGACGCCGGGAACTCTTGTTCCGTTCCAGGAGTCGGTCATGTAGGGACAATGTTTGCGTGGCGGACGCGGGGCATCCGGAACGGGTGGAGTGGATGGATCGGTCAAGAACGGAAGTATCGGAGAAAAGTGTCGCGCCCGCTGCGCGCGCCATGAACGTCTTCAGCGCCGCCGACGAGGAGCGCCGGCAGGGCGTGCGGCGCATGAAGCTCACCGCGACCGGACTGCTGCTGTTCGTGGCCGTGGTGTACGTCCTCGCCGAGTGGGCCTCCCACCAGGGCGCCGGCGCCTGGGCGGGGTATGTGGCGGCGGCCGCCGAGGCCGGCATGGTCGGCGCGCTCGCCGACTGGTTCGCCGTCACCGCCCTCTTCCGCCGTCCGCTGGGCCTGCCCATCCCGCACACCGCGATCATCCCCACCAAGAAGGACCAGCTCGGCGTCTCCCTCGGCGAGTTCGTCGGGGAGAACTTCCTCTCCGAGGACGTCGTACGGCAGCGGCTGCGCTCGGTCGGCATCGGCAGCCGGCTGGGCGTGTGGCTGGCCGAGCCGGGGAACGCCGACCGGGTGACGGCCGAGCTCGCGACGGCCCTGCGGGGCGCGTTGACCGTGCTGCGCGACTCGGACGTGCAGGCGGTGGTCGGCGAGGCGATCACGCGGCGGGCGGACGCCCAGGAGGTCGCGCCCGGCCTGGGGAAGATGCTGGAGGGGATCGTCGCGGACGGCGGCCACCGGCGGGCGGTGGACCTCGTCGTCACCCGGGCGCACGACTGGCTGGTGCTGCACGCGGACTCCGTGATGGACGCGGTGCAGGGCGGCGCGCCCGGCTGGACGCCGAAGTTCGTCGACCGGAAGGTCGGAGAGCGGGTCTACAAGGAGCTGCTGCGGTTCTGCGCGGAGATGCGCGACATGCCGTCCCACCCGGCCCGCACCGCCCTCGACCGTTTCCTCGGCGACTTCGCCGCCGACCTGCAGTCCGACACGGACACGCGGGCGCGGGTCGAGCGGCTCAAGGGCGAGGTGCTGGGCCGCGGCGAGGTCCAGGACCTCATCGCCTCCGCCTGGACCGCCGTCCGCTCCATGATGGTCGCGGCGGCGGAGGACGAGCGCAGCGAGCTGCGGCTGCGGGTGCGGGCCGCCCTGCTCTCCCTCGGCACCCGCATGGCCACCGAGCCGAAGGTCCAGGAGAAGGTCGACAGCTGGGTCGAGGGTGCGGCGGTCCACGTCGTGACGACCTACCGCAAGGAGATCACGTCCCTCATCACCGACACCGTGGCCGGCTGGGACGCCGAGCACACCACCCGCAAGATCGAGGCCCACATCGGCCGTGACCTGCAGTTCATCCGGATCAACGGCACGGTGGTCGGGTCGTTGGCGGGGCTGTTGATCTACACGGTGGCGAGAGGGCTGGGGGCGTAGCCGGTCCTCCTCGGGGAACCCGACCGGGGTTCCGCTCGACGAGGAGGGAGCCCATGACCACCGCACAGGCCGAGACCGGCCGAACCCTGACGACCGACATCCCCGCCCGCCTCGACCGCCTCCCATGGTCCCGCTGGCACTGGACGATCGTGATCGGTCTCGGCACCGTGTGGATCCTCGACGGCCTCGAAGTCACGGTCGTCGGCAACATCGCCAGCCGCCTGTCGGAGCCCGGAAGCGGGCTGCCGATCTCCTCCGGGCAGGTCACCGGCATCGCGGCGGCCCTGTATGTGGCGGGCGCCTGCATCGGCGCCCTCTTCTGGGGCCGGCTCACCGACCGCTGGGGGCGCAAAAAACTCTTCATGATCACCCTCGCGGTGTACCTGGCGGCCACCGCCCTCACCGCGTTCTCCTTCGAGACCTGGTGGTTCCTCCTCTTCCGCTTCCTCACCGGCTTCGGCATCGGCGGCGAGTACGCGGCGATCAACTCCGCGATCGACGAACTGATCCCGGCGGAGTACCGGGGCCGCGTCGACCTGATGATCAACGGCAGCTTCTGGCTGGGCGCGGTCGGCGGTTCCCTGCTGTCGATCGTCGCGCTGGACACCGACGTGTTCGCGGCGGACGTGGGCTGGCGGCTGACGTTCGCGCTCGGCGCCGTCCTCGCCCTGGTGATCCTCCTCGTACGGCGGCACGTGCCCGAGAGTCCGCGCTGGCTGCTGATCCACGGCCGCGACGACGAGGCCGAACGGATCGTCTCCTCCATCGAACGGCAGATCGAGGCCGAGAGGGGCGAGCCGCTGCCGCCGGCCGAGGGCGAGCTCACCATCCACCAGCGCCGCAGCGTCTCCTTCGTCGAGATCGGCCGCACGGTCTTCTCCGACTACCGTCGGCGCGCGGTCCTCGGCTTCTCCCTCTTCATCGGCCAGGCCTTCCTCTACAACGCCATCACCTTCGGCTTCGGCGCGATCCTCACCACGTTCTTCGACGTGCCGAGCGGCAACACCGGCTACTACTTCGCCGTCATCGCGCTCGGCAACTTCTTCGGCCCGCTGCTGCTCGGCAAGCTGTTCGACACGGTCGGCCGCCGGGTGATGATCTCGTCGACGTACCTGCTCTCCGGCCTGCTGCTGTTCGGCACGGCCTGGCTGTTCGACCGCGGCTCGCTGAGCGCGTCCACCCTGACGGCCTGCTGGTGCGCCGTCCTCTTCTTCGCCTCGGCGGGCGCCTCCAGCGCCTACCTCACGGTCTCCGAGATCTTCCCCATGGAGACGCGCGCGATGTCCATCGCCTTCTTCTACGCCCTCGGCACCGCCGCCGGCGGCATCAGCGGCCCCCTGCTGTTCGCCGACCTCACCGGCACGGGCAAGGTCGGCGACACGGTCCTCGCCTTCCAGATCGGCGCCGCGCTGATGTGCGCGGCGGGCCTGGTGGCCGCGTTCCTCGCCGTACGGGCGGAGCGGCGCTCCCTGGAGGACATCGCCAAGCCGCTGACCGCAGCGGCGACGAAGGCCCGCACCAAGGTCACGTCCGGCGGCACACGGGCCCCCCAGGACCCCAACGACCCGGGCAACCCACAAGGCCCCCAGGGCCCGAAGCCGGCGACGGCGTGAGGGGGGTCGGAGCAGCGCTGCGGTCGGCTCGGAGGGGCGCGAGTCTGGCCCTGACGCCGGCGACGGCGTGAGGGGGCTGGAGCAGCGCTGCGGTCGGCTCGGAGCGGGCGTGGCGCGAGCTCGGCCTGACGCCGGCTTGGGCGTGGCGGGGCTCGCGCAGCGCGGCCCTTGGCCCGATGGCGGCCCGGCGTGGCGGTTCGGGCAGCGCCCATAGTGGGCTTGCCGGCGTGCGGGAGCGCACCAAGGCAGGGGCGCAGCGGCGGCGGCAGCCCCGCGAGGGGTGCGGGGGCGCAGCCCCGCCGGGGGTTCAGGGGGCGGAGCCCTCTGGCGGGGTCGAAGGGGGCTCCGCCCCTGGGGACGGGAAGGCGGAGCGAAGTGAGCGTCGCCGACCAGGCGTTGAGGATCGAGACGGCCGTGTCGGCGTGGGCGGTGTCGCAGCCGACGTTGGTAGCGCAGGACGTTCTGGTGGGCGACGTGCACGTCGTTGTAGAGGGTCCGGTAGTTCTGCGGGCTTCCCGAGCCCCGGTACACGGTCGCCTGCGGGTTAACCGTCCAGCCGCTCCGCGCGTGGCGGTTGGCGGTCAGCTTGGCGTACCCGGCGGCGTAAGGCGCGGCGCCGGCCTTCACCTTGGCGGCCATACGGTCCAGGTAGGCGCGGGGTGTGCAGCATCCCGGGGTGCGCGTAGCCGCCGGCGGTCCCGGCGCCCGCGTCCGCCGCGGTGGAGCCGGGCCCACGGCGGCGGCCCCGGCGGCCGCGCCCGCGGCCTTCAGCAGGCTCCGGCGGCCGAACGGTCGTGTCTGTGGAGTTCGCGTCACGTGCATGCGGGGGAGACGTGCCGGAGCCCGGCGCGGTAACGAAAACCCGTCGGCAGCCCCCGGCGCCGGGCACCGGAGGGCGCCGGCTAAGCCCCCGTCGTCGACCCCGGCCGTACGATCATCAGGACCGTCACCACCGCCCACAGCAGGTTGAACACCCCGGTGAACATGGCGAGTCGCACGGTCGCCTCGCGGGTCCCGGTGCCCCCGACGAGGATCTCCTGGCGGGGCAGGACGAGGACGACCAGGACGATCGCCGCCAGGACGGTCAGCACGGTCGACGCGATCAGCCAGGCGTCGCCCATCACCCCCATCGCGCTCGCCGTGAAGAACCCGAAGACGGGCACGGCGATGCCGACGGCGGCGTACACCCGGCAGATGCGGTGCAGCAGCCGTACCGTCTCGGCCGCGCGGGTGTCGTCGGGGGCGGCCAGGGCGCGGCGGGCGGCGGGCGGGAACATGCTGGCCGCGACGGTGACGGGACCGATGGCGACGATCGCGGCGAGCACGTGGACGGCGAGGAGGAACTTGGTCACGGGGTGACGGTAGGCGGGCGGCGGAGCGTGCAGAAGTGGCGGGAATGCCAGAGGCCGACGGATTCTCGCCAGCGCCATCCACGCGGCACGGAAGGCGTACGGCCCCGATGGCCGGGGTTGGCCGCAATCCGTCGTACGCCTACGCTCTCGCCATGCACACCGTCGCCGTACTGGCCCTCGACCGGGTCGTGCCCTTCGACCTGTCCGCCCCGATCGACGCCTTCGGCTGGGCGCGGCTGCCCGACGGCCGGGAGGCGTACCGGGTGCGGGTCTGCTCGCCGTCGCGCGAGGTGAGCGCGGGGGCGTTCACGGTGCGAACGCCGTACGGCCTCGAGGCCCTCGCGGAGGCGGACACGATCGTCCTGCCCGGCGTCGAGGAACCGCCCGACCCGCTGCCGGACGGCGTCACCGAGGCGCTGCGCGAGGCGGCGGCGAACGGCACGCGCATCGCCTCCATCTGCGTCGGAGCCTTCCTGTTCGCCGCGACGGGCCTGCTGGACGGCCTGCGCGCGACGACCCACTGGATCGCGGCGCGCGACCTGGCCGAGCGGTACCCGAAGGTGACGGTCGACCCGAACGTCCTCTACGTCGACAACGGCCAGTTCCTCACCTCGGCCGGGGCGGCCGCGGCCCTCGACATGTGCCTGCACATGATCCGCAGGGACCACGGCTCGGCCGTCGCCGCCCAGGCCGCCCGCATGTCCGTCATGCCCCTCGAACGGGAGGGCGGACAGGCCCAGTTCATCGTCCACGACCTGCCGCCCGCGCCCGCCGGAGCCACCCTCGAACCGGTGCTGCGCTGGCTGGAGGAGCACTGCGACCGCGACCTCACCCTGGACGAGATCGCCGCCCACGCCGGCATGAGCACCCGCACCCTCAACCGCCGCTTCCGCGAACAGGCCGGGACGACACCGCTGCAGTGGCTGCACCGGGCGCGGGTGCGGCGGGCGCAGTACCTGCTGGAGACGACGGCCTATCCGGTCGAACGGATCGCCGCGCAGACCGGGTTCGGCTCGCCCACGGCCTTCCGGGAGCGGTTCCGCCGGGTGGTGGGGACGAGCCCGCAGGGGTATCGGCGGGCTTTCCGGTCGGGGCTGCCCGGAGCATGAGCGCTACCGGGGTGACGATCGGATGCCCCTTCCCACGCGGCAGGCCTCAGCCCCGCCGGTCGGCCACCGCCCACGAGGCCAGCGCGACGGCGCCCGCGACCCCGAAGACCGACGGCCAGGCGCCCACCTTCTTGGCCAGCGGATGCGACCCGGCGAACGCGGCGACGTACGCCGCGGTCAGCGCCCCCGCCGCCTTCCCGCCCGCCCGCTGCCGCCACTGCTGCGCGGCAGCGGCTCCCGCGGCGGCCAGCACGACCCCGCCGAGCTGCCGCTTCCTCGTCCACCGGGCCACGCCGTACCCGCCGACGAGCCCGCCCGCTGCGATCACCGAACTGGGAACCTTCGCCATTGCTGCCTCCTCGAAGTCGCCCCGAAGTCGTGACGAGGCTATGCCCGGACCAGGCATTCCACTGAACCTGAGTCGGGGCTTGTCAAGTTTCCTCCCCCCGAGCTATATAAGTAGCCGTAGGGCATCGCACAGACAACGTCCGACGAGAGGAGTGGACTGTGATGCTCATGCGAACCGACCCGTTCCGCGAATTCGACCGACTCGCGCAGCAGGTCCTCGGTGCCACGACCGACCGCCCCGCCGCGATGGCGATGGACGCCTACCGGTCCGGACACGACTTCCTCGTCCACTTCGACATCCCCGGCATCGACCCCGAGACGATCGAGCTGGACGTGGAACGCAACGTCCTCAACGTCCGCGCCGAGCGCCGTTCCCCCGCCCCCGAGGACGCGGAGGTCCTGGTCGCCGAGCGCCCGACGGGTACCTTCACCCGCCAGCTCTTCCTCGGCGACACCCTCGACACCGAACGCATCGACGCCTCGTACGAGGCGGGCGTCCTGACGCTGCGCATCCCCGTGGCCGAACAGGCCAAGCCGCGCCGCATCCAGATCTCGGGCGGCGGCGAAGGGCGCAAGCAGCTGAGCGGCTGACGCCCCGTGCGGCGCGTCCCGCGGTCCCGCCGTCCCCCCGGGGCCGCGGGACGCGCCGAATCCTGCCCGCGTGCTGCGCGCCCGTCCGCGTGCCTGCGCTCCCACCCGCCGGCCAGAAGCCCACCACCGGCGCACCGGATCCAGAGGAGGAACACCAAGCATGACCGCGACGACGATCACGACCATGCCGAGGGCGGCGGCCCCCGCGCCGGCGAGGGCGGTGATCCCCACCCCGCAGCGCAACCGGCTGGGCTCCGCCGTACGCGACGACGCCCGACCGGGCGCCCGCGGCGACGGCTGGAGCCAACTGATCGCGTCGGTGAGGGAAGCCGGCCAGTACCCGACCACCGCGGAGGCCGAACGCGTCACCCGCATCGTCCTGTCCGCCCTGGGCGGCCAGGTGACCGGCGAGGAACGCGTCGACCTCGCCCGCGCGCTTCCCACCGAGGCGGCCGCAGTGATCGCGTCCCAGATCCCGCTGACCCGCCCGCAGCCGGCACCGGAGTTCGTCGACACGATCGCCGCCCGCATCGAGGGATCGACCCCCGCCACGGCCCGCTGGGACGTCAGCTCGGTCCTCAGCGTCCTGCCCGAGCGGGCCGGCGCGGACCTGATCGACCGGATCCTCGCCCAACTCCCGCCCGGCTACGCCCTGCTGTTCGGCAGGGCGGAACTGACCCCGGCCGTCCCGCCCCAGCGCTCCTGAGTCACGCACGCCGTCCCCCACCGCCACCGTCGCCGTACGAAACGCAATCCACTGGCGGTGCCGGTGGGGGAGCGGGGAAGCTGTCGGAGCCCCATCTCCCCGAGTGACCAGGACTGGCAGCCGAGTTGACCGAGCCGACCGCGTACCTCACGACCCCCGACGGCATCCGCCTCGCCTACCGCGACGACACCCCGCCGCACGCGCACCCGACGGCACCTCCCGTCCTCCTCCTCCACGGCCTGGCCGGCCACCTCGGCGAGTGGGACGACCTGACCGCCCGCCTCCTGGCCGACGGCCACCGCGTGGTGCGCTACGACGCCCGCGGCCACGGCGCGAGCACCCGCACCCCGGCCGACATGACCCGGGCGGCGGCGGTACGGGACGCCGTGACCGTGCTGGAGGAGCTGTCCCTGTCACCCGCGATGCTGCTGGGCCAGTCCCTGGGCGGCCTGACGGCGATGCTGACGGCGGCGGCCCACCCGGCCCTGGTCACGGCTGTGATCCTGGTGGAGGCGGGCCCGGCGGGGGGAAACGCGGGGCTGCCGACGCAGATAGGGGAGTGGCTGGACAGCTGGCCGACCCCCTTCCCCTCCCACCGCGAGGCGGCGGCCTTCCTCGGCCACGAGGCCTGGGCCGACGGCCTGGACTGGCGCGAGGACGGCGGCCACGCCCGCGTGGACCGCGACACGATGGTCGCGGCGGTCGAGGAACTCGCCACGGAGGACTACTGGGAGCAGTGGTCGCGGGTGCCCTGCCCGACCCTCGTCCTGCGGGGCGAGAAGGGGACGATGCCGGCGGAGGAGGCGACCGGGATGCGGGCGCGCCGCCCCGCCGACACACACCTCAGGGTCGTACCGGACGCGGGCCACGACGTACACCTGGACGAGCCGCGGGCTCTGTACGAGGCGGTCGCGTCGTTCGTACGGCGGTAACCGGCCGCATCCGGATGCCCATGAGAGGCGGGTTCTCATCCGCTCGTGATCGAGGCGTACGAGCTCACATCGGCAGGAAGCTCGTGGTGCAGATTCCAGGTGATCGCCATGGGTTTGCTGCCGGTGTGCCCCGCATAGGTCGCCGGTCCGAGAAGGAGCCACGGCTCGGCCTTGCCGATGCCGTTGCGCTTGTAGCGGCGCAGGAACAGAAGGACGTGGCTCCCCTGCTGGGCGTGCCGCTGGTAGCGCAGGCCGGTTGCGGAGTTCTCCGGTGTGGTGCTCTGGGATTCCCAGTGGAAGAGGGTGGGGCTGAGCGCGTAGTCCTTGTAGCGGACCGTGGGGGAGAAGTCCCGCTCGTCTTTCTCCAGGGTGATGAGGAGGGCGTCGGTCCTGTGTTCCTCTATCCAACGCACCCCTTGCCCGAAGTCCCTCGGCATCTGTCCCCCCAGACGCGCCACTCCGAGGGCCGAAAGGATCTCGGAGCGGTTGTAGGAGCTGTGGATTTTCAAGGGGATGTGGGCGAGTGAGCCTTCCAGCGGGAGCGGGAAGTGGGCAGCCTCTTCGAGGGCGTACGACAGGACCTGCCGGAGCTCGTCACGCAGCACGCGTTGGGAGCGCAGTGACTCAAGGCCCTGGCGGTAGCTGGAGAAACCGCCGGCGTTGTCCCACAGGTTGAAGAAGAGCATGCGGGCGTATGCCTGCTCCTCCGCGGACAGGGAGTCGTAGTCGGGGGCGTCGTCTTCGAGCAGCCGTAGATACGCGTGGATGCGGTCCGGGTCGTCTACGTGCAGGAAGGCGTGGACGCGCTTGAGGAGCTCGGCTTCGCCCTGCGGTGCCTCCTCGCGGATGAAGCCCGCCTTACGCAACACCTTGGTCCAGGAGTTATCGCTCTTGTAGAGCTCCTGGATGTCGCGTCGGCTCTCGCGTAGGTAGTCCGCCAGCCGCGGTGTGCTGTAGTCCCTGACTTCCTTGGCCATTGTCGTGATGGTGGCCTTGAGCTGTGTCCGGATGTTATCGAGGACCAGGTCCTTGGATTTGCCTTCCAGGATGATCTGGCAGCCGGACGGCAAATGAGGGAAGTCGTGCTCGATGCTGTCGACCAGGCGGTTTCTGGAGAGGTTGGTCAGAGCCCGGAACTGCTCCTCGAAGCGGAACTCGGCGCGATGCTGGCCGATGAAGTCGAGCACCGTCAGGACGGGCTTGTTCGGCGTGCGGCGCAGACCGCGCCCGAGTTGCTGGAGGAAGACGGTCGCGCTGTTGGTGGGGCGCAGAAGCAGGAGCGTGTCGACGTCTGGGATGTCCAGTCCCTCATTGAACAGGTCGACGGAGAAGATGACTTGGATGCGACCCGCCTTGAGGTCCTCCAGCGTCCGCTCGCGCACCTCGGGCTTGGAGTCACTGTCGAGAGCCGCTGCTTGGAACCCGGCTCGACGGAAGCACTCCGCCATGAAGTGTGCGTGCTTCTTGGTCACGCAGAATCCCAGCGCCCGCATCGCTGCTGGGGCGGAGATCTTGTCCTTTACCTGCTTGATGACGATGCGGGCCCTGGCCTCGTCCCCCGTGTAGAGATGGCCGAGCTGGTCCCGGTCGTAGGTGCCCGAACGCCAGTCGAGACGGGTCAGATCCGAGCCGTCCGGAAGCCCGAAGTAGTGGAAGGGGCAGAGCAAGTCGTTTTCCAGGGCTTCCCAGAGTCGCAGCTCCGCGGCGATCCGTCCGTTGAAGTACTCGTCCTGCACGTTGCGCCCGTCCATCCGTTCCGGCGTCGCTGTCAGGCCGAGCAGTTCGGTTGGTTTGAAGTGTTCGAGGACGCGGCGGTACGTGTCAGCGGTGGCGTGGTGGAACTCGTCGATGACGATGACGTCGAAGTGCTCGGGATCGAGCTGTTCCAGCCGTTGGAGGTTGAGGGATTGGACGCTCGCGAAGACGTGTGTCCAGCCCCGCGGTTCCTTTCCGCTGTGGAGTAGTTCACCGAAGGAGGCGTTGTCCAGTACCTCTTGGTAGGTCCGTAGGGACTGCTTCAGGAGTTCCTTACGGTGGGCCACGAAGAGGAGCCGTGGGAGCGCCCCGCCGAGCGAGTCACGCATGTTCCGGTAGTCCAGGGCGGCCATGACGGTCTTACCGGTTCCGGTCGCCGCGACCAGGAGGTTGTGGTGGCGGTCGCGGATCTCCCGTTCGACGCGCAGGCGCTCCAACATGTCCTTCTGGTGGGGGAGCGGGTGTACCTCGAGACCGGAGAGACTGATCTTGAGGTCACGGGCAGATCCGGTGCCGCCTGCCCGGGCTAGTGCGTCGTCCAGCCGCTCTCCGTCCAGCTCGGGGTCGTACGTCTCGAACGCCGAGTCGGCCCAGTAAGCGTCGAAGGTCGCCTCGAACTTGTCGAGCACCCTAGGGGTGGCCACCGACGACAACCGTACGTTCCACTCCAGGCCGTCGAGCAGCGCGGCTTTCGACAGGTTGGAGCTGCCAACGTATGCCGTGTCGAATCCGGTCTTGCGTCGGAAGAGCCAAGCCTTGGCATGCAGACGCGTGGACCTGATCTCGTAGTTGACCTTCACCTCGGCGCCGAACTCGCGGACCAGCCGGTCCAGGGCGAGTCGATCGGTGGCGCCGATATAGGTGGTCGTGATGACACGGATCGGTACGCCCCGTTCCCTCGCTGCACGGAGGGAGTCCTCGAGGACCCGTATCCCATACCACTTCACGAATGCGCAGAGCAGGTCGATGCGGTCAGCGGTGGCGAGCTCGGCCCGCAGCTCCGCCCCCAGACTAGGGTCGTCCGGTGCGTTGGTGATCAGTGCCGTTTCAGAGAGGGGCGTCAGAGGGCGGATCGCATAGACGCCCGGGGCCTCCTGCTCGGCTAGGGCCAGCAGTTGCCGGGGACCGTCAGCGATCGTGCTCGAGTCCTCGTCCGGATCGGGGGCGCTGGCAGCCAGTGACCGCATGATCTGATTGGCGGCGGCGACCTGTTCGCTGTGCGGCAGCCGACTCAACCTGCGCCCCACGGCCTCGCCGATGTATCGGGCCAGGACATGCGGCGTGGCCCCCTCGCTGACCTCTGCGTCGATGGCCTTCCACCCGGCGGCTTCGAGCCCTTCGAGCTGATGCCGCAGGTCATGCGTGATGAGCTCCTCGTAGACGCCCGCGACCGGCTGCGTCATGTCCCCCGAGTCCGTCACGGCCGCCCCTTCGATCAGTCGCGTCGATATCGATCTGTTCTAGCAGCAGCGACTGACAATCGAAGGCCCGGGTTGAGAGAGGGGTCTGTTCCGCGAACCCGCCAGACGGTCACACCAGGCTCCACACCCCCAACCCCACCCCGAAAAACACAACGCCACCCCGCACACCAGGTAGGTATAAGGACTGAAGGACGCCTGAGTGCGCTCCACGACCACCCGGCGCGGATCCGCAGGGTCGTACCGCACCACCACCGCGTACCCGGCCCGAAGTACATGCCGGTCCGCGTTCAGGGGTGCTCGTCGGTACGTCTGCTCCTGGGGGCCCGCCCGATAGCGGACCTGGGCAGAGTGGAGCACATCGCCCTCGCGGCGTGGGCCTCGGACGACCTCGCCCTCCGTGCGCGTCCCCCGGACGCCGAGCCGGCGAAGGCCTTCGCGGCCCCGGAGGGCACCCAGGGTGACTCGGACGCCGTAGCCCAGCCCCACCCCGCGGCGAAGATCAGAGCGAAGGTGAGCCATGTCTGGGTCATCGTGGCCCGCCCAGGGCGGTGCGGTCTGCCCGTTGAGCCTGCCCGGCGGCTTCCTCGCTCGTGTTTGCGGGTTGTGCAGGCAGCCGGGGTCCGATCACGGTCGGCGTCCCGCCGACCGAGCAGCGGGTGAACTCGCGGCTGGACGCGCCACGCATGCAGGTGACCGCCTCTCTTCGAGCGACTCGCAGAAGTCTACGGGGGAGAGGCCGGGCACAGCAGGACGGGAACAGGCCGCACCGGACCGGGTGCGCCTCACATCGGGCGGGCGGCGGCGCTGAATGTGACAGGCAGTTGCATGGGTCCGCGCAGCGCGCCGGGCCGCCACCGCAGCTCGCCAGGCGGCACGGCCAGGGCGAGGCCGGGCAGGCGCTGCAGAGCCGTCCCGATGGCGATCTGGCCCTCCAGCCTGGCCAGCGGTGCCCCCAGGCAGTAGTGGATGCCGTGCCCGAACGCGAGATGGGGGTTGTCCCGCCGGGTGATGTCCAGCCGGTCGGGGTCGGTGAACCGCGCCGGATCGCGGTCGGCGATCGCGGAGGCGATCAGCACCGTCGCACCGCGTGGAATGGCCACGCCGGCGATCTCGACGTCCTCTCGCGCGAACCGCGCGATGCCGGGGCTCACCGGTCCGTCGTAGCGGAGGAACTCCTCGATCGCGCCGGGCAGCAGCTCCGGATCGTTTCGCAGCAGCTCCAGCTGGCGCGGATGGGCGAGCAGCGCGGCGATGCCGCCACCGATGAGGCTGACCGTGGTGATGTATCCGGCCACCAGCAGCAGGAACATCATGGCGATCAGTTCGTCCTCGCTCAACCGCTGCTCCTCGTCACGGGCGATGATCAGCGCGCTGAGAAGGTCGCCTCCGGGCCGGACCCGCTTGGTCTCCAGCAGCTCGGCCAGATAGGCGCGCATGTGCTGCCAGGCCTCGTTCACCACGGCCGGGTCCGGCATCTTCTCCCCGCGCATGAGCATGTCGTCGGTCCACCGCTGGAACTCGTACCGGTCGTCCACCGGCACGCCGAGCAGTTCACTGATCACGGTGACCGGCAGGGGCAGCGCGAAGTCCGCGACGAGTTCGGCGCGGCCGGTGGGGACGACCGCGTCGAGCAGGCGGTCGGTGATCTCTTGGATACGGGGCCGCAGCTCGGCCACCCTGCGCGCGGTGAACGCCTTCGAGACCAGCCGGCGCAGGCGCGTGTGGTCGGGCGGGTCGGAGCGCAGCATGTTGCTCATCATCGATTCGCGCTCGGTCTCGGGCAGCTGCTCCATGAGGCGGGGGTCCGAGGCGTCACGGACGTCGCTGCTCAGCCTCGGGTCGGACAGGGCCGCGAGACCGTCCTCGTACCGTGTGACCAGCCAGGCGTCCAGGCCGCCCGCGATGACGGCGCGCCGGACCGGGCCGTCCTGTCGTAGCTGTCGGTAGAGCGGGAAGGGATCTGCCACGAAGGCCGGGTCGGCATAGGGGAGAAGGACAGGCTGCTGGCTCATCATGCCTCCCAAGGCAGATAGCACCCATTTATGGCAGATTGCTGTTGTTTGAGGGTATGGCCCAGTGTGACGGATGCGGTGCCCTACCGAAGGGAGGGGGAGCGATGGTCGCGCAGGACACCATGGCCGAACCGGAGCGCACTACATGCTGCGTGGTGGGCGGGGGCCCCGCGGGGATGGTCCTCGCCCTGCTGCTTGCCCGCGCCGGAGTCGAGGTGACGGTCCTGGAGAAGCACGGCGACTTTCTGCGCGACTTCCGCGGAGACACCGTGCACCCGACCACCCTGGCGCTTCTGGACGAGCTCGGCCTGGACGAACGCTTCGCCCGGCTGCCGCAACGGCGGGTGACGACGGTCCAGCTGCCGCTCGGCCCCGACCGGTCGCTGGTCACCGTGGGAAACATCGGGGCGCTGCGGGGCAAGTACAACTACATCGCGATGGTGCCCCAGTGGGACCTGCTCAACCTGCTCGCCGAGGAGGCCGGACGCGAACCCTCCTTTTCGCTGCGCATGCGTACGGAGGCGATCTCCTTCCTCGTGGAGGGCGGTCGGGTCACCGGCGTGTCCTACCGTACGGCCGACGGCCGCACCGGTGAGCTGCGAGCCGACCTCACCGTGGCGTGCGACGGCCGGGGCTCGCTGGCCCGATCCCGGCCCGAACTGGGGCTGCGGAGCTTCAGCTGCCCCATGGACGCCTGGTGGTTCCGGCTGCCGCGGCGCGAGGGAGACCCGCACGGGCTCGTGGGCGGCGTCGGCGAGCGCTTCCTGAGCGCCATGATCGACCGCGGGGACTACTGGCAGTGTGCAGCACTGATCCCCAAGGGCAGCGACTCCCTCCGTCGCGCCGCCGGTCTCGACCGGTTCCGCGACGCATACCGGGCCGCCGTCCCGTGGATTTCGGACCGCATGGACACCCTCATGTCGTGGGACCAGGTGAAGCTCCTCGACGTACGCCTCGACCGGCTCCGGCGCTGGCACCGGCCGGGTCTGCTGTGCATCGGTGACGCTGCCCACGCCATGTCGCCGGTCTTCGGTATCGGCATCAACCTCGCCGTCCAGGACGCCGTGGCCGCCGCCCGCCATCTCGTCGGACCGCTGTCCGACGGCACGGTCGGCCTGCGGGACGTACGCCGGGTCCAGCGCCGCCGCCGGCCGACGACGGCCGCGGCCCAGGGCCTCCAGCGCTTCGCCCACGCCCGCGTCATCCAACCGGTCCTGTCGGGTCTCCCGCCCTTCGGGAACCCCAGGCGCGCCCAGCGGATGACCGAGCTCGTCACCACCTCGCGTTGGGTGAACCGGGTCCCGGCGTACTTCCTCGCCTACGGGGCACTGCGGGAGCGGCCGCCGACGGCGTCGCTGCGGTGACGAGATACCTGGTCGAGGGCGAACCGGTCGGCATGTGGCGCGGTATGCCCGGGGCCGTGACCTCCGCCGAGGGCCGAGCTGGGGACGGTGACGATCACACGACGTGGCCCCCGGGGTGACGCGGACGCCGTAGGCCAGTCACCCCGACGGCGAAAATCAAGGCACGGCAGCCATGGTGGGTCGCCGTGGCCTGCCCTGGGCCCCTGAGTCCGCTTCACGCCTCCGTGTTCATGCCTCCGTGCTGCCGTGGCACCCCTCATAAGCCCGCCCCGACCCGCACCAGCAACCAGCCCCCCTCTGCGGCGGCCAGGCCACCGCTCGTCCCCGCGCCGCTAGCGTCGTCGCGTACTGCGGCAGCAGATCGGTGTCCCCCGGCGAAGCGCCCTCCGAGGCCGCGAACGCCTCGTACGACGGCACGGTCCCCGTGACGATCCCCAGATTCGGCGTCCCCGAAGCCGACAGCTCCCGCAGCGCGCCCTCTATCCCGGCCAGGTGCTCCCCATGGGACGGGTACTCCTCCGCCAGCGACGGGTAGGCGGTCACCAGCTCCGCCAGCTCCCCCGCAGGCCAGTGCAGCACCGCCACCGGGAAGGGGCGGGACAGGGCCTCCCGGTACGCCCCCAGCTCCGCCCTCAGTCGCCAGATCTCCGCCTCCAGCTCCAGGGGGTTGTCGGAGCCGAGGGACCACACCCGCTTCGGGTCGTGCAGTTCGTCCAGCGAGACCGGCGACGAGTGCAGGGCGTCCGCCAGGGCATCCCATTCGTCGTGGCCGGCGCCCAGCATCCGCCGTACCCGATGGCGTCCGAAGAGCAGGGGATGCGTGGAGTACGGGGGTTCCGTCACGTCCGTCAGGAGCAGCCGCACGCCCTCCGTGAACGTCTCCTGGGCCGCCTCCAGCTCGTCGTGGGATTCCAGCGCCTCCGCGACGATCACCCAGGGGGCCGGGTCACGGGGAGCCGCCGTGCGGATGCCCTCGATGATGGCCCTGGCCTCCGCCTCATGGCCGTACTCCCAGAGGTTCGACGCCTTGAGGGCCCGCACCAGGTGCGAGTTCTCCAGAGCGTCCGGGGAGGACAGCAGGCGGTCGTAGAGGGTCGTCGCGGCGGGGCGGTCGCCGGACAGTTCCAGGTGGGCCGCGGCCTGGAGGAGCAGGGCCTCGGCGTCCTCGGGATACAGGCCGGCGGTCCGCTCCAGGCGTGCCGCTTCGGCGGTGTGGTCGACGTTCTCGGCAGGCGTGTCGGGGCGCATGAGGGACACCGTACTGCCGCCCAGTGACAAAGGGAGGGGATCCGCAGGCCAGGCCGCCCGCCCCTCACCCCGGACCCGTCCCTCCTCTCCGGATGCGCCCGGCATGTCCAGGGGCCGTTCCGGATGTGCCCGCCGTGTCACAACCCGTTCCGGATGTGCCCGGCATGCCCGTTGCGCCGTTCGCCGATCGACGCGGTCACTCGTCATGAACCGTCATGAACCACCATGAACCGGTTCCAGGGGCTGCGTCGTGAGCCGCATCACGGTCGCCGCGCAGGGCCATCTCACCCGGCCGCAGGGCGGTCAGCCGTCGGTCGCGCGTCGTGCGAGGCCGGAAGCTCCCGTCCCAGGCGGGCGAGCGGGGACAGAGCCATCACCAGCGGGGACAGCATCATGCCCGCGGCCGTCACCAGGAGGCTGGTGCGCAGGCCCCACTCCTCCGCGAGGAACCCTCCGAGCAGAGAACCGAGCGGGGTCACCCCCATGCCGGCGAACGTGATCGTCGCGGCCGTGCGGCCCTGCATCCCGTCCGGAGTGAGGGCCTGGCGGACGGCCATGACGGTGACGTTCACCAACTGGCCGCCGGCCCCGAACACGAAGCCGGCCGCGAGGAGCGCCGCAACCGTCACCGCGGAGGAGCCGTGCAGCGCGGGCACACACAGGAACACGCCGTCGCCGAGTGCCGCCGCGCACACGAGCACCGCGCCATGACCGAACCGGCTCGGCAGGCGGGCGGCCAGCACCGAGCCCAGGAGCGCGCCCGGTCCCGCCGCCGCGAGTGCCAGCCCTACGACGGTGCCCGACAGGTGCAGTTCCCGGGGCAGGAAGAGGAGGTAGACGGTCATCACGGCCGCGAAGGAGAACTGGAAGACGGCCGAGGCGAGGCACACGGTCCGAAGCGCGGTGTCGCCGGCGACGAATCGCAGTCCCTCCAGAATCCGCCGCCAGAGCCGACGATGGTCTTCGGGGCGCTTCGGGAGCGATTCGGTTCGGCGGATGCGCCGGATCGACAGGAAGGACAACGCGAAGAACAGCGCGCTGGAGGCGGCAGCGATCGGCGCCGACAGCAGGGACACCAGCGCACCGCCGAGGGCGGGACCTCCGATCTGCGCCGCGGACCGGCTGCCTTCCAACGCACTGTTGCCCCGCACCAGTTGGTCGCGTTCCACCAGCCGTACGAGAGACGCCTGGTAGGCCACGTCGAAGAACACGGACAGGGCTCCGACCGCGAAGGCGAGCGCGAGCAGGCCGGGCAGACCGAGCCAGCCGACGAGGCCGGCCACGGCGGCGGCGCCCAGGGCGAGCGCCCGGCCGAGGTCCGTGAGCACCATCGTCGTGCGGGTCCGCCACCTGTCCACCCACGCGCCGACGAAGAGCGAGAGCAACAGGATCGGCGCCTGCCCCACCGCACGGAGGACGCCCAGTTCGCCGGCGCCGGCGTGGAGCGTCAGGACGGCGAAGAGCGGCAGAACCACCAGACTTGCGTGTTCACCGAGTTGGGAGGCTGTCTGCCCCATCCAGAGACTGCGGAAATCGGCGTCCCGCCACAGGCTTGACGGAACAGGGCGACCGGAAACGGATACAGCAGGGGAAGCAGAAGAGGAAGCCGACGACTCAGAGGAGGCGGAGGAAGCAGGGGAAGCGGACGGCACGGGAATCCCTTGGGTTGCCGACGACGAGGCCCGCCACCGAGCACACGAAAGGTGCACCGGCGGTTCGGGCAGGGAAAGGCTCGCTGTGCCGCAACATCAAGGGCAGCACGCGATGACGGGCCGGTCACGGCCTACGACGTCAACGCGCGCTCGGAAGACCGACCATGTCTCAGCTCCTCCTGGGTGACTCGCCGCGCCCAACCTAGCCGTCGGCGGCCCGGCGCGAAAGGCGGCCTCGCCCGTCTCTCCGCGGTCCGCGGTCCGCGGTGGCCGGGCCCGGGCCCGCGAACCGAGCGGCTGCCCGGTACTGCGGGAGCTCGGCCCCGGCAGCCCCTACCGCTGCCGGGGCCGAGGGATCACGCGCCTAGATCGTCACCCCGTCGATCTGCAGCGTCTGCACCGCCTTCGCCGCGAACGGCACCGCCACCGACTTACCGCTCAGGAACGTGTTCGCGTACGCCCGGTACTGGTCCCCGCCCGTCGTGACCGTGTTCCAGCGGGGGACCAGGCCGCCCGAGCCGCCGCTCACGGTGGAGAAGCGGGACAGGTCGAAGGTGAGGGTCTGGGCGGAGGTGGAGGTGTTCAGCGCGACGATCACCAGGCGGCGGGCCGTCGCGTCGTAGGCGGCGGCCGCGTAGCTCACGCCCGTGTCGAGGATCCGCATGCCGGGGCGGATGTGGCGGCTGAACTGGGCCATCACGTAGTGCTTGGTCTGGACGGTCGTCGGCTGGAGCGTGTTCGCGTCGTACGCGATCATCGCCCAGCCCGTCGACGGGTCCATGACCTGCCAGTAGCACCAGGCCGTGGGGTGCAGCCAGCGGAAGTCGTAGAGCAGGTTGAAGGCCATGGTGTAGCCGGTGCCGTCGCTGTCGCCCGTCTCCGAGTTCCACAGCTTCTTGCCGGACGTCGTCACCACGTCCGTGTAGAGCAGGTCCCGGCGGCCGCCCGAGCCCTGGTAGCCGTGTACGTTCACCTGGCTGACCAGGGCCTTCGTCGAGGAGCCGAACGACGCCCATGTCGAGCGGGCGGTGTCGTAGTTCGTCTCGTCGGAGGCCGCGACGCGGATGCCCGTCAGACCGCGCTTGTCCAGCTCGCTGCGCATGTAGGGGAGTACGGCCGCCTGGACCGCCGGGTCCATGTGGCAGCCCTCCTGCGTCCCGGTGGCCGTCCACCAGGACGAGGCCGGCTCGTTGAACGGGTCGACCGTCGCGAAGTTCACGCCCCAGTTGTTCCTGGCGTACAGGGCCGTCGCCGCCAGGTGGGAGGCGTGCTGGCGGTAGTTCCAGGACTGGAGGTTGTTGCCGCCGTTCGCGGCGCCCGACGGGTTGTGGTTCAGGCACATCCACCACATGGGGGAGTTGGCGAACAGCTCCGTCGTCGCGCCCCGCTGCACCGCCTTCTGCAGCATCGCCCGCTGGTTGGCGTCCGCCGTCCAGTCCCAGGCCGAGGAGGTGGGGTCCTCGTTGTTCCAGTCCTGCCAGAAGCCCTCGATCTGCTTGAAGCCGGGGATGTTCGGCGACTCGACCATCGCCTGCCCGTCGACCGTGTTCCAGCTGCACGCGCCGAGGTTGTAGCGGGCGATGGTGAGACCCAGGCCGGGCAGCGCCGTGCCGTTGTACGTCACCGAGTTGGTGGTGAAGAAGAGGTCGGCGAAGTCGTTGCGGGAGCCGAAGACGTTGGCCCACCAGGCGAGGGAGGTGCCCCAGCCCTCCCATGTTCCGTACGACGTCGACGGGTTGACGGCGATCGTCGCGTCGGCGTGGGCGGTACCCGTCGCCATCGCGCTCCCGAGGAGCGCGCCGCCCGTGGCCGCCAGCAGGGTTCTGCGTCGGATCATGACTTCTCCGCTTCACTCGACAGAGAACGGGCCCGGCCGTCCCGACCGGTCCGCGCTCGTGCGGGGGTACATGAGTGCTGCAGCGCGTCACGAAGCATCGGGTGTGGCGCGTGCTGTTGTCGAGGGTTCCGACAGCCCTTTCTCAAACCTGTGGAGGAAGGTTCGAGGGGACGAACGGCGGCGCCTCTCTGGAGACCTCGTCTCCCGGGCCCTATCGTGCGGGCGGCCCCGTAGGCGCCCGGCGCAGGAGGTGTCCGCGTGCGCGTCCCCGTCGTACACCACCGCATCCGGCGGCGGCGTGCCCGGCGCCGGCGCATCCTGTGGAGTGGGGGCGAACTGCTCGTCACGGCCGGGGTGTTGGGGCTGCTCCTCGTCGCCCACCAGTTGTGGTGGACCAACCGTGAGGCGCGCGAGGGCGCCGAGCGGAGGGTGGATGCCCTGGAGCGGGAGTGGAGGGACGGTTCCGGGTACGGGGGGCAGGCCGCCCCCGGTTCCGGCTCCGCCCCCGGGTCCGACTCCGGCTCCGGCTCGGAGGCCGCCGTCGGCCCGGGGGCCGACTCCGGCTCCGAGCGGGGGAGCGGCACCGGGCGGCGGTCCGGCACGACGACGCCTCCGCCCTCCCCCTCCCAGGCCTACGCCATCCTCACCATCCCCCGCCTCGGTCTCCGCGCCCCCGTCGCCGAGGGCACCAGCAAGCGGAACGTCCTCAACAAGGGGTACGTCGGCCACTACGCCGGCACCCAGCAGCCGGGCCAGAACGGCAACTTCGCCCTCGCCGGGCACCGCAACACCCACGGCGAGCCGTTCCGGTACCTGAACCGGCTGCGCAAGGGCGACGAGATCGAGGTGACCACCAGGACCGCCGTCCACACATACGCCGTCGACGCGGTCCTGTCGCGGACCTCGCCCCGCGACTCGGGCGTCCTGCGCCCCGTACCGCGCTCGCTCGTCCACCCCTCCCGCGGCTACGACGCCCCCGGCCGCTACCTCACCCTCACCACCTGCACGCCCGAGTACAGCTCCCAGTACCGACTGGTGGTGTGGGGCAAGCTGGTGTCCACGCGCGTCCGTTCCTAGGGACCCCGGGGCCGTCCCACAGGGAAAGGCTCGCCGCCCTGGCGAAGGGCGTGGGGTTTCGGCCGGGGTCGACGCCTTCCGCCGACACCGCGGGGAACCGTCACACCGGTCCCGTACGTCCTCATGGTGTCGGGGCCGGAAGCCCGGCCGGAGACAGCGAGGCGAAGGAGGGGGAGCACGGGTGATCAGCGACTGCTCCACCGCCCCGCATCCCGCCGCCCCTCGCTCCGCCGCCCCACGGCTCACAGCCCTGAGGCCCACCGCCCCGCGGCTCACAGCGCTGAGGCTCACCACCCTGCGTCCCCTCGCCGTCCTCCTCTTCTTCCTCCTCGACTTCGCCCTCTTCGACGCCGGCGGGCTCTCCGCCACCGTCGCCCTCGCCGCGACCGCCGCCGCCGGTGCCGCGCTCGCCGTCTGCTCTCTCGTCGCCGCGCGCTGCGCCCCCGCCGTGCCGCCCACCCGGGTGCGTACGGCCATCCGCGACCGGGACCGGCGTACGGCCTTCCTGCCCCAGCGCGACCCCGACGCCTCGGGCCGGCCACGGCCCAGGGCACCCGGGCACGCCCTCCCGACGGCCGTCGCGTAGGGCACCCCGGCACCCCTCAGCACTCACCCGTGGGTGACCCCGCGCGGGTCGTCATGCCGCCAGCCACACCTGTTCCGGCACGACGAGACCCCCGGAGGGCTCCTCACCCATGTCCGTGTTCCTGTCCGCCTTCGTCCACCTCGTCGAGCGGTTCGCCGACCTGCTCGAACCCCTCTTCCACGCCACCGCGGCCGCCGCCGCGATCGTCCTGTTCACCGCGCTGGTACGGCTGCTCGTCCACCCCCTGTCCCGGGCCGCGGCGCGCGGGCAGAAGGCCCGGGCCGCCCTCCAGCCGAGGATCGCCGAGCTGCGCAAGAAGCACGCGCGGAACCCCGAGCGGCTCCAGCGGGCGGTCCTGGAGCTGCACGCCAAGGAGCAGGTGTCCCCGCTGTCGGGCTGCCTGCCGAGCCTGCTCCAGGCGCCCGCGTTCCTCCTCCTCTACTACGTCTTCTCGCACGCGTCGATCGGCGGCGAGTCCAACGACCTGCTCACCCACCGGCTCCTCGACGCACCCCTGGGGGACCGCTGGACCGACGCCCTCACCGCCGGCGGGGCGTTCGGCGGCGCCGGGCTCGTCTACCTCGGGCTGTTCGCCGTCGTCACGGCGATCGCGACTTTCAACTACCGCCTGTCCCTGCGACTGACGGCGACCAACCCGGCGATGGCCGCGGCCGCCGGCGGCGAGGAGGTGCCCGGGATGGGCGCCGTCACCAAGGTCATGCCGTTCCTGTCCTTCCTCACCCTCGTCACGGTGGCGGTGGTGCCGCTGGCCGCCGCCCTGTACGTCGTCACCAGCACCGCCTGGAGCGCGGCCGAGCGAGCCGTGCTGTACCGGCCGGAGAGTGAGTGACCGGCCGGTGAGGGGCCGGTGACGGTCCAGTAGGTGAACCGGGTCTTGCGGAGTGGACGCCCAGCTTGGACGATCGACCAGTCCTCCGATGGCTGCACACATCGGCGGGCGCCCCCGCGATCGAGGGAGATTGTGATCATGAAGCTGCTGCGAGTCGGTACGGCGGGCGCGGAGCGCCCGGCGCTGCTCGACGCCGAGGGAACCCTGCGGGACCTCTCGGGCGTCGTGGACGACATCGACGGCGCGCTGCTCGCCGACGACGCGGCGCTCGGCCGCGTCCGGGCCGCCGCCGAGTCCGGCGGGCTGCCCGCGCTGGACGCGACCGGGCTGCGGATCGGCCCGCCGGTCGGCCGGATCGGCAAGGTCGTGTGCATCGGGCTCAACTACCACGATCACGCCCGCGAGACGGGCGCCGAGCCGCCCGCCGAGCCCGTCGTCTTCTTCAAGGCGGCGGACACGGTCGTCGGGCCGTACGACACCGTGCTCGTGCCGCGAGGCTCCACGAAGACCGACTGGGAGGTGGAGCTGGCGGTCGTCATCGGGCGCACGGCCCGTTACCTGGAGTCGGCCGAGGAGGGGCTCGCCCATGTCGCCGGGTACGCCGTCGCGCACGACGTGTCCGAGCGGGAGTTCCAGATGGACCGCGGCGGCACCTGGGACAAGGGCAAGAACTGCGAGACGTTCAACCCGCTGGGTCCGTGGCTGGTGACGGCCGACGAGGTGCCCGACCCGCAGGCGCTGTCGCTGCGGTTGTGGGTCAACGAGGAGCTGAAGCAGGACGGGACGACCGCCGAGCAGATCTTCCCGGTCGGGGAGGTCGTGCGGTACGTCAGTCGGTTCATGACCCTCTACCCCGGTGACGTCGTCAACACGGGGACGCCGGCCGGGGTGGCCTTCGGGCAGCCCGAGCCCAAGCCGTACCTGCGGGCCGGGGACGTCGTCGAGCTGGAGATCTCCGGGCTCGGCCGTCAGCGGCAGGAGCTCAAGGACGCGTAGGCGCTCCGCCGGGGGGCGCGGGGGACCGGGGTTGTTCGTTGGGCGCGGCCGGCCATGGCCGGCCGCGCCCAACGCGGCGGAGCCGCATGTCGGTACAGCCCCGCGCCCCTTCAGGGCCGGGCTCAGCCCAGGTACTTCTCCAGGAACTCCTCCAGCGCCTCCACCACGAAGCGGTGGTCCTCCAGTTGCGGCAGGCCCGACACCGTCACCGCGCCGATCACGCCGACGCCCTCGACGTTGATCGGGAAGGAGCCGCCGTGCGCCGCGTACTCGTCGAGGTCGAGGCGGGAGGACTCCTCGAACGTGGTGCCCTTGGCGCGGTAGCGGGAGCCCACCAGATAGGAGGAGGAGCCGTAGCGCTCCACCACCCGGCGCTTGCGGGCGATCCAGGCGTCGTTGTCCGGGGTGGAGCCGGGCAGGGCCGCGTGGAAGAGCTGCTGGCCGGCGCGGTGGATGTCGATGGCGACCGGGGCCTGGCGCTCACGGGCCAGCTCCACCAGGAGCGAACCGAGCGCCCAGGCGTCCTCGTGGGTGAACCGGCGGAAGACCAGACGCCGTTCCTGGGCTTGGAGCTCCTCCAGGGTCGGGGTGATCTCCGGGGTGAACTTGGGGGTGATCTCGTGGGTCACAGCGTCACCGTCACTCCGTCTCGTGCCGAACGGCGGGCCGCCTCGAGTACGTCGAGGGCGGCGGCCGCCTCCAGGGCGGTCACCGGGTTGGGGCCGCCGTCGGTCAGTGCCTTGGCCACCGCAGCGTAATAGGCGGGGTAGTCCCCGGGCAGGGTCTCTACCGGGCTTCCGCCGCCGGTCAGCGGGGACTCGCCGGCGCCGACACGGCCCCAGAGGGACTCCGGCTCCGTGCCCCAGGCGGGGCCGGGACGCAGGCCCTCCCGGAGGGCGGCCTCCTGCGGGTCCAGGCCGTACTTCACGTAGCCCGCCTGCGAGCCCAGCACCCGGAAGCGGGGGCCGAGCTGTGCGGTCGTCGCGGAGACGTGGAGGTGGGAGCGGACTCCGTTCGCGTGCGTGAGCGCGATGAAGGTGTCGTCGTCCGTCTCGGCGCCGGGCCGGCGGACGTCCGCCTCGGCGTGGACGCGCGTCACGGGGCCGAAGAGGACCAGCGCCTGGTCGACGACATGGCTGCCGAGGTCGTACAGCAGACCTCCGATCTCTGCGGGGTCGCCCGACTCCCGCCAGCCGCCCTTCAGCTGCGGGCGCCACCGCTCGAAGCGGGACTCGAAGCGGTACACGTCGCCCAGCCGGCCCTCGGCGAGCAGCTTGCGCAGGGTGAGGAAGTCGTTGTCCCAGCGGCGGTTCTGGAAGACGGAGAGGAACAGGCCGCGCTTCTCGGCGAGGGCGGCGAGCTCACGCGCCTCCGCCGCCGTACCCGCGATCGGCTTGTCCACGACGACCGGGACGCCGGCCTGCAGGGCGGCCGTGGCGAGCGGGACGTGCGTCTTGTTCGGGGAGGCGATGACGATCAGATCCAGGTCGCCGGCCCGGGCGAGGAGCTCCTCGGGGGTGGCGCTGACGCGTACGTCCGGGAACTCGGCGCGGGCCTGCTCCTGCCGCTCCGGGTTCGAGGTCACCACCGTGTCCAGGGCGAGCCTCTCGGTGGCGGCGATCAGCGGGGCGTGGAAGACGGAGCCCGCGAGGCCGTAGCCGATCAGGCCCACGCGGAGGGGAGTACCAGTCATGGCCCCCACTTTCGCAACGCTGTTGCCAAAGTGCAAGCGCGGGGGAGAATGGGCGTGTGAACAGGACGAACGGCGGCCCGGGCCAGGGGCGCGGCATGGCGGGCGGCACGGCGGGCGCGAACCTCCTCGCGGTGCGCAGTCACAACACCGCGCTCGTGCTCGACCTGCTGCGTACGGCAGGCCCGGACGGCATCAGCCGGCTAGAGCTCGCCGAGCGCACCGGGCTCACCCCGCAGGCGGTCAGCAAGATCACCGCACGGCTGCGGGAGGAGGGGTTCGCGGCGGAGGCGGGCCGCCGCGCCTCCACGGGCGGCAAGCCGCGCACGGTCCTGCGGCTCGTCCCGGGCGCCGCGCACGCCCTCGGCGTCCACCTCGACCGCGACGAACTGCGGGTGGTCCTCGTCGAGCTGGACGGACGGGTGGTGGCGGAGCGGCGCGTACCGCTCGACCTGGGAGCGGGCGCGGAGGCCGTGGTGGGTGCGGTGGCGCGGGAGACGGAGGAACTGGCCGGCGCGGTGCTGAACGGCCCCCTCGGCGGGGTGCCGAGGGGGTCGGGTGATGGAGCGCCGGGGGCTTCCGACGACGGTCTGCTCGGGGCTTCGGGGGGTGGGGTTTCTCGGGATCCCGGCGACGGTCTGCTCAGTGCTTCGAGCGGTGGGGTCTCGGGGGATCCCGATGACGGTTCGCTCAGGGCTACGGGTGGCGGGGTGGCGGGGGATCGCGGCGACGGTCCGCTGACGGGCTCGGGCGGCGGCCTGCCCGGGGCTTCGGGTAGCGGGGTGGCGGGGGATCCCGGCGACGGTCCGCTGACAGTCTCGGGCGCCGAGGCGCCAGGGCATTCCGGCGGCGACTCGCCGAAGGAATCCGGCGGCGGGGTGCCCGAGGAATCCGGCGACGGCGTACTGAGGGGTTTCCACACGCTCCTCGGCGTCGGCGTCGCCCTCCCCGGCCCCCTCGACCACGTCCACGGCGTCCTGCACCGCGTCACCGGCTTCCCCGAGTGGGACGGTTTCCCCCTGCGGGACGCGCTCGCGCGGCGGCTCGGGGTGCCGGTCGTCGTCGACAAGGACACCAACGCGGCCGCCCTCGGCCTCGCCGTCGGCGGCGAGCGGGGCTCCTTCGCCTACCTCCACCTCGGTACGGGGCTCGGTGCCGGCCTGGTGATCGGCGGGAGCGTGCACCGGGGGGCCCGCACCGGCGCGGGCGAGTTCGGACACCAGGTCCTCCAGCTCGACGGACCGCCCTGCCCCTGCGGCAACCGCGGCTGCGTCGAGGCGCTGTGCCTGGCCGCCATCGCACGCGGTGACGTGGCCGAGGCGGCCCGCGTCCTCGGCACGGCCGCCGCCAACCTGGCCGGCCTCCTCGACATCGACCTGCTCCTGCTGGGCGGCCGCACGGTCACGGCCACGCCCGCCCCCTTCGTCCACGGAGTCACCGCCGTGCTCACCGCCCGCGCCCACCGCGAGGGCGCCCCGGAGCGCGCGGTACCGGTACGGCTCGCCCCGGGAGGCGCCCGCGCCGTGGCGGAGGGCGCGGCCCAGTTGCTGCTGGGGCCGGTGTTCGGACGGGGGCCCGGCTGACGGGCACCCCGGGGGGACGGGCGCGTCCGCCGATCGAATGGATGCGCACGACCGTACGGAGCGCCGACGCCCCCGGCCCCGCCTCCTCCGGCAGGCTCACGTGTTCATGCGACTGTGCACGCCCGTCTCCCTCTGCCTCGCCGCAGCCGCCGCCCTTCTGCCCGCGTCCGCGCACGCGGAGTCCGGCCCGAGCTGCGGCGGTCCGGACACCGGCGACTTCCCGCTGACCACCCGCCTCCACGGCGGCCCCGGCTCCTACCGGGCCGGCGGCGGATACGGCACCTGGTACCTGGACCTCACCAACACCACCGGCCGCACCTGCGCCGGCGTCCACCCGGTCGTCGTCCTCGTCGATGCCGAACGCGCTCTGCAGCCGTCCCAGCCCCACCTGGAGTTCTACGCCGACGGCCGGCCCCACCCCGTCCACTTCGAGACGACCGACGAGGACGAACTCGTCGGGGCGCTGACCGGCCGTCCCGCCGAGGAACCCCGGACCGCCGGCGCGACCCCGCCCGCCGCCTTCGCCGGCTTCACGGTCCCCCCGGGCGAAACCCTCACCGTCAGGCTGCGCCTCGCCCTCACCTCGGACGCCGTGCCCAACGAGATCACCGCCAACGCGGCGGTCGTCCAGCGGCACGGCGACGACGGCGAGTGGGTCGGGCAGTCGAACGACTACCGCTTCACCGTCGAGGCCGGCCCCCGCCCCGCCAGACCCGAGCCCGAGGCGTCGACCACCGCCTCCGCCTCGGCCACCGCTTCCACCTCGATCACCGCTTCCGCCTCCGCCACCGCTCCGGCGACCGGCCTGCCGTACCTCGCCGAGGAGGCCAAGGAACTCGCCCGCACCGGGCTGACCTCCCCCGCCGGGGTCCTCGCCGGCACCGTCTGTCTCATCGCCGTGGGCGCCGCCCTGCTGGTGGCGCGCAAACGGCGCTGAACGCCGGGCGGCGAGGCCCGCCGGGGTCTCCGAGCGCGGGGAAACCGGCCATTCCCTCATGATCGGGCCTGTGATTAGGCTGGGGCGCACGCAGCACCGCCTCGCGTACGGCAGGAGATCCCGCACATGGCAGACCGCAAGCCCATCGAGTCGTGGCTCACCGACATGGACGGTGTGCTCATCCACGAGGGCGTTCCGATCCCCGGCGCCGATTCCTTCCTGAAGAAGCTGCGTGAGTCGGGCAAGCCGTTCCTCGTCCTCACCAACAACTCGATCTACACCCCGCGTGACCTGCACGCGAGGCTGCGCCGCATGGGCCTGGACGTGCCGATCGAGAACATCTGGACGTCGGCGCTGGCCACCGCCAAGTTCCTGGACGACCAGCGGCCGAACGGCTCGGCGTACGTCATCGGCGAGGCCGGACTGACCACCGCGCTGCACGACATCGGCTACATCCTCACCGACCACGAGCCGGACTACGTCGTGCTGGGCGAGACCCGCACGTACTCCTTCGAGGCCATGACCAAGGCGGTCCGGCTGATCAACGCCGGCGCCCGTTTCATCTGCACCAACCCGGACGAGACCGGCCCCTCCACCGAGGGTCCGCTGCCCGCGACCGGCGCGGTGGCCGCCCTGATCACCAAGGCGACCGGCAAGAACCCGTACTTCGCGGGCAAGCCGAACCCGCTGATGATGCGCACCGGGCTGAACGCGATCGGTGCCCACTCCGAGAGCAGCGCGATGATCGGCGACCGCATGGACACCGACGTGCTGGCCGGCATCGAGGCCGGGATGCAGACGTTCCTGGTGCTCACCGGCCTGACCCGGCCCGAGCAGGTCGAGGACTTCCCGTACCGCCCGTCGAAGGTCGTCGACTCGATCGCGGACCTGGTGGAAAGGATCTGAGCGATCGCGTGGACGGGGTCGCGGACGCGTCGGAGACGGACTTCAAACATCTCCCGGGAAAGCTGACCCGTTCGGAGCAGCGGGACCCGCTCCGGAGATGCGGGACGCGCCCGTCGGGGGGAGCCTCCAGATAGCTGGAGGTTCACGATGAGTTCAGTCAAAGCAACTCTCTGTGCCGGAGTGGCGATCGTCGCCACGTCGCTCGTCCCGACGGCATACGCGGCGGACGGCGGAAGCGGGGGCGGCGAGGTCTCGGTGACCCCGTCCACCCCTTCCCCGGGCGACGAGGTCTCCCTACGGGTCAAGGGCTGCTCCGGGATGACGGCCACCGCCGCGTCGGCGGCGTTCGTCTCGGACGCCCGGCTCGTGGGCGCCGGCGGCACCCTCGCCGGCGAGACCCGGGTCCGCTCCTCGATCGGCCCCGGTTCCTACGCCGTGACGATCACCTGCGCCGACTTCCGGGTCAAGGGCACGCTCAAGGTCGTGCCGGGGTCGGCGGCCGCCTCCGCGTACGCCTCTCCCGTCGCCCCGGTCCGTGCGGGCGGCGGCGGCGCCGCACCGCTCGCCGCCGCGGAGGAGGCCCGGTCGGACGTACCCGGTACCGCCCACGCCGTCGTCGGACTGGTGCTGGCGGGCGTCGCCGCCGTCGTCGTGGCGCTCCGGACGGTCCGCCGGAGCCGCGGAACGGACTGACCATGTCCGATCAAGAGCGCTCCTCCGGGCGCCTGCTGACCGGGGTGGCCTGGGCGCTGCTCCTGCTCGGGCTGTGGCTCTGGGGGCGCGAGGTGACCGATGTGCACTCCGGGACGTCCGCGGCGACCACCGGTGACATCGCCGCCGTGGGCCGGCCCGGGGGCGCCGAGCTGCCGCCCGCCGCCGAGCCGCTGCGCGCGGCGCTGCCGCGGCGCGTCGACATCCCCGAGCTGGGCGTGCAGGCGCCGGTCGTGGCCCGCGGCCTGGACGCGCGGGGCGCGATCGATCCGCCGCCCTACGACCAGGCGGGCGTCGTGGGCTGGTACGCGGCGGGCGCGAAACCCGGTGCGGCCGGCACCGCGCTGATGGTGGGGCACGTCGACACCGAGACCCGGCCCGCCGTCTTCTACAAGCTGAGCACCCTCGAGGCGGGAGAGACGATCAGGGTGGTCCGGGACGACGGGAAGGTAGCGGAGTTCACCATCGACGAGGTGGAGGTGGTCCAGCGCGACCGCTTCGACGCCCGCCGGGCCTACGGCACCCGCGCCTCGGGCCGCGCCGAGCTGCGGCTGATCACCTGCGGCGGCACCTTCGACCGGGCGAGCCGCAGCTACACGGCGAACGTGATCGTGTCGGCCTACCTGACCGGGACCGTCGTGTGACGGGGAGAGCCCTGTCCTACCCGATCGGGACCGTCGTGGGACGACGGGGACGCCCGGCGCAGAGGCGACCGGCACGCACAGCCCCGCGTACGCGGCCCGCGCTCACGGCCGTCGCGAGCGGCACAGAGCCCGAGCAGCAGAAAGCCCCCCGCTCACGCAAGGGGCTTTCTCGTCGGTGCGCCGCCAGGGACTCGAACCCCGGACCCGCTGATTAAGAGTCAGCTGCTCTAACCAACTGAGCTAGCGGCGCCTGCTGACATCGTTAACTCTACATGACGTCCGGGGGTGCTCCCGACCGCCTTCCCGGGGGCGACCCGCCCTTCCGACCCCCTGGGAGGGGTCCGGGTACATCATTCGGACCGTCAGCTTGCGCGCCGGAAAGACAGTTGGGAAAGACTGGCGAACGTGCACAGGCGCGGACATTTCCATCTGGAGTGTGAGGGGAATCGCATGGAGTCTCCGGTATTCGAGGAATTCGATCCCGGGGGTGCCTGCGACTGCCCCGGATGCGTTCACTGGAGGCGGGTGAGTCCGCGTTCCCTGCCCGCCGGACTCGGCGGTCACCCGGCCGCCCACCGCACCGTCGTCGTGGCGACCGCGGCCGCCGCGGCGCTCGGCGCCGGGCACGCCGTGCCCGCTCTGGCCGCCTCGCATGCGCCGGAGCGGCCCGGTGTTCCCGCAGGTGACGAGCCTCTGACCCCGCAGGGCCGCAAGGCGCCGCTGCACGGTCCGGGCGGCAGGCCGGCGAAACCGGAGGGCAAGATCGTGACGCCGCGGACGACTCGGGCGGACATCATCAGGCGGGCCAGGACCTGGGTCGCGGCGAAGGTGCCGTACAGCATGAACGGGTTCTGGTCGGACGGTTACCGGCAGGACTGCTCGGGTTACGTCTCCATGGCCTGGAAACTGCCGGGGAACGAGTGGACGGGCAGTCTGCACCAGTTCGCGACCCGGATCACCAAGGCGGAACTCCAGCCGGGCGACATACTGCTCTTCCACAATCCGTCCGATCCGGAGAACGGCTCGCACGTGGTCCTTTTCGGCGGCTGGACGGACTACACGCACACCCACTACATCGCCTATGAACAGACCCGGCCGACCACCCGCCGTCTGGCGACCCCCTACGCCTACTGGGCCTATTCCGACCACTACGTCCCCTACCGCTACGACGGCCTCGAAGCCGAGGACACGGACCATGCGGAGGAGGGCAAGGAGGGGGGCGCGGGCGGCGGGAGCGCCGCGGGGGGCGGCTCCGTCGGGGCGGGCACCACGGCGGTGCCGTACCCCGGACGGGCGGCCTTCGGGCCGGGCGCCGACAACCGGTACGTGACCCTGCTCGGCCGGCTCCTCATCCAGCGCGGCGCCGGGCGCTTCTACACCTCGGGGCCCGGTCCCCGCTGGTCGGAGGCCGACCGACGGGCCACCCGGGCGTTCCAGCGGGCCCAGGGCTGGCGCGGCGCGGACGCCGACGGGCTGCCCGGTCCCCGGACCTGGTCGCTGCTGACCACCGGCCGGGGCAAGGACATCCCCGGCGCCGGTGCCGGAACGGCCCGCCCGCCCGCAGCGTCCGGGTCCTCCCGCGTCCCCGCCTACCCGGGCCGCGGCATGTTCCGGCCCGGCGCCAGCAACGTCCACGTCACCCGGCTGGGGAAGCAGCTGGTGAAGAAAGGGTTCGGCAAGTACTACACGACGGGACCGGGACCGCGCTGGGGCGAGGCGGACCGGCGGGGCGTCGAGGCCTTCCAGCGAGCCCAGGGCTGGCGGGGTGGCGCGGCCGACGGCTACCCGGGGCCGGAGACCTGGCGGCGGCTGTTCTCGTAGACCGTCCCTTCCCGTACGGGCTGATCCGCGGCCCGGCCGGCTCGCCACCCGGCTGGTCCCGAGTCCGCCCGGTCCCGAGTCCGCCCGGTCCTGGAGTTTGTCCGCTCCCGTGGTCCGTCCGCCCCGGAGCCCCGCCGGTCTCGCCGCCCGGCTCCGGAGCCCGGCCCACACGGACGGGCGCTCCCGCAGTCCCCGCGGTTCCCGCGGTTCCCGTTCCTTTCACTGTCATGGCGTATCTGGCGCGGAGGCTGGAGGCACGCAATGAACACGACCACTTCACAGACGCCCGAGCCAGAGGGGCCGGCCCGGCCGCCCATCCGGCTGATCCAGAACGAGGCGACCACCGAGATCCCCGTCCACCTGCTCTTCCGGGACGAGCCGGACCCGCGGCCGGTACCGCTCGGTCCCGCCGTCGTGGGAAGCCGGCAGGGCACCGGGGAGCAGCCGCGCTTCCGGCGGCCCGAGCCGGCCAAGCCCCGGCCGATCGCGGAGGTCGACCCCGCCCTCGTGGAGCAGCCCGGCCGGGTGCTGCCCGGCGTGGCGGGCGTGACCGCCGGGACCTGCGGGGCGGTCGGCTGCGTGGCCACGTCCTGGTGGGCCGGGGTCCTGCCGCCGCTCGTGGCGGAGGCGCTGCGGCTGCCCGTGTACGGCGGTGCCGGACTCGGCCCGGCGCAGTGGGCGGCGTACACGGGGGCGGTCGCGCTGGGGATGTTCGGCTTCGGCGGACTGGCCCGGGGCAAGACCGGACAGGCCTGGGTGCTCGACATGTTCGGCCGCTACCGGGGGACGGTCCGGCGCACCGGCCTGCTGTGGGTGAACCCGCTGCTGCTGCGCCGCCGGGTGGACGTGCGGCTGCGGCACTGGCGCAGCGAGCCGATGCCCGCCGCCGACGGCAACGGGGTCGCGCTGCGGGTGGTGGCGCTGGTGGTGTGGCGGGTGCGGGACACCGCGCGGGCCACGCTCGGCGTCGAGGACCACGAGACCTATCTGCGCGAGTGCGTGGAGGCGGCCCTCGCCCGGATCCCGGTGGAGGCGCCCGGCTCGGGGCGAGGCTCGGTCGAGGCGACGGGGGAGGCGCTGACCCGGCGGGTCGCGCGGGACGCCGGGGCGATCGGCCTGGAGGTGTTCGCGGTGCAGCCGGTGCGCGTCGAGTACGCCCCGGAGGTGGCCGCCGCGATGCACCGCCGCCGGATCGCCGCGCTGGACGCCCAGCACCGGGCGTCCGTGCTCACCTCGGTCGTGGACTCCGTGGAGGACACGGTGACCCGGCTGACCATGCGCGGGCTCGTGGAACTGGACGACTACGAGCGCAAGGCGCTGGTGAAGGACCTGACGGTGGCGTTCTGCGCGGGGCGTGGCGAGCAGACCCCCTGACGGCCCTTCGAACACGGACCGCGGTTGGTATGGACATGTTCAACAGACCGCAATAATCTCAGACTTGGTCTAGACCTGCACGCACAGCTCACTGAACTCCCCACGTTCTCCAGGAGCGGCAGCATGCGCAAAAAGACCAAGTGGTACGCCGCCGCGCTCGGGCTCACCACGGCGGGAGCCTTCGTGCTCTCCGCCGGCGGCGCGAGCAGCCACGGCTACACCGACCTCCCCATCAGCCGGCAGAAGCTCTGCCAGAACGGCAGCGTGACGGGCTGCGGCGACATCCAGTGGGAGCCGCAGAGCGTCGAGGGCCCGAAGGGCTTCCCGGCCGCCGGACCCGCCGACGGGCAGATATGCTCCGCCGGTCACAGCCGGTTCAACCAGCTCAACTCGCCCACGAAACCGGGCGGCGGCGCCTGGCCGACGACCAGGGTGACCGGCGGCCAGAACTACACGTTCCGGTGGCAGTTCACCGCCATGCACGCCACCACCGACTTCCGGTACTACGTCACCAAGCAGGGCTGGAACCAGAATCACGCCCTGGCCCGCTCGGACCTCAACCTCACCCCGTTCTTCACCGTCCCGTACAACGGCCAGCGTCCGCCCGCCACGCTCTCCCACACCGGACGGCTGCCGTCCGGTCTGAGCGGTCACCACGTCATCCTCGCGGTGTGGACGGTCGCGGACACCGGTAACGCGTTCTACGCCTGCTCGGACGTCACGTTCTGACCGCCCCCGGCCGGCATCCGTGTGCGTCACGACCACCTTCCGGAGTCCTCCGGTCGTGTCGTGACGCACGTGGAGGCCGCTTGGCGTCCCGGGACCGGCGGCCTCATGCCGTGACCATCCACATCTGAGGCGCCGTCAGCTACCGTGCGCCCCCATGGACCCCACGCACGCCACCGTCGCCGAACTCGTCCACGCCCGGTGGGGCGACCACCGGCCGGGGCTGTGGTGCGGGGAGGACACCCTCACCCACCACGAGGTCGCGGCAGGCGCCGCCGCCCGGGCCGCGCTGCTGACCGACCTGCTCCCGCAGGGCGCGCCACCCCACGTCGGCGTGCTGCTGCACAACACCCCGGAGTTCCCGCTGTGGCTGAGCGCGGCGGCGCTCGCGGGCGCGGCCGTCGCCGGGATCAACCCCACGCGACGCGGCCCGGAACTGGCCCGGGACATCCTGCACACCGAGTGCCGCCTGCTGGTCACCGAGCCGACCCACCTGCCGCTGCTCCAGGGCCTCGACCTGCCCGGCGTCCGCCTCCTGGTGACCGGCACCGACGAGTACGACGCCCTCCTCGCCCCCTTCTCCGACGCCCGCCCGGACTGCTCCCGGGCCGCCCCCGCCGACCGGCTGCTCCTCTGCTTCACCTCCGGTTCCACCGGCGCCCCCAAGGCCGCGGTCTGCTCCCAGGGCCGGCTGGTCGCCGCCGGACGGTCGCTCGCCGAACAGTTCGCCGTCACGCCGGACGACGTGCACTACGTCTGCATGCCGATGTTCCACGGCAACGCGGTGATCGCCGACTGGGCCCCCGCCCTGGTCGCCGGGGCGGGCGTGGCGTTGCGGCGCCGGTTCTCGGCCTCCGGCTTCCTGACGGACGTACGGCGCTACCGGGCGACGTACTTCACCTATGTGGGCCGGGCGATCCAGTACGTCCTGGCGACCGAGCCGTCCGCCGGCGACCGGGACCACCGCCTGCGGCTCGGCTTCGGCACGGAGGCGGGGACGGCGGACGCGGCGGCCTTCGAGCGGCGGTTCGGGGTGCGGCTGGTGGAGGGGTACGGTTCGTCGGAGGGCGGTGCGGCGGTCCGGTGGTCGCCGGGGACTCCGGCGGGCGCGGTCGGCCGGGCGGGACCCGGACTCGCCGTCCTGGACCCGCGGACGCACGCGGAGTGCCCACCGGCCCGCTTCGACGCCGCCGGGCGGCTGCTGAACGGCGACGAGGCGATCGGCGAGCTCGTGAACCGGGGCCCGAACCTGTTCGAAGGGTACTGGCGCAACCCGCAGGCCGAGGCGGAGCGGCGGGGCTCCCCCCGTCCGGGCGAGGCCGGGGACGGGGATGGGGAAGGCTGGTACTGGACCGGCGACCTCTTCTGCCGGGACGCCGACGGCTTCCTCTACTTCGCGGGCCGCACCGACGACCGGCTGCGGGTCGACGGCGAGAACCTGGCGGCCGCGATGATCGAGAACATCCTCGCCCGGTACGAGGGCGCCGACGCCGTCGCCGTGTACGCGGTGCCGGACCCGGTCACCGGGGACCAGGTGATGGCGACGCTCGCCGGTGACTTCCAGCCGGCGTCCTTCGCCGGGTTCCTGCGCGCCCAGGCGGACCTGGGGACGAAGATGGCGCCCCGGTTCGTGCGGGTGGTGGAGCGGATGCCGGTCACGGCCACGAACAAGATCCACCGGGCGCTGCTCAGGAGGGAGGGCCTGCGGTGCGCCGATCCGGTGTGGTGGAGGCCCACGGCCGAGCTCGCCTACCGGCGGCTGGCGCCGGGCGAAGCCGAAGGGATGCCGGCTCCGACGAGAGGCCCTGTCTGAGGGGGCGGGCGTCCGGCGGAACCCTCGCCACGAACGGTGAACCCGCGCGAACACGACGATGGCGGTTTGTGTTCGCGCGTTCCGCGAACACAAACCGCCATCGTGATGGTGCGCCGCCAGGGACTCGAACCCCGGACCCGCTGATTAAGAGTCAGCTGCTCTAACCAACTGAGCTAGCGGCGCATGACTCCCGCCTCCGCCTCTCGGCGGCCGACGACAGAGAAAATACTACCTGGTCCGCGGGGGTGCTTCCGACCACCGGCCGGGGTCCCGGCCGGTGTGATCGCCGGAGGGTCCTAGATGGCCAGCGACAGCAGCACCGGCGCCGCGTTCCGGTTCAGGGTGTCGGCGGCCTGGCGGAGCCGGTGGGCGTGCTCGACGGGCAGGGAGAGCGCCAGGCAGCCCGCGGTGGAGCCGGCGGTGATCGGGACGGCCGCGCAGACCGTGCCGACGGCGTACTCCTGGAGGTCGAGGTGGGGCACGGTGGGCGGCTGGGACTCCAGCCGGGACAGGAGCAGCTTGTCGCTGGTGATGGTGCGCGAGGTGAGGCGGGCCATCTTGTGCCGGGAGAGGTGGTCGCGCCGGCCGTTGTGGTCGAGCTGGCCCAGCAGGCTCTTGCCGAGCGCGGTGGCGTGCGCGGAGGAGCGGAAGTCGAACCACTCGTTGACCGCGGGCGTGGCCGGGCTGTCGGCGTACTGGGTGATGGTGACCTCGCCGTCGACGTACCGGCTGATGTAGACGGCGGCGCCGACGGAGTCGCGCAGCCGGTCCAGGGTGTGCTGGAGCTTTTCGCGGAGGGCCTCCTCGCGGTGGTGCGCGGACCCCAGTCGGGCCAGGGCGTCACCCGTGACGTACGCCCCGTCGGCGATCTGCTCGACGTATCCCTCGCGGCGCAGCATCCGCAGGAGCGGGGTCAGTCGCTCCGTGCCGAGGCCGGTCTGGCGGGCGAGGTCGGTGTCGGTGACACCGGTGCTGTGCCGGGCCACTGTCTCCAGGACGCGCAGGGCGTCCTGGGCCGAGTGGTTAGGAGTGGTCGGCTCGTGCTTCAGCGCCACGGTCTTCCCCCTGCGGTCGCTTTCTGGCCGTGATCCGGACGGCGAGTCACCTCCACGATAACGGCCAAGCGTGCGGTACGGAGGGGGTGTTGGCGAGATTCTGCGCGGCCCTCGGTTCTCCGAACTGCGGTCCTGATCCGGCGGCATATGCCAAAGGCATGAGCCGCCGTCGAGACCTGGGGTGATCGGTTGATCACCCGGCGTAGTCACAGTACGGCGCTGAGGAATTCCCGTGTCCGTTCCTGCTCGGGCGAGCTGAAGATCTTCTCCGGCGGGCCCGACTCGATCACGCGGCCGGAGTCGAACATCAGGACCTGGTCCGAGATGTCCCGGGCGAAGTTCATCTCGTGGGTCACGCAGAGCATGGTGATGTCGGTGGTGCGGGCGATGTCCCGCAGGACGTCCAGGACGCCCGCGACCAGCTCGGGGTCGAGCGCCGAGGTCACCTCGTCGAGCAGCAGCACCCGCGGCCGCATCGCGAGCGCCCGGGCGATCGCCACCCGCTGCTGCTGGCCGCCGGACAGCCGGGACGGCCTGGCGTCGCACTTGTCGGCGAGGCCCACCAGGTCCAGCAGCTCGCGCGCCCGCTCCTCCGCCTCGTCCCTGGACAGACCGAGCACGCTGACCGGCGCCTCGGTGACGTTTCTCAGCACGCTCATGTTCGGGAACAGGTTGAACTGCTGGAACACCATCCCGATCTTCTTGCGGACCTCGCGGACCTGCTTCTCCGGCGCCGGGAAGAGCCGCTGCCCGTCGACGGTGATCGTGCCCTCGTCGGGCTTGGTCAGGGTCATCAGCAGCCGCAGGATCGTGGTCTTGCCGGAGCCGGACGGCCCGATGAGGGTGACGTGCTGGCCGGGCTTCACACAGAAGTCCAGGTGGTCGAGGACGGTGTTGTCCCCGAACCGCTTGGTGACCCCGTCCAGGCGGATCAGCTCGGCGCTCGCGGGGGTGCTGTCGACGGTGGTCTTGCTGGTCTCAACGGACAAGGCGTCGCTCCAGGGTGCGCAGGAGGAGGGAGGCGAGGTAGGAGATCACGATGAAGGCCACGCCGATCACCGTGACGGGTTCGGTGAACTGGAAGTGCTCCTGGGAGAAGAGCCGCGCCCGGCCCAGCAGGTCCAGGACGGTGATCGTCATCAGCAAGGGCGTGTCCTTGAGCATCGCGATGACGTAGTTGCCGAGCGCCGGCACGACCCGGCGGACCGCCTGCGGCAGGATCACCGCGCGCCAGGTCCGGGTCCTCGACAGGTTCAGCGCGGTCGCCGCCTCCCACTGGCCGGCGGGCACCGCGTCGATGCCGGCCCGGTAGACCTGCATCGTGTACGTCGAGTAGTGCAGGCCGATCGCGAGGACGCCGGTGGTCATCGCGGAGAGGGTCAGGCCCCACTCGGGCAGCACGTAGAAGAGGAAGAACAGCTGCACCAGCAGCGGGGTGTCCCGGACGAACTCGGTGACGATCCCCACCGGCCACTGCACCCACCGGGTCGGCGTCCGCATCAGCAGCGCCCACACCAGCCCCAGCGTGAACGAGATCAGCGAGCCGAGGGCCAGCGCCTGCAGGGTGACGAGCAGGCCGTCCCGGAAGAGCGGCATGAAGTCGCCGACGGCGCTCCAGTCCCAGTTCATCGGACACCTGCCTTCAGACGGTGCTCGAGCCCTCGCATCACCCGGGTGAGCAGGAAGGCGATCACGAAGTAGATGAGGAGGACGTACGTGTAGATCTCGGCGCTCTCCTGGAGTGCCAGGCGCACCAGGTTGCCGCTGAAGGCGAGGTCGCCCATGCCCATGACCGACACCAGTGCGGTGCCCTTCAGCAGCTCGATCAGCAGGTTGGAGAACGGCGGGATCATCTCCGGCACGGCCTGCGGCAGCAGGATCTTGCGCAGGCGCTGGGCGGGTGTGAAGCCGAGGGCGATGCCGCCCTCCTTCTGTGCGGGGTCGACCGCGTTCAGCGCGCCGCGCACGATCTCCGAGCCGTACGCGCCGTAGGTCAGGCCGAGGGCGAGCGTGCCCGCCCACAGGGGCACGAGCTGCCAGCCGAAGGCGAGCGGCAGCACGAAGAACACCCAGAAGATCATCACGAGGGCCGAGGTCCCGCGGAACACCTCGGTGTAGAAGCCCGCGAGGAAGCGGACGATCCACCGCCGGTGGGTGCGGGCGATCCCGACGGTGAAGGAGACGGCCGCCGCCAGCAGGGAGCTGAGCACGAGCAGTTGGATCGTCGTCCAGATCCCCTCGAGGACGAGTTCCCAGAGTCCTGAGGTCATCCGCCGCAGAGCTCCTTCGCCGTCAGGTCGGTCATCTCGGCCCGGGTGAACCCGAAGGGCTCCAGGATCCGGAACAGCTCGCCGCTCTTCTTCAGCTTGCGCAGCTCGGCGTTGAAGGCGTCCCGCAGCCTCGTCTCCGTCGGCCGGAACGCGAACGCGCCGCCGTCGACGTGCGGTTCACCGCCGACGAGCGGGGCGAACGGCTTGGTCGCCTCCGCCCTGCCCGACTTCTTCACCACCTCGCGGATGGTCAGGGCCGTCCCCGCGAACACGTCGACGCGGCCCGCCTCGACGGCGTTCAGCCCGGCGACCTGGTCGGGGACCACGAGGATGTCGCTCTCCTCGTAGCCCGCCTCGACGGCGTACTGGATCTCGGCGTATCCGGTCCCGGTCGCGAAGCGCGCCTTCTTCTCCACGACGTCCTGATAGTTGTGAAGGTTTTTGGGATTGCCCTTCCGGACGATGAAGGAATCCAGCATTTGGTAGTCGGGATCGGCGAATATCACCTGTTCGCAACGCTCGGGGTTGACGTACATCCCGGCGGCCACGACGTCGAACTGCTGGGAATTCAGACCGGGAATGAGCGACCCGAACTCGGTGGGCACGGGCTGCACCCTGCCGATCCCGAGCCGCCCGAATATCACCTTCGCCAACTCGGGTGCCTCACCGGTGAGTCGCCCGTCCTTGTCGATGTACCCGAACGGAATCTCACCGGCGATCCCGAGCCGTACCACACCCTGTGCGCGCAGCCGGTCCAGCAGGTCACCGCCCGGTGCGGAGGAGGCCGTGGCCACGCGGGTGCAGCCCGCCGCGCCCAGCGCGCCGAGCGCCGCCACCCCCGCGAGCAGCGACCGGCGCGTGGGTTCCGCCGTGAATTCGTGTTGTCTGACATGCCTGTTCGGTGGAGCCATGGCGGCGCGGCTACCCGAGACCGCACGGGTTATGCACCACGGAAGTCATGGCTGACCGCTGCATCGACGTGTCGTCGGTCCACAATGACATCTACGTCCTGCTCCCGCCGTTCACGGAACAGGAACCATCCCTGGAAAACGCGACAGTCACCCCGATCCCCGGAGATTTCTGCTGTTCCTCCTCGCCGGAACCGAGTCGGGCACGGTGACACCCAGCCTCCGGAGGGGATGACACGGCGCCGGGGCGAGGAGGCTACGTCGGCCCGTACAGCGCGTGCGCCGCCCGCGGGACGAGGTCGTCATGCACTCTCCAGGACGTCAGTGTCCGGGCACGTACCCACGCTGCTTGTCGACCACGTTCCTCAGGGGCCGGCCGGCCGCCCACCGCTCGAACAACTCCACGAACTGCGCGCCGAGTTCGTCCCGCCAGCCGACCGTGTCGCCGCTCATGTGCGGCGACACCAACAGCCCCGGCACCCGCCACAACGGGCTGTCCGGGGGGAGGGGCTCGGTCGCGAAGACGTCCAGGGCGGCGCCCGCGATCCACCGCCGCTCCAGCGCCTGGACGAGCGCCTCCTCGACGACGAGCTGCCCCCGGCCGACGTTCAGGAACCGGGCGGAGGGCTGCATCACGCCGAAGCGGCGCAGGTCGAACATGCCGTGCGTCTGCTCGGTGAGCGGGGCCGCCGCGACCACCCAGTCCGCGCGGGCGAGGAGGCGGTCCAGGTCCTCGGGGCCGTGGATGCCGGTGCGCGGGACGCGGCCGACGACCGCCGTGGTCACGCCGAGCGCCTTCAGCGTGCGGGCGATCGCCCGGCCGATCGGCCCCGAGCCGACGACGACCGCGTGCGTGCCCGCGACCCGCAGGCCCTCGCGGTGCCGCCACTCGTGCCGCCCCTGGAGCTCCCAGGTCAGCGGCAGGTCCTTCGCCAGGGCCAGGACCAGCGCGGCCACGTACTCGGCGATCGGCTCGTCGAAGACGCCGCGCGCGTTCGTCACCACCGTGTCCGAGGCGGCCAGCTCCGGGCACATCAGATGGTCGACGCCGGCGCTCGCCGTGTGCACCCAGCGGGGGCGCGGTCCCCCGCCCGGCCAGGCGGCCCGCACCGCCTGCGAGGTGAAGTCCCACACCAGCAGCACGTCCGCCTGCGGGAGGCGGCCGGCGAGCGTGGTCTCGTCGGCGTGCACCACCCGGGCCCGCCCGGTGAGCCGGCCGAGCCGGGGGAGGGGGTCGGCGTCGAGGACGAGGACCGTGGGAACGGCGGACATCCGGTTGCACCTTCCTCGGACGGGACGTGCGGGGCCAGGGCCCGGCGGCGGGCCGGACGTCCGTGACCAAGGGCCTGACGTGCACGGATTGACCACGTTCGCACCCGAACCCACCGTCGTCAACACGACAGTCGCCACGGTTCGTTGCCCCCTCCCGCCTCCCCGCGGGGGGTCGTGGCCACCACGGGCGTCATCCTTCTCGGCGGCCCCGGCGCCCGGCGCGGTCTCGGCGCCGTCGCCCCCTTCGACCCCGCGCTCGACCGCGCCTCCGGCAGCCTCGTGGGCGAGCTCGCCGGGGAGCGCGCGATGTGCGAGGGGAACTGTGTTCGCGATACGCGAGGGAAACTGCGCATACCGGTGATCTCGGTCAACCGGGTGACGATGTGGGCGGCGCTGCGCCGAATGGGTACCCGAGCCATGGGGCCCACCAGGCCCTGCTGGACGAGGGGGCGCGGCACCGGCCTCCCGTACTGCCGGAAGAACAGCAGGAAGGCTGGACATGACCGCACTCGGATTCCTCTACCCGGGCCACTCGGCCGAGGACGACTACCCCCGTATCGAGCAGCTCCTGGGCAGTGACATCCGGGTGGACCTGGTCCACACGGACATCGGCGAGGACGCGCACCGCGTCGACGCGCTGCGGCAGATGGGCACGCCCGAGCGGCTCGCGTCCGGCATCGAGCAGCTGCGGCTGTCCGGTGCGGAGGCCGTCGTGTGGGCCTGCACCAGCGGGGGGTTCGTGCACGGCTGGGAGGGCGCCCAGGAGCAGGTGCGCAGCCTGGCCCGCACCGCCGGCATGCCGGCCTCCTCGACCTCCTTCGCCTTCGTGCACGCCGCTCAGGAGATCGGCGCGGGCCGGGTCGCCGTCGGCGCCACCTACCCGGACGACGTGGCACAGCTCTTCGCGGAGTTCCTGCGGGCCGGCGGCCTGACGGTGACCGGCGTCCACAGCTCGGGGATCGTCACGGCCGAGGAGGTCGGCCGGTGGGGTGAGGCCGAGGTCGTCGCGCTCGCCCGCGCGGCGGACGAGCCCGGCGCCGAGGCGGTCCTGCTGCCCGACACCGCCCTGCACACGGCCGCCCACCTCCCCGCCCTGGAGAAGGAGCTCGGCAAGCCGGTCCTCACCGCCAACCAGGTCACCGTCTGGGAGGCGCTGCGCCTGACGGACCGGCGGGTGAACGCGCCCGGCCTCGGGACGCTGTTCACCCGCGAGCCGATCGTGCAGGTCTGACCCGCTCGCCGCGCGAGGGCGTGGCAGCGGGAGGGCACGGGAATAAGCGGGGACTGCCTCCTGTTAGCCGTGCGAGGACAGCGCGCGCCGAGACGCAGGAGGAACAGTGGCGGCAGACGAGACGGCGGCAGGCGACAGGCCGACGGGCGGGGCACCGGAAGCCGGGGTGCCGGCAGGCGGGACGCCGGACGGGATCCGAGGCGTGGTGCACGGCACCGCCCCCGTCCCCCTCTCCGTGCTGGACCTGGTCACCGTCGGGTCCGGCCGCACCGCCACCGACGCCCTGCGCACCAGCGTCGACCTCGCCCGGTTCACCGAGGCGCGCGGCTTCCACCGGTACTGGGTCGCCGAGCACCACTCCATGCCGGGCGTCGCCTCCTCCTCGCCCGCGGTGATCCTCGCCCACCTCGCCGCCCACACCGACCGCATCCGGCTCGGCTCGGGCGGCGTCATGCTGCCCAACCACGCGCCGCTGGTGATCGCCGAGCAGTTCGGCACGCTGGAGGCCCTCGCTCCCGGGCGCGTCGACCTCGGACTGGGCCGCGCCCCCGGCACCGACGGCGCCACCGCCGCCGCCCTGCGCCGCACCGACCGGCTGAACGAGGGCGCCGACGACTTCCCCGAGCAGCTCGCCGAGCTGACCCGCTTCCTGGACGACGACTTCCCCGACGGCCACCCCTACCGCCGTATCCACGCGGTCCCCGGCCCGATCCAGGCCACGTCTCCGGGTGGTGTCCAGTCCCGGCACCGCCCGCCGATCTGGCTGCTGGGCTCCTCCGGGTTCAGCGCCCGGCTGGCCGCCCTGCTCGGCCTGCCCTTCGCCTTCGCGCACCACTTCTCCGCGCAGAACACGATCCCGGCCCTCGACCTGTACCGGGAGCACTTCCGGCCGTCGGCGGTCCTCGACGAGCCGTACGCCCTCATCGGGGTCTCCGTGCTCGCCGCCGACGACGAGCGCGAGGCCCGCCGCCAGGTCCTGGCCACCGGCGTGAACATGGTCCGCCTGCGCACCGGCCGCCCCGGCCTGTTCCCCTCCCCCGAGGAGGCGGAGGCCTATCAGCTCAGCTCGCTGGAGCGGGAGTTCGTCGACTCCTGGACCGCGAACATCGTCCACGGCACGGCGGACGAGGTCCGCTCCGGCCTCGACGACCTCCACAAGCGCACCGGCGCCGACGAGTTGATGCTCACCAGCCACGCCCACCGCGGCGAGCTGCGCCTGCGCTCCTACGAACTCGTCGCCGACGCCTACGGGTTGCCGACGGCGTAGGAAGCGGAGTCCAGCAGCTCGGAGATACGATCCGGCGTGACCGGGCGGGAGTACAGCCAGCCCTGCCCGGTGTCGCAGCCGATGCTGCGCAGCCGGGTCGCCTGCGCGGACGTCTCCACGCACTCGGCGGTGACGGTCAGCCCGAGCCGGTGCGCCAGGTCGATCATCGCCTCGACGACGACCTGGTCGGCCGGGTTCGGCGGCGCGCCCGCACCCTCGTACTGGAAACCGCGCACGAACGCCCCGTCCAGCTTCAGCACCGACACCGGCAGCCGGCTCAGGTACGCGAGGTTGGAGTAGCCGGTGCCGAAGTCGTCGATGGCGATGTTCACGCCCATGTCGCTGAGCGCCTGCAGGGCCTGCAGGGGCCGCCCGGCGGAGCCCATCACCGCGGACTCCGTCAGCTCCAACTGGAGCAGATGCGGATCCAGGCCGGTCTCGGCGAGGATCTCCGCCACGTCCGCCACCAGGTCGGAGTCCCACACCTGACGGACCGCCACGTTGACGCTCACGAACAGCGGCGGCTCGTCGGGACGCTCCACCTGCCAGCGGCGGGCCTGCCGGCAGGCGGTGGCCAGCACCCAGCGGCCGAGCGGCACGATCGAGCCGTCCTCCTCGGCCAGTGCGACGAACCGATTCGGCGGCAACAGCCCGAATCGGGGGTGGTCCCAGCGCACCAGCGCCTCCACCCCCCGCAGCCGGCCGTCCGCCATCCCGACCAGCGGCTGGTACTCCAGACGGAACTCGCCCCGCTCGATGGCGGGGCGCAGCGTGGAGGCCAGGGCCTGGCGGGTCATCAGGTGGGCGTTGCGCTCGGGGTCGAACAGCGTCCAGCGGTCCTTGCCGTCCACCTTCGCCCAGTACAGCGTGGTGTCGGCGGCCTGCATCAGCCCGGTGGCGGTGGTGCCGGCCGCGAGCCGCTCCACGACCCCGATCGACGCGGAGACGTTCAGCCGGTGCCCCGCGAGGTCGAACGGCGCCTGGAGCGCCTTCAGTACGGACTCGGCGAGGTCCGCGAGCTGCTCGGTGCCGGTGGAGTCCTCCACCAGCAGCGCGAACTCGTCACCGCCGAGCCGCGCCACCAGGGGAACGCCCGGCCGGTTCCGCCCGGCCTCCTGCGCACACGCCGTCAGCCGTTCGGCGACGGCGGCGAGCAGGCGGTCGCCGACCCGGTGCCCGAGGGTGTCGTTGACCGCCTTGAACCCGTCGATGTCCAGGTAGCACAAGCCGATCCGGCCGGTTCCGCTCTCCTCGTACGACTCCGCCTCCAGGGCGGCCGACACCCGTTCGAAGAACAGGGTGCGGTTGGGCAGCCGGGTCACCGGGTCGTGCATCTGGAGGTGGCGCAGCCGGGCCTGGAGGTCACGGTGGGCGCTGATGTCGGCGACGGAGAGCAGGACGCCGGACGGATCCCCGTCCAGGGGTGCCACGGTGACCTGCGTCCACAGCGAGCGGCCGTCGGGCTGTTTCAGCCGCCGGGTGCAGCGCAGTCTGGCCTGGCGGCCGCGGAGCACCTCGCGGTAGGCGTGCCAGGTGCGGGCGTCGGAGGCAAGGTCCAGCAGGTCGGCGGCCACCCGGCCGATCAGGTCCTCGGATCCGCCGCCCAGTAGTGTGCCGAGCGCGTCGTTGGCGTCGGTGACCAGGCCCTCACGGTCGACGACCGCCATGGCCAGGGGCGCGGACGCGAAGACGGAGCGGTAGGCGGAGGGACCGCCGCCGATGCCGTCGGGTCCCTGCGCGCCTTCTGTGCCGAGGGGGTCTTCCAGGTACTCCAGGTGTTCCAGGGCGTCCCTACGAACAGGCGCCTGATTGTCACTCTCTGTGACGGCTGACCGGTCGAGGTCTGCCGCGGGCGTCGACCCTTCGGACGTTCCGCTCACCGCTCTCTCCCGCAGTGCACTCGATCTCAGTCCGCGCAGCAAAGTGTCCCGATCATAGAGGCTGGGCGGGACTCGCGCAGCCACTGCCCAGTGTTCCGGAACACCCCGCCCTTCTGGCAGATCGTTTCTGCCCTCACGTGGGCGGTCTGCGGGTGGCCAGGCGCTTGTGACGTTCCGTGAGTGTTTCCGGGGGTGTCGGCAGCGGAGCCCAACGTTCCGGCCCCTCACTCGTCTGGTGGAGGTAAACAGGGCGCAGTACGACAAATCTGCACAGGCTGGGTGCGGTGTCCCGTGAACCGCTCCCGGAGGTCTCCGTGCCGCGACTGCTCCCGCGCCCCCGACTGCGCAGCACAGCGGCCGTGTTCACCACCCTCTCGGCGCTGGCGGCGACCTCCCTCATCACCGGCCCCTCGGTCGCCGAGCCCTTCTCGACCCATCCGTGCGCCCTCAAGCGCACCGACGCCCACCACTCGGAGGGCCTGCACACCTGGAACACCGCCTATCCGCGGCCGGCCGACACCCTCGACGCGGTGATGGTGTTCCTGTCGTTCCCGGACTGGGTCCCGATGATCTCCCCCGCCGAACTCGCCGCCGACCACTTCCCGTCCACCGGCGAGTACTTCCGCCGGGCCTCCTACGGCCGGTTCACCCTGCGCGCGCATCCGGTCAAGCGGTGGATCCGCATGCCGAGACCGTCCACCGCGTACGCCATGAAGCGCGACTGGAGCGCCGAGCACCGCGCCGCCTATCTGCGCGACGCGCTGGCCGCCGCCGACGGCAAGGTCGACTTCTCCCGGTACGACGTCGTCTACTTCGTCGCCGACCCGGACGCTCCCGGTGTGGACTCCGACGCCACCAAGGTCGTCAACATGGACGAACCGCTGCGGGCCGACGGCAAGGACATCCGCAGGATCGTCACGGTCTTCGAGCGGCACCCGCCGGACCGGCTCGTCCTCGCCCACGAGACGGGCCACGTCTTCGACCTGCCGGACCTCTACCACCGCCCCACGGACGGCAAGGGCGACTGGGACACGTACGTCGGCGACTGGGACCTCATGGGCAGCCAGTTCGGGCTGGCGCCGGATCTGTTCGCCTGGCACAAGTGGAAGCTGGGATGGCTGGATCCGCGCCAGGTGGTGTGCGTGTCCGCCGACAGGCCGAAGCGGCTCACTCTGGAGCCCCTGAGTGCCGGGCCCGGCGTCGCGGTGCCCGGGGCCGCCGGGTCGCCGCTCTTCGCGCTGGGCAACGGCACCAAGCTCGCCGTCGTGCGCACCGGCGCCCACAGCGCCCTCGCCTTCGAGGCGCGCGCCCCGGTCGGCAACGATCACTCCGCCTGCCGCGGGGGGATCCTCGTCTACCGCGTCCACAGCGGCGAGCAGTCCGGTCACGGCCCCGTCGAGGTGATCGACGCCCACCCGCACACCGAGGCCTGCTGGGCCGACTCCGTCTACCCGCCCCTCGCGGACGCCCCGGTCGCCCTCGGCGAGAGGTTCACGGTGCCGGGGGAGAAGGTGCGGGTGGAAGCGGAGGGGCGGACGATGACGGGGGCGTGGACGGTGAAGATCACCGTCGGCTGACCACAAGACGATGGCGGGGTGGTTCGCGTTTCCGCGAACCACCCCGCCATCGACGTCGTGCGCCGCCAGGGACTCGAACCCCGGACCCGCTGATTAAGAGTCAGCTGCTCTAACCAACTGAGCTAGCGGCGCCTGCTGACGTCGTAGACCTTAGCACCCTGGTCGGCGGGGTGAGAAATCGATATCCGCACGGCGGTCCGGGCCGCCCGCACGGCCGCCCAGAGCAGGATCTCGGGGCCCGGCAGCCAGGGGTGCCGGGTGTCGGGGGCCACCATCCAGCGGGTGGCGGCGTCCTGCGGGGAGGTGAGCGGGGGCGGCACGGTCACCGCGTCGCCGGTGCCGTGGCAGAGCAGCGGCGGGATGGTGCTCGTACGGCCGTCCGCGCGGCCCTCGGAGCTCCACTCCTCCCACTCCAGCAGCGAGGGCAGGCGCTGGGCCGTCCCCGGCGCGGCGAACAGCAGCGTCCGCCCGCGGAACGCGGCCACCGGGCCGGAGCCCGGCCCCTCACCCCACAGCCGGTCGAGCATCAGCCGCCCGAACAGGGCGGGTGCGCTCACGACGTCGAAGACGGAGCCGCAGGGCAGGACGACCGGGGCGTGCGGCCGCTCCTCCCAGAGGGCGAGCGTGCTGCGGGGGTAGGCGCCGGCGGAGGCCAGCCATGCGGCGCCGTCCGCGGTGACTCCGGCGGCGTCGGAGTGGTCGGTGAGATGGGCGTCCCATGCGCTGCTCATGCCGCCAAGATCTACCGGGCGTGAGCGGGTGTTTCCCCAGGGTTGCGGGAAATCGGGACGACGGGGGGTGGGAGGCGGTATGTTACGCGGCTGGCATATGCCAGAACGTGACGGTGGGTGACCGGTAGGGCACGTCGGCCGTCCTGACCGGCCTGATCGCCGTGACGGTGCGGCGGTGCGAGCGGTGAGGCGTGAGGCGTGACGGCAGACGTCGTGACCCGGTGACGTCGCGGCGTCGTGATCTACACCGGGTCGACGTGTCCCCGGCCCTCGACGTCGCCCCGCAGCAGATCGCGGCCGAACTCGACCATCCGCTTCGCGTAGTCCTCGGTCCACTCGGCCCGCTGGGCGATGTCCGCGGGCGTGAGCCGGTCGAACCGGCGCGGGTCGGCGAGCTGGGCCGCCGCCATGGCCTGGAACTCCATCGCCCGGTCGGCCGCCGCACGGAACGCCTGCGTCAGCTCCGTGGCACGCGCCAGCAGCGCCCGCGGGTCGTCGATCGACTCCAGATCGAAGAAGTGCTCCGGATCACCGGCGGCCTCCGCCGGCTCGAAGAGCAGGGGCGCGGGGCGTAGCCGCGGTTCGTTCCGACGCGGCGTGGGCTCCGCCATGTCTTCTCCTCCTCGTACGGTCGGGATGGCACCACTGGTGAGCGGACCACCCTCCATTGTCCTCCGACGACGCAAGGGGGCCCGGGACCCCGCACTCTCAAGGCTTCCGGGACCCGCGATGTTCCCCGGCCACAGCGGTGACGACCGCCGGCTCATCCCGGGCGCGGCCCGGGCGTGGTCGCCGGCAGACCGGTGTTCGGTCAGGTGGGCGGGGACCGCGTGGTGGGCCTGCCGGCCGTCCGGGCTTTTGCCGTCGGCCGGCTCCGGCGGCGTGCCGGGCTCCGTCCGGCCGGTGGGGCGTGGGCCGGCCGGTGTCGGGTGGGTGCCGTGGGACGGTCATGGCCGGAGACTCACCCGGTGTTCGGCCAGGTGGGCCAGGACCGCGTGGTTGGCCTCCCAGCCGTCCGGGAACTTCACCACCGTTCCCAGCTGGACCGGCTCCGTCGACGGATAGTCGTCGAGCAGGTCGCCCACGCCCGCCCGGCACACCACGATGCAGGCGTGCCGGTGGCGGGAGGCGAGGACGCAGAGACGGCCCGTCTCCAGGTGGAAGGCGGTGGCGTCGGGGCGGCCGGAGAGAGGGTGGAGGATCACCGTGACGTCGAACTCCCGGCCCTGGAGCCGGTTCGCCGTGTCGACGGTGACGTCCGCGACGCCCAGGTCGGCGAGGGCCGCCCGGATCGCCGCGGCCTGGTCGCGGTGCGCCGTGCCGACGGCGACCCGCTCGGGGGTCAGCGGGGTGGGGTCCGGGGATCGCTCGGAGAGGGCGGCGCCGCCCCGGTCCAGGAGACGGCGGACCACCGCCGCCACCGCCCGCACCGCCTCCGGGTCCGTGCGGGGCGTGTGCCGGGCGGGCAGCTCCAGCAGGCCCCAGCCCGACTCCGCCGCCTCGTCGATCACCCGGTCCGGGCCGGAGCCGTCCGACGGGACGGCGAAGGACAGACGCCGGTCACCGGGGCCGGTGCCGCTGCGGAACGGGGTGTACGGGTAGAAGGCGTCCGAGACCAGGGGAGCCGCCGACGCCGGCAGGCGCCAGGACACCGGCAGCCGGTGCTGCGGCAGGTCCGGGTTGTGGGCCAGCAGCGTCGACACCGCCGAGGCCGACGGGTCGTACGACAGGCCCGCCCACTGCTCGCTGCCCACGATCGCGAACGGGTCCAGCTGCCCCGGGTCGCCCACGAACAACGCCCGCTCGAACAGCCCGGCCACGGCCAGCAGACCGTCCGACCGCATCTGGTACGCCTCGTCCACGATCGCGTGCCGCCACGGCTCGTCGACCTTCACATGCGCCCACTTCGCCGCCGTGGAGATGACGACGGGCAGACCGGTGAGGTCGGCCGCCTTCGCTGACTTCCGCACGTTCGGCAGGTCGTCCAGCGCCTTGTCGTACGCGTCGGCGTCGCTGCTGTGCAGGCGGCCCACCGGCAGCTCGGGGCTCTTCTCGGCGAGCCGCACGACCAGGTCGTCGACCTGGGCGTTGGTCTGCGCGACCACCATCAACGGGCGCCCCGCGTCGGCGAGTTCCAGCGCGGCGCGCACCACCAGGGTGGACTTGCCGGCGCCGGGCGGGGAGTCGACGACCACACCGCGCGCCACGCCGTGCAGGGTGTCGCGGAGGATCGCGTCGGTGGCGCGGGCGGCGGCCGTACCGGGGTCGATGGCGGCCTCGGTGGTCACAGACTGTCCTCCTCGGTGACGGGGTCGGCGGCCTCGGAGAACCGCTCCCCGGGCGGCCCGCCGTGTGTCCAGGGTGTCTCCTCCGGGTCCGGCAGCTTCGCGCCGCCGCGCTGCTCGTGCTCGAAGAGGGTGAAGCACACCCGGTCGCCCTTCTCGGGGACCGACCCCTCCTCCGGCTCCTTGCCCCGGCCCATCCTGTCGACGATCCGCAGCACCAGCAGGCCCGCCCCGTCCTCGCCCTCCCAGCCGACGAACTCCGCCGCCTGCGGCTTCCCACCCAGCGAGCGGAACACCTTCGCCCGCTCCCCGAGGTGCGGCCGGTCCTCCGTGCGCACCGTGACCAGCGGGCGGGGGCTCGGCCGCCTGCCCTCGCTGTAGGCCATGGCGACCTCGACGACCTCGCCGGCGAACGCCTCCCCGGCCAGCCGCCGCCCCGCCATCACCAGCGGGTCGTCGAGGGCCTCCTGCGCCTCCAGACGGGCCTGTTCGCGCTCGCGCGTGGCGAGCTTGTTGGCGGCGGTGACCGCGTCGTCGCGCCGGGGCTGCGGCGGCTCGCCCGCGACGACCCGGTCGCGGTGGCCGGTGAACGACCAGCGGTCGCGCGTCCACCGCTCCTCGACGTGCGCCCCCTCGGGCAGCGCGCGCAGCAGGTCCAGCCCGCGCCACACCGCGCGCCAGGTGGGCAGCGTCCGGCTCCGCACCAGGTCGCGGATGTACTGCTCGGCGGCGGTCAGCTCACCGAGCCGGTCGTCGGCCTGCAGACCGTCCTCGGCGGCGGCCAGGGCGGTGCGCGCGCGGTCGTAGCGCTCGATGGCGGGGGCGAGCAGCTTGTTGTCGAACGCCGGGTCGGTCGCCGGACCGGCCGGCGGGCACAGCAGCTGGCCCTCGGCGTCACGCGCCAGTTCGGCGTGGAGCGCGGCCTCCGCGCCCGTCGCACCCTCGGGCGGGTCGATCCAGGCGAGCAGCGCCCCCAGGTGCTGGTCCTCCAGGCTGGACTGCCCGGTCGCCCAGTGCCGGCCCAGCACCTCCGTCAGCGCCAGCAGCAGCGAGGAGCCGGGAACCCGGGACCGCTCCCCGAAGTGGGTCAGCCATCGCCCGAGCAGCGGCACGCGCGGCGGCGCCGGATAAGGGCTCTCCGGGTCCTGCTCCGCCGTACGCCGAAAGCGCATCGAGCGGCCCAGCAGACGGACGAAGTCGACGCCCGCGCGGCTCGGCACGACCAGCTGCGGCGCGTCGGAGCACAGCTCGACCTCGACCTTGACGCGCTTGCCGGTCTCCGGATCGGTCTCGTTGCGCTCGGCGGTCTCGACGGCGTCGGCGTAGGAGTCGATGTACGGCAGCACCACGTCGGCCAGTTCGGCGAGGAACGCGAACCTGAGGTCGCGGTCGCGTGGCTGCGGGACGACGAGCAGGCGGGGGGCGTCCCGGTCGGTGCCGACCAGCGCGCCCAGCGGAGCACCGGCCTCACCGGCGGTGGTCAGCGGCACGAAGACCAGCGGCCGCTCGGAGAGGTGCCGGTGCCGGACGGTGGCGGCGGGCTGGGCCCGGCCGGTGGTGACGGCCTCGAGGCGGGCGAGGGTGGCGATCAGCGACACATCGCCCCCAGGGCCTCGTCCCGCAGCTGTGCCGCCCTGCGCAGGGCCGCCACCGTCGGGTCGTCGGGATCGCCGGCCTCCCCGCGCGCGGCCGCCAGCACGTCCTCGACCGTCGTCAGCCCGCCCAGCTCGGCGCGGACCGGGCGGCCCAGGGTCGTCACCGCGCCGGCCGCCCGGGAGCGGTCGCGGCAGTGGAACGCCAGCTCGCAGGCGGCCAGGCACTCGGGCGCGTACGTCGCCGGGACCGACTCGACGGCCGCGGTGAGCTGCTCGGCGGGCAGCTCGGGGGAGAAGCACGTGCCCTCCGGGAGGGCGTCGGCGATGTCCTGGATGCGGGTGAGCCGGGCCAGTTGGCGGCTGGTGACCGCGCGCTGCTTGCGGACGTCCACGGCGGACGCGGTCGGCAGGTTGGAGAAGTCCTTCGGGCAGACGAGGAGGACGCGGTGGCGCACGGTCGGCGGGGTGGCGAGGCGGGCGGCGACCTCCTCCAGCGCCAGCACGTACACCGCGGCCTGGCGGGCGGCCGCGCCGACCTTCGCCGGGTCCGCCGCCCCGTCCAGCATCGGGAACGACTTGATCTCCACGACCGTCCAGCTGCCGTCCGGGTGCACGACGACCGCGTCCGGCTCCAGGAAGGCGGGGGAGCCGGCGACGTCGAGCGCGAGCATCGGATGGTCGAGCAGCGTCCAGGTGCCGGCGGCCTCGGTGGCCTCCCGCAGCGCCAGCGCCGTCCGCGCGGTACGGCCCTCGGGACCGATCGCCGACAGGTCCGGGACGCTCGCCCCGGCGGGCGCCGCCGCACGCGGGTCCAGCCTCTCGTGCACCAGACGCAGCAACTCCGCGCCGCCGTCCGCCTTCACCTTCGCCTCGAAGGCGTTCCCCCGGGTGAGGGCGAACTGCGACTGCCCGAAGGCCGACGGCGAGCCCAGCGCGCTCGCCAGCGCCGCCTTGTTCACCCCGGCGCCGTCGAGGATCGCGCGCCGCCTGCAGCCAGGGTTCGCGGCCAGCGCCGCGAGGGCCCGGGCGTCCAGCGCCTTCGCGGGGACGTCCGGACCGCGCAGGTCAGCGAGCCGCTGCCGGAGCGCCGTCCCCCGCGTCCGAGGGGGAGGCACTCGGCTCGGCTTCGGGCCCGAACCGTGACTCGCGCTGCCGTGGAATTCGCTCACCCGCGGAAGTCTGGCATCCGCCACTGACAATCGGGGTGTCAGCGCTCACAGAGGCCGCCGGGAGGGACGGGACACGCGCCGTGAGGACCGGGGCGCGGCCCGCGGACCAGACCCGGATCCGGTCCATGCGGCGCATCACCAGCGGTGCCAGCAGCAGGCCGACCCCCATCACGGCCGCGCCCGCGACCGCGTCGAGGAAGTAGTGGTTCGCGGTGCCCATCACCACGATCGTCGTCACCAGCGGGTAGACGACACCCGCCGTCTTCGCCGCACGCGTGCCTCCGTGGCGCCAGAGCATCACCCCGCACCACAGGGCCCAGCCGACGTGCAGACTCGGCATGGCCGCGTACTGGTTGGTCATGCCGCCCAGTCCGCGCGGCGCGCTCGCCTCGCCGCCCCACCAGCCCCACGAGCTGTACTGGGCCATCGTGTCCACGAAGCCGTGCTCCGCCGCCAGCAGGCGGGGCGGACAGGTCGGCAGCAGGGTGAAGCCGATCAGACCTATGAAGGTCGACGTCATCAACCAGGTGCGGGCCGCCCGGTAGTGCAGGGCGCGCGAGCGGAACAGCCAGACCAGCAGTACCGGTGTCACCAGGTAGTGCAGCGACGCGTACCAGAAGTCCGCCGGGACGCCGATCCACGCCTCGGTTCTGAAAAGGCGGTTCAGCGGGTGCTCGGCGTTGATGCGCAGCACCTTCTCGATCCGCAGGATCGCCAGGCCGTGGTCGACGGCTGTGCCGACGTCGCCCCGGGCTAGCAGCCGGCCCGCCGAGTAGCAGGCGTACACCAGCAGAATCAGCGGCAACTCGGTCCACCAGCGCAGCCGGCTCGTCGGGACCGCCTCGGTGCCCGGTGACTCGGTCTGCGGCATCCGATCGCCTCCCCCTTCTTGTCGCTGCGGCGCCGATGGCACGGAGGTGCCACTTTACGGCGTGTGCACGCGCCCGTCTCCGGACGCCCCCGGCCCTCATAGACGCAGAGATCGCCCGGCGGGTTGCCCCTGTTCAGGGTGAGCGATGATGGAGGGGTTCCGCCGCTGATCTGTCCCCCGCTTCTCTCAGGGTTTCCCCCGGAAAGGTCCCCCATGGCACCGCGCATCCTGCTGGCCCGGCACGGACAGACGGAGTGGTCGCTGTCCGGCAAGCACACCGGCAGGACCGACGTGCCCCTGCTGGAGGAGGGCCGCCGCGGCGCCAAGCTGCTCGGTGAGCGGCTGCACCGGGCGCCGTTCGACGGGCTCCCCGGCGTCGAGGTGCGCACCAGCCCGCTGGCACGCGCGCGCGAGACGTGCGAACTCGCCGGCTTCGGCGAGCGGGCCACCGCCTGGGACACGCTCATGGAGTGGGACTACGGCGCCTACGAGGGACTGACCCCCGCCGACATCCAGACGCTCCGCCCGGGTTGGCTCATCTGGCGCGACGGCGTGCCCGAGGGCGAGAGCCTCACCGAGGTCGCCGCGCGCGCGGACGAGGTGGTCGCCTGGGCGCGGGCCGAGGACCGGGACGTTCTGGTCTTCGCCCACGGGCACATCCTCCGGTCGATCGGGGCGCGGTGGCTGGGACTGCCACTGGACTTCGCGGCCCGGATACGGCTGAACCCGACGTCGCTGTCGGTCCTGGGCTGGGCCTACGGGGAGCCTGCGATCGAGAGCTGGAACGACCTGGGGCACCTCACGGGGTGACAGACCGGTCTGCGGCGCTCGCCGGCGGGTGGAGTCGCACTCCCGCGCCGGCGGGGTGCCGCCGCGCCACCCTCCCGCGCTCCCGGCTTCGCTCGAGGGAGTTGCACCCCGTCGCCCCGGCGTGAGACCGCCCTGGCGTGAGATCGCCCCGGCGTGGGACCGCCCCGGCGTGGGACCACCCCGGGCCGTGCCGTCACACCACCCGTGGCGCCGAGGCGTGCCTCTCCAGGAAGTCCGACACCCCCGAGGCCCGCCGGTGCGGCAGCAGTACCCGTGCCGTCCCCGCCAGCATCGTCTGGATCCGCGACGACTGGACCTGCCCCAGCAGGTCCAGCACCTTCATTCCCGCCGTCGCGGCCTCGTCCGGCCGCCCCCCGCGCGCGAGGTCGTCCGCCAGTTCGGCTGTGTACAGCGCGATGTTCCGGGTGAAGTGGGGGTCCTGCAGCTGGGCCGCCCGCCGGGCGTGCCGGGCGGCGCGCGGCCAGTCGCCCAGGGTGGACCAGCACTGCGCCTCCAGGCCCTCCAGTTCGGCCTCGCCGTAGAAGCTCATCCACTCGAAGTCGGCGTCCGAGGAGCCCCGCTCGTAGAGGGCCTGGGCGCGCACGAGCGCCTGTTCGCAGCCGGTGCGGTCGGCGAGTCCGGCCCAGCCGCCCGCCTCGCGCAGCGCGAGCAGCGACATCAGGCGGGCGGAGCCGAGGGGGCGTGCGACGCGCTGGGCCGCCTGGGCGGCGCGCACGGCCTCGCGCGGCCGGCCCGCGTCGCGTGCGAGGAAGGCCGTGTTGCAGAAGGCGTGCGCCTCCAGGGCCGGGTCGCCGGCCATCCGGGCCGTTGCGAGGGCCTCCGCGTAATGGGAGCGCGCGTCGTCGAACCGGCCCGAGTCGTGCGCCAGCCAGCCCACCGAGATGGCGAGCTCCCCGGCGCCCGAGTGGAGCCGGTCGGCGGTCGCCTGCCGGGTCGTGCCGGCGTCCAGCAGCGCGTACGCGGCACGCAGCGGGGTCGCCGCGCGCCGGTAGAGGCCGTCGGCGCCGTGCCGGTCGTCCAGCAGCCGGATTCTTCGGACCGCTTCTTCGAGGGCGCTCGCCTGCCCCGCCCCGGCGCGGCGCACGGGACGTTCCGCCGCCGATGCCTCCAGGGCGAGCCCCAAGGGGCCCAACGAGGCGGCGGCCACCGTGGCGCCTCCGCCGGTCATGAATGCGCGACGCAGCACGTCGCTCTCCTCGTGGTTGTGGTGCGTGTCGTTCGGGTCCTGCGTGTCATACGGCTCGTACGCCCCGCCGGTCTCATCCGTGCCCGGAGCGTCCCCGGTGGCGCGCGCCCCCCGCCCCCGTACGGACGAGCGGGGCGCGAACCCCAGGTCGGTGAGCGTGCGGCCGGGGAACATGTGCAGGAACACCCGCTCGTACGCGTAGTTGGGGCAGCGGATCTCCCCCGCCTCGACCCGGCCGATGTAGCGCGCGTCACAGCTGACCCGCTCGCCGATCTCGCGTGCGGCCCGCCGTACCAGTGCCGCGAACTCGGCCGGCGAGCGCTGCCCGCGCAGCTGCCGGAAGGCGAGGTTGGGCCGGTTGGGCCGGGGTGGGGTCACCGTTGACGACGCCATGGCCGGGTCCTCTCGTGCGAACCGTCGAACCATGCCGGATTCCGAGTGCGTCGCCCGCTTCCGCCGAGGCGCTCACCCCGGTCTCCGGCGGGGAAGAACGTACCTGCTGTGGTCGGCCCGCCACGCAGTGTTTGGCTACAAACCGGATATCTCATCCCCGATCTGCCATGAACTGCCATCCTTTGCGGCGGACTTCCGCCGTAGCCGTTGACGGCGTGACGCGTTGACCCCTGTGGACTGCAAGGGGGCTGCGTGGTGGAGGCCGGTATGGAGACCAGCCAGAGCAACGATCCTTGTGCGCCGTCGGCGACGGGCTGCGACCTCGTGACGGTGCCGACCCGGCACGGGCTGGAGGCGGTCGACATCCTGCTCCGCGGAGCCGGGGACGTGGTGGGGCCCGTGCTGCACGACGACGGGGGCGGCACCCTCGCCTTCCTCGTGCCGCCCGGGACCGCGGCAGCCTGGGACCTCCCCGGAAGCACGTGCACGGAGACCGACGGGCGAGGACTGAGACCCGACCCCGGGCCCCCGGTCGAGGGCTCGGACTGGCTGGTCCCGCCCGGCGAGGTGGACCTCGCGACGGATCCGGCGGTGCTGCGGCGGGCGCTGGGAGAAGCGGCGCGGACCATCGAGGCCGCCGACAACTGCCGGTAGACGGCGAACTGCCGCCGGCGGGCGGTGACCCGGGCGACGCCCGGCCGCCGTTTCGGCGCGGCGCCGTCCCGCCTGCGAAAATGCCCGCATGGGAAAGTCGAGGAACGCCCGGCACACCCGGCGCGAGCGGGACGCCGGCACCGTCGTCGCCGAACAGGTCGACGGCGGGCTCGCTCAGCTCATACCCGACCGCGACCGGACGCGGGCCTGGACGCTGCTCATCGACGGCGCGCCCCAGTCGCACGTGGACCTCGACGACCCGGCCTTCCTCTCCTTCGAGTACCAGCGGCGCCTCGGCCACGTCATCGACCTCGCCGCGCCGCCCGGCAGGCCCCTGCACGTCGTGCACCTCGGCGGCGGCGCCTTCACCCTCGCCCGGTACGTCGCCGCCACCCGCCCCCGCTCCACCCAGCAGGTCGTCGAGCGGGACGCGAGCCTCGTCCAACTCGTCCGCCGGGAGCTCCCCTTGGACCCCGGCGCCCGCATCCGGGTCAGATCGGTCGACGCCCGGGAGGGGCTCGTCAAGGTGCCCGACGGGTGGGCCGACCTCGTCATCGTCGATGTGTTCAGCGGGGCCCGGACGCCGGCGCACCTGACCTCGACCGAGTTCCTCGACGAGATCCGCAGGGCGCTCAGGCCCGGCGGGCTCTACGCCGCGAACCTCGCCGACGGCCCGCCGCTCGCCCATCTGCGCGGCCAGATCGCCACCGCCGCCGCCCGCTTCCCGGAGCTCGCCCTCGTCGCCGACCCGACCGTGCTGCGCGGCAAGCGGTTCGGCAACGTCGTCCTCGTCGGCTGCGACCTGCCCCTGCCGGTCGCCGAGCTGACCCGCCGGGCGGCCTCCGACCCGCACCCCGGCCGGGTCGAGCACGGCAGGGCGCTCACCGACTTCACCGGCGGAGCCGTACCGGTCGTGGACTCCTCCGCGGTGGCCTCACCGGCCCCGCCGCCCTCCGTCTTCCGGTAGAGCACAGGCCTCCGTCCTCCGGTAGGGCACAGGCCTGTCTTCCGGTAATGCACAGGCCTCCGTCCTCCGGTAGGGCGTCGGCCTCAGTAGGTGCCGACCTCCACCCGCGGCGGACCGTCGTGCCAGGTGCAGAACACCGACACGCGGTCCGCGCCCGAGGCGAACTCCACCCGGATCCACGTCTCCGTCTTCCACACCTGCATCGACCAGCCCGCGCCCGGCGTGGCCGAGACGAGCGTCGCGGAGGTCTTCCCGAGGTCGAACACCACCCGGCCGCCGTCGGTGTCGTAGCTCTTGACCTGCCCGGACGTGACCTGCCCGGACGGGCTCGGGGGAGCGGCCGTCGCCGGTGCCGAACCGGAGGGCGAAGGCGAGCCAGGTGGCCGGCTCGGCGTCGGGGACGCGCTCTTCGACGGGCGCCCGGAAGGAGCCGGAGGGCTGGTGGCCGACGACCGCGGCTCGGACTCCTGCGTGGCCGTGTCGCCCGCCGTCAGAGGCAGGGCGCGCGGCGGGTCGTACGCCGTCCCCGCCATGACCGTGTGGACACCCCACCACGACAGCGTGACCGCCGCGCCCGTGGCGAGCGACCAGGCCAGTACGTGTACGAGTCCTCTGCGCATCGCGGCCATCTTGCCCCACGGGCCCCACGGGTGTCGCACGGACGGCCCACCGGCCGTCCACAGGCGGCGAGTTGTCCACAGGCCCGAATGCCCCACGTCCGCATGGCGTACGGTGCGGCGCATGGCAAGTGTGCTCGTGGTCGAGGACGACCAGTTCGTACGCTCGGCGCTCATCCGGCACCTGACCGACGCCTCACACACCGTGCGCAGCGTCGGGACGGCACTGGAGGCGCTGCGCGAGGTCGCCCATTTCCGCTTCGACCTGGTCGTCCTGGACCTCGGACTGCCGGACCTGGACGGCTCCGAGGCCCTGAAGATGCTGCGCGGCATCACCGACGTGCCCGTCATCATCGCCACCGCCCGCGACGACGAGACGGAGATCGTCCGGCTGCTGAACGCCGGGGCGGACGACTACCTGACCAAGCCCTTCTCGGTGGAGCACCTTTCGGCGCGCATGGCGGCCGTCCTGCGCCGCTCCCGCGCCGGCGCCGGGGACGCCCCGCCGTCCACCGTCCTGCGCGTCGGCGGCCTCACCGTCGACCCGCTGCGCCGCCAGGCCGAACTGGACGGCGTCCGGCTCGACCTCACCCGTCGTGAGTTCGACCTGCTCGCCTTCCTCGCAGGCCGGCCCGGTGTCGTCGTCCCGCGCAGGGAGCTGCTCGCCGAGGTCTGGCAGCAGTCCTACGGCGACGACCAGACCATCGACGTCCACCTCTCCTGGCTGCGCCGCAAGTTGGGGGAGACCGCGGCCCGCCCGCGCTATCTGCACACCCTGCGGGGCGTCGGCGTGAAGCTGGAGCCGCCCGCCCCGGAGTCGCCCGGGGAGCCGCCGCGATGAGATGGGCACTGGTCAAGGTCTGTCTGGCCGTCACCACCATGGTCGTGATCGCCTTCGCGGTCCCGCTCGGTCTGGTCATCAAGGAGATGGCCCGCGACCGCGCCTTCTCCAACGCCGAGCGGGAGGCCGCCGTCGTGGTCCCCGCGCTCTCCATCACCACCGACCGCGACCAGTTGGAGCGGGTCGTCGCCTCCGCCGGCTCCGACGACGGAATGGCGGTCCACATCCCCGCGAGCGACGGCCGCACCGGCGTCGACCTCGGCCGGCAGCGTGCCGCCGACGCCGACATCGCCGCCGTCCGCAAGCTCGGCCGCGCCTCCACCGCGGAGGTGCCCGGCGGCTCCGCCCTGCTCCAGCCCGTCGCGCTCAGCTTCGGGACCGTGGTGATCGAGGTGTACGTCCCCGAGTCCGAGGTCAGCAACGGTGTCGGGACGGCCTGGGGGGTGCTCGCGGCGGTCGGCGCCGCGCTGGTCGTCGGTTCCGTCGCCGTCGCCGACCGGCTGGGCGTACGGATGGTGCGGCCCGCCCAGCGGCTGGTCGAGGGCGCGCACGAGCTGGGTGAGGGCAAGCTGGGCGCACGCGTGCCGGAGGAGGGGCCGAACGAACTGCGGCTCGCGGCCGTCGCGTTCAACTCCATGGCCGACCAGGTCGTCCAACTCCTCGCGAACGAGAGAGAGCTGGCCGCCGACCTCTCCCACCGGCTGCGCACACCCCTGACCGTGCTGCGGCTCAACGCGGCCTCCCTCGGCGACTCCCCGGCCGCCGAACAGACCCGTGCCGCGGTCGCCCAGCTCGAGCGCGAGGTCGACACCATCATCCGGACCGCCCGCGAGGCCAAGCCGCAGACCGCCGCGGCGGGTCCGGGCGCCGGATGCGACGCGGCCGAGGTCGTACGGGAGCGGATGGCGTTCTGGTCGGCGCTCGCGGAGGACGAGGGCCGCAAGGTGCGGGTGGCCGGCGTGGACCGTCCGGTGCGCATACCCGTGGCCCGTGCCGAACTCGCGGCCGCGCTGGACGCCCTGCTCGGCAACGTCTTCCGGCACACGCCCGAGGGCACGGCCTTCGCGGTCGACGTGCACAACGGCGAGGACGCGGTGATCGTCCTCGTGTCGGACGCGGGACCCGGCATACCCGACCCCGAGGCGGCGATGGCCCGCGGCCGGGGTTCGGGGAGCGCCGGGTCGACCGGGCTCGGGCTGGACATCGTGCGCCGGCTGGCGGAGTCGACCGGTGGGGACGTACGGATCGGGTCGTCGGTGCTGGGCGGGACCGAGGTGCGGATATGGATCCAGGTCAGCGGGCGGGCCGGCGGGGAGTCGGCGCGCAGGGGGCACCGGGGGTCCGTGCGCAGGCGCCGGCCGGGCCGGCCGGTCTCCACCTTTAACCGGCCCCGATCCCTCCCTTAAGCGCGCCCTAAGATCGCCGAGACCCGCCCCGATCAGGCGCTTTGCCCGTTTCGGGATCGCTAGCGTGCTGCCGCGTCCCAGGCCCGGGACCGTCCACGACCCCCCGTGAATCGCGAAGGCAGGCACGCCATGAGCACACACCGGCGCAAGATCAGTGGCAGGAACAAGGCGATCGGTGGTGTGGTCGCCGCGGCCGTCGTCGGCGGTGGCGCCGTCCTCCTCACGGGTACCGCGCAGGCGGCCGGTGTCGGCGCCGCGTACACCAGGACCAGTGACTGGTCGACCGGGTACACCGCACAGTACGTCGTGACGAACAACAGCGGCGGGGCGAAGGCCGACTGGAGGCTGGAGTTCGACCTGCCGGCCGGGGCCAGGCTCGGTTCCCTGTGGAACGCGGAGGCCGACGTCAGTGCGCAGCACGTCACCGTGACGCCCCCGAAGTGGGACACCGACGGTCTCGCCGCCGGCGAGTCGGTCACCGTCGGCTTCGTCGTCAACGGCACCGGGGACCCCGCCGGTTGCCGTATCGACGGCGCCACCTGCTCGGCGGACGGGGGCGCGACGCCGGAGCCGAGCGGCCGTCCGACGCAGACCGCGACCCCCGCCCCGTCGTCCACCCCGACGCCCTCCGCCACCCCCACGCGCACGGCGACCGCCTCCCCCTCGCAGAGCACCGGCACCGGCACCCCCGCCTCCGCGGCCTTCGCCCCCTACGTCGACACCTCCCTCTACCCCGCCTTCGACCTCCTCGCGAGCGCCGAGGCGACCGGGGTGAAGCACTACAACCTCGCCTTCGTCACCGACGGCGGCGGCTGCACGCCCAAGTGGGGAGGGGTCACCGACCTCGCGAGCGACGGCGTGGCCTCCCAGATCGGAGCCCTGCGGGCCAAGGGCGGTGACGTCCGGGTCTCCTTCGGCGGCGCGGCCGGTTCCGAACTGGCCACGTCCTGCTCGTCGGTGGACGCGCTGGCGGCGGCCTACGGCAAGGTCGTGGACACGTACGGGCTCACCAAGGCCGACTTCGACGTCGAAGGCGGCGCGCTGCCGAACACGGCCGCCAACACGCGGCGCGCGCAGGCCATAGCGAGGCTTCAGCAGCAGCACCCGGACCTGGACGTCTCCTTCACGCTTCCCGTCATGCCGGAGGGCCTGACCCAGGACGGCGTGAACCTGCTGGCCGACGCCAAGGCCAACGGCGTGAGGATCTCCACCGTCAACATCATGGCCATGGACTACGGCCCGGCCTACAGCGGCGACATGGGCACCTATGCCGAGCAGGCGGCCACCGCCACCCAGGCACAGATCAAGAGCGTTCTGGGGCTGAGCGAGTCCGCCGCCTGGAAGGCCGTCGCCGTCACGCCGATGATCGGTGTGAACGACGTCACCACCGAGATCTTCAAGGTCGAGGACGCGACCCAGCTCGTCGCCTTCGCGAAGGCCAAGGGGCTCGGCTGGCTGTCGATGTGGTCCGCGACCCGCGACAAGCAGTGCCCGGGCGGCGCCAAGCCCGCCGCGGACGCGACGTGCAGCTCGATCGTGCAGGAAGCGAACGCGTTCTCGAAGGCGTTCGCCACCATCGGCTGATCGCCTTCGGAGCCCCGGCGGCACGTGCGCGCCGCGAGCTGACGCAACGCGGCATAGTCCTGGCGCATAGTGACCCGAACGGCTGAACGGGGCCTGCTCCACCACCCACCGCCCCGAACCGCCACTACGTTCCGTCACATGGTCAGCTCAGCGCACGAGGCGATGCACCAGATCTTCAGGGAGGACCCGGGCCTCTTCGCCCGGGCCCTCCCCAAGGCGGGCATCGCCTTCCCCGAGCCCACGGCGATCCAGCACCTGGACACGGATTTCACCGAGATCAGGCCGCTGGCGCGCCGTGTGGACACCCTGTTCCGGGTCGACACCGCGGACGACGGTGGCTTCCTGCTCGCCGTCGAGGCCCAGGGCACACCGGACCCGGCCAAGCCGAACAGCTGGACGTACTACTTGGCGCATCTGTACGCCAAGTACCAGCTGCCTCCGATCCTGCTGGTGGTCTGCCGGGACAAGGCCACCGCCACCTGGGCGGCGGAGCCCGTCCGGGTCGGCCTGCCCGTCCACACCAGCATCGCGGTGTTCCCACTCGTCCTGGGCCCGGGCAACGTCCCCGCGATCACCGACCCGGAGGAGGCGGCGGAGGACCTCGCTCTCGCCGTCTTCGCCGCACTCGCCCACGCCAAGGATCCGGGCCTGCCTGCGATACTGGACGCGCTGGCGACGGCAGTGGCCAACACCGGCGGCGAGACCGCGAAGCGTTGGGCCGAATTCACCGAAGTGGGCCTGGACGACACCCCGGCCCGTGCACTGTGGAGGCATCTGATGGCCACGTACACTCCCCGTTTCCCCGGCAGCGGCACTCTCATCGAGGAAGCCCTCATCGAGGGCGAGACCAAGGGACGTGCCGAGGACATTCTCCGTATCCTCGACCGGCGTGGTGTCGAGGTGTCCGAGGCGGCGCGGGAGCGGATCGCGTCCTGTGGTGATCTGGAACTGTTGGGGACGTGGCTCGACCGGTCTCTGACCGCGATGAACGCCGAGGACCTGTTCGGCCCGTGAGTGCTGGAGGCGTCTGATGGCCACGTACACTCCCCGTTTCCCCGGCAGCGGCACTCTCATCGAGGAAGCCCTGCTCGAGGGCGAGACCAAGGGCCGCGCCGAGGGACGTGCCGAGGACATTCTCCGTATCCTCGACCGGCGTGGTGTCGAGATGTCCGAGGCGGCGCGGGAGCGGATCGCGTCCTGCTCCGATCTTGAGGTCCTCGGCGTCTGGCTCGACCGGTCCCTCACCGCCTCGACGGCCGAGGACCTGTTCGGTCCGTGAGGGAGTCCTGGCCGGCGCCCGGCGAGCAGAGGGGCGCGGCACGCCCCCACGGCGTGCCGCGCCCCGTCCCCCGCTCCCCCGGGAGGGTCAGGCGGTCTCGAGCGCCGGCAAGGTCCCGGTCCGTGCCGCCTTGCCGTACCACAGCGCGCTCGACTTCGGTGTGCGGGCGAGCGTCGCGTAGTCCACGTACACCGCGCCGAACCGCTTCTCGTAGCCGTACGCCCACTCGAAGTTGTCCATCAGGGACCACAGGAAGTAGCCCCGGACGTCCGCGCCCTCGGCGATGGCGCGGCGGACGGCCCTGAGGTGGCCGTGCAGGTAGGCGATCCGCTCCGGGTCGTGGACGCGGCCGTCGCCGTCGGGCTTGTCGTCGTAGGCCGCGCCGTTCTCCGTGATGTACAGCGGGATGCCCGGCGCCTCCTTCGTGTAGCGCATGATCAGCTCGTGCAGGCCCGTCGGGTCGATCGTCCAGCCCATCTCCGTGCGCTCGCCCGGCGTCTGGTGGAAGGCGACGTCGTCCGCGCCCGGCCAGGGGGAGTGGTTGCTGGCGCCGTGGCCGTCGGCCCGCGGGCCCTTCGGGTCGGCGTCGGCGGCCGAGACGAGGGTGGGCGTGTAGTAGTTGAGGCCCAGCGCGTCCAACGGCTGGTTGATGGTGCGCAGATCCCCGTCGAGGACGTAGGACCAGTCCGTCAGCGACGACGTCGCGGACAGCAGCGTCTCCGGGTACGCGCCGCGCAGCAGCGGGCCGTGGAAGACGCCGTTGGCCAGATCGTCGATCGTGCGGACCGCCGCCAGGTCCGCCGCCGTCGGGGAAAGGGGCCGCACCACGGAGGAGTTGAGGCTGATCGCGACCGAGTTGCGGGCCGGCATCACCGAGCGGAGCGCCGACGCGCCCAGGCCGTGCGCCAGGTTCAGGTGGTGCGCCGCGCGCAGGGAGGCCACCGGGTCCGTACGGCCCGGCGCGTGCACTCCGGAGGCGTAGCCCAGGAACGCGCTGCACCACGGCTCGTTGAGCGTGATCCAGTGCTCCACCCGGTCGCCGAGGGCCTCCCCGACGATCTGCGCGTACTCGGCGAACCGGTACGCCGTGTCCCGCTCCGGCCAGCCGCCCGCGTCCTCCAGCTCCTGCGGGAGGTCCCAGTGGTAGAGGGTGATCGCCGGCTTGATGCCCTTGGACAGCAGCTCGTCGACCAGGTGCCGGTAGAAGTCCAGGCCCTTCTGGACCGCCGGGCCGCGGCCGGTCGGCTGGACCCGCGACCAGGAGATGGAGAAGCGGTAGGCCGACAGGCCCAGCTCCGCCATCAGCGCCACGTCGTCGCGGTAGCGGTGGTAGTGGTCGACAGCGATGTCACCGGTCTCACCACCGGCGGTCTTGCCCGGCGTATGGCTGAAGGTGTCCCAGATCGACGGCGTACGGCCGTCCTCCCGCACCGCCCCCTCGATCTGGTACGCGGACGTCGCGGCGCCCCAGAGGAAGGCGGGAGGAAAGGTGACCGGGTTCACCGGCTGTGCGGACTCAGGCATGGAAGCGCTCCCATGAATGGTCGTCGAGGTCATCGGGACCGACGAAGGACGGGGGGAAGAGTGCGGGTGGGAAAGGGGCCGAGGCGGCGGTGACCCGGCCCCTGAAAGCGGAAGGACGGTCGGACGTCGGGACGGCCGGACGTCAGCCCTTCACCGCGCCCTGCATGATGCCGCCCACGATCTGCTTGCCGAAGATCGCGAAGACCAGCAACAGCGGCAGCGTGCCCAGCAGCGCGCCTGCCATGATCAGGGACTGGTCGGGGGTGTATCCGCGGCCGAGGCCCGCGACCGCCACCTGCACGGTCGGGTTGCCGGTCTGGCTCAGCACCAGGAACGGCCACAGGAAGTCGTTCCACGTCTGGACGAACATCAGCATGCCGAGCACGGCCATCGCGGGGCGCGCCGCGGGGAACACCACGTGCCACACCACGCGCCAGCTGCTCGCGCCGTCCACCCGGGCCGCCTCGATGATCTCGTCCGGCAGCGCCTGGATCAGGTACTGCCGCATGAAGAACACACCGAAGGCGCTCACCAGCGACGGCAGGATCACCGCCTGGAGCTGGTCGGTCCACTCCAGTTTGGCGACCATCATGTACAGCGGGATCACGCTCAGCTGCGGCGGCACCATCATCGTGCCGATGACGATCAGCATCATCGCGCCGCGGCCCTTGAACCGCAGCTTGGCGAAGGCGAACCCGGCGATCGTGGAGAGGAAGACGATCGTCGCGGCCGACGTCCCGGCCACGATCGTCGTGTTGACGAAGGCCGTGCCCAGGTTGGCGTCGTTCCAGGCCACGTCCAGGTTGTGGAAGAGGTTCGAGCCGAACCAGAACGGCGGCGGCGTCTGCGCCAGCCGGTTGTTGTCGCGGGATGCGGCGATCGCCGTCCACACCAGCGGGAACAGCGAGCCGATGGTGAACAGGGCCAGGATCACGTACGCGATCGGCCCGGCGTGCATCTGGCCGCCGGCCCGCGCGGACTTCGGGCGGCGCACCCGGCGGGCCGCCGGGACCGTGTCCTGGGGCTCGGGCTTTGTCACAGTCGTCGTCGTCACGGCTGCTCCTCCTTAACTACTGGCGCGCAGCCGGCGCGAGATGACGTAGTTGACGATGCCGATCACGATCAGGATCAGGAACATCGTCCAGGCGATCGCGGAGGCCCGGCCCAGGTGCTGGTTCACCCAGCCCTGCTCGTACAGGTACAGGCCCAGCGTCTGGAACTGGTGCTCCGCACCGCCCGAGGCGCCCTTGTTGGCGTCGAACAGCAGCGGCTCGCCGAACACCTGGCTCGCGCCGATCGTCGAGACGACGACCGTGAACAGGATCGTCGGCCGCAGCGACGGCAGCGTCACGTGGAAGAACTGCTGCCAGCGGCTCGCGCCGTCCAGCGCCGCCGACTCGTACAGGTCCTGCGGGATCGCCTGCATCGCCGCCAGGTAGATCAGCGCGTTGTAGCCGGTCCACCGCCAGATGATGATCGAGGACACCGCGATCTGGGACGGCCACTTGTCGTTCTGCCAGTCGACCGGGTCGATCCCGATCATGTCCAGCGCCCAGTTGATCATGCCGTAGTCGCGCCCGAAGAGCAGGACGAAGACGAGCGAGGCGGCCGCGATCGACGTCGCGTACGGGGCGAGCATCGCGACCCGGTAGAAGGTCGAGGCGCGCAGCTTGTAGTTGAGGATGTGGGCGAGCCCCATCGCCATCAGCAGCTGCGGCACCGTCGAGATGATGCCGATCGTCAGCGTGTTCTTCGCCGCGTTCCAGAAGAAGTCGTCGTCGAAGATCCGGGTGTAGTTGCGCAGCCCCACCCAGCTCATGTCGGTGGGCGCGGTCATCTCCACCTGGTGCAGCGACGCCCAGCCCGTGTAGAGCAGCGGGAACAGGCCGAACGCGAGGAACAGCAGGAAGAACGGCGAGACGAAGGCGTACGGGCTCCAGCGGATGTCCCGCTGCCAGCGCCGGGAGAGCCGGGCCCGGCGCCGCTGTTCCGCCTCCGTGGAGACGGCCGGCGGGCGGCCCGGGGCCGCGCCCCCCTCCTTCACGGGGGGCGCGGCGGTGTCGTGGCGGGTGGCCATACGGGTCACTTGTCCAGGTTGTTGTCGATGGTCTTGGTCGCCGTCTTCCAGGCCTCCTCCGGCGACTTGCCCTTCGTCACGAGGATGACGCCGTTGTCCGTCAGACCCTGCTGGATGATCTGGTCCTTCGCACCGATCACCTGGACCGGGGCGGCCTTGGCGGCCTCCGCGAAGATCGCGCCGATGTTCTGGTCACCGGTCATCTCGTTCTTCGCGCCGGTGACGTCCGGCGACGTGTACGTGCTCGGCGCGCTCGGGAAGGAGCCCTGCACCTTGAACAGCTTCACCTGCTGCTCGGGCGCGGTCAGCCAGGCGACCAGCTTCTCGGCCTCCTTCACGTTCTTGCCGCTGGAGGGCACGGTGAGGAAGGAACCGCCCCAGTTGGCGGACTTCGGCGCCACCGCGACGGCCCACTTGCCGAACGCCTCGGGCTTCGACTTGCCCTTCAGGGTGCCGAGCATCCACGGCGGGCAGGCGATGGTGGCGAACTTGTTGTTCGCGATCGTCTGGTCCCAGGACGGCTGGAACTGCGTCTGCGCCTGCACCAGGCCCTTCTCCGCGGCCTCCGCGGTCAGGTCGAAGGCGGCCTTGACGGCGGGGTTCGACTTGTAGATGACCTCGCCGGAGGAGTCGTAGAACTTCTCCTCCTCACTGCCGAGGATCGCGTTGATCAGACCGCCGGGAGAGTCCATGAAGAAGGTGCCCTTGGGCGCCTTGGCCTTGTACTGCTCACCGACCGAGACGAACTTGTTCCAGTCGCCCGCCCACAGCTTGCCGACCTCCGTCGGGTCGGTGGGCAGACCGGCCTGCTGGAAGAGGTCGGTGCGGTAGCAGAGGGCCATCGGGCCGACGTCGGTGCCGAGACCGATCGTCTTGCCGTCCTTCGTCGTGGCCTGCGCCCACTTCCAGTCCAGCCAGTTGCTCTTGTTCACGCCCGAAACCTTGGACATGTCCTGGAGCTTGGCGCTCTGGGTGGCGGTCACCTCGGCGATGTTGGCGACCTCGACGGCCTGGATGTCCTGGAGACCGCTGTTGGTGGTGAGGTGGTTGACGAGCGCCGGGTAGTAGTTCTCGTTCCGCTCGATGACGTTCTCGGCGATCTTGATGTTCGGGTTGAGCTTCTCGTACTCGGCGTAGAGGCCGGCCTCCTTGAAGCCCATCGTGCCGAAAAGGCCCAGCGTGATCGTGGTCTTGCCCTTGCCGTCGCCGGACGACGAACCGTCGGAACCCTCGTTGCCGCCGTCGTCGGCACAGCCGGCCAGCAGCCCGGCGCCCAGCGTCGCGACGGTCGCCAGGACCACCACCCGACGGGAGGTTCGGGTACGTGCTCGCATTGCGTCCTCCTGTTGCCCTGACGTGCCGACCCCCCGGCCAACTGCATGGTTGGGCCCGTTAGTTTCTCGCTGCGGCTCGGGCGGGGAACGTGCGGGATGTGTATGTGTCAGGTACCGTGGGAGCGCTCCCACAAGTGATGTGTTGAAGAGTCGTCGGTTCGGGCGGGGGTGTCAAGGGTGGGGGCGCGGAGAGACGCGTTCAGTTATCCGGCTGTTAGCTAACTCCGGTGGGCGATGCTTTTCGGCCGACGGTGCGGCGACCGGTGCGCGATCGTACGACACCCGGTGTGCGGTCGTACCACCTCCGGTTACGGGTGGTGGGAACAGAAGGGACTGTTACATTCCAGGCCAGCGCGTGATGACGAACGGCGGGAAGGCGGAGCCCATGGCAAGCCACGGAGCGCGGGGCCGGAGCGGTGGCCGGCCGACCCTCGAAGAGGTGGCCGCACGCGCCGGCGTGGGCCGGGGCACGGTCTCCCGGGTGATCAACGGCTCGCCCAGGGTGAGCGACGCGACCCGCGCCGCCGTCGAGGCCGCGGTCGCCGAGCTCGGTTACGTCCCCAACACCGCGGCCCGTGCCCTCGCCGCCAACCGTACGGACGCGATCGCCCTCGTCGTCCCCGAGCCGGAGACCCGCTTCTTCGCCGAGCCGTACTTCTCGGACATACTGCGCGGTGTCGGCGCCGAACTCGCCGACACCGAGATGCAGTTGCTCCTGATCTTCGCGGGCAGCGACCGCGAGCGGCGCCGGCTCGCCCAGTACCTGGCGGCGCACCGGGTGGACGGCGTCCTGCTGGTCTCGGTGCACGCGGACGACCCGCTGCCGGACCTCCTCGCCCAGTTGGAGATCCCGGCCGTGATCAGCGGCCCCCGCTCCGCAGCGGAGACGCTCCCCTCGGTCGACTCCGACAACTACGGCGGCGCCCGCTCCGCAGTGGAGCACCTGCTGGCCCGGGGCCGCCGCCGCATCGCCCACATCACCGGCCGCCTCGACGTCTACGGCGCCCAGCGCCGCGTCGACGGCTACCGCGACGCGCTGCGCGACGCCGGGTGCGAGGTGGAGGAAGGCCTCATCGAGCCGGGTGACTTCACCGAGGAGGGCGGCCGTCGCGCGATGGCCGACCTGCTCGCCCGCACCCCCTCCCTGGACGCGGTCTTCGCCGGCTCCGACGTCATGGCGGCCGGCGCCCGCCAGGCCCTGCGTGAGGCGGGCCGCCGCATCCCGGAGGACGTGGCGCTGGTCGGCTACGACGACTCCGCCATCGCCCGCCACATGGACCCGCCCCTGACCAGCGTCCGCCAGCCCATCGAGGAGATGGGCCGCAGGATGCTGGACCTCCTCCTCACGGAGATCGCCGATCGCCGCCCGGCGGTGTCGCGGGGGCTGGAGCGCCGGCAGGTGGTGCTCGCCACGGAACTGGTGGGTCGGGCCTCGTCGTAGGCGGGCCCGGAGGCCTCCGGAGGGCGAGCCGGAGCGGCGGCGGGGTCGAAGCCGAGGACCGCCCGGGTCAGGGGCTGTCCGGCGGTCCGCCCGTCAGCCGCCACCGCTGTTCGCCGTCCTGCTCCTCACCGGTCGGCGCCAGTCCCGCGGCCGTGGCGACCGCGGCCGATGCCGTGTGGTCCGGGTGGATGTGGGCGAGAACCGTACGGACGCCGTGCTCCCGCAGCCATCCGGCGAGGCCCCGGGCCGCCTCGGAGGCGAGGCCTCGCCCCTGCCAGGGGGTGCCGACGACCCAGGCGATCTCCGCGGCGGCGCCCCGGTCGGTGACCGTGGCCTGCACGGTGCCGGTGAGCGGGGCAAACTCCTTGCCGCCGAGCGGGGCGGATTCCTCGCGCAGCCGCAGGACCCAGTTGCACCAGGAGACGGCCGGGTCGGGGGAGCCGGCGACGAGCCGCTCGTAGCGGGCGCGCAGGGCCGCGGCGTCGAGCGGGGAGCCCCCGATGAACGTGTGCAGCGCGGGGTCGGACAGGACGACGGCCATCTCCTCGGCGTGGTCGACGCGGAGGGGGAGCAGGTCGAGGCGTGCCGTGCGGATCGGTTCGGCGTGCGGGAGTGCGGAGACGGGAACCTCCTGGAATCCGGGCGGCCCCGGTGTGCCCGGGAAACGCATCAGCCGGTGGCCTCTCGCGAGGCCACCGGCTGATTACTCAGGGTGAGTGACGGGACTCGAACCCGCGGCATCCTGGACCACAACCAGGTGCTCTACCAGCTGAGCTACACCCACCATGACCGGCGGTTCACTGGGTGGTTTCCCCGACCGGCCGAGAAAAAGTGTACAGGGTCCGAAGGGGTGCTCGCGCACGGCTTTCCGCGGGCGCCGCGCGGCGCCTCACGCGGGCGCCGCTACCGGGCGGGCAGGACGTGCTTGGCGGCGATCGTCTTCGCCGTGTCGGAGTCCGGGCCGGGCTGCGGTACGAAGATGGCCTCGCGGTAGTAGCGCAGCTCGGCGATGGATTCGCGGATGTCGGCGAGGGCGCGGTGGTTGCCGTTCTTCTCGGGGCTGTTGAAGTACGCCCTCGGGTACCAGCGGCGGGCGAGCTCCTTGATGCTGGAGACGTCGACGATGCGGTAGTGGAGGTAGTCCTCCAGGGTCGGCATGTCGCGGAGGAGGAAGCCGCGGTCGGTGCCGACGGAGTTCCCGCACAGGGGGGCCTTGCCCGGCTCCTTCACGTGCTCGCGGACGTACGCCAGGACCTGCTCCTCGGCGTCGGCGAGCGTCGTGCCGCCCGGGAGCTCGTCCAGCAGGCCCGACGCGGTGTGCATCTGACGTACCACCTCCGGCATCGTCTCCAGCGCCGAGTCCGGCGGCCGGATGACGATGTCCACACCCTCGCCGAGGACGTTCAGCTCGGAGTCGGTGACGAGGGCGGCAACCTCGATGAGAGCGTCGTCGGACAGCGAGAGGCCGGTCATCTCGCAGTCGATCCACACCATGCGATCGTTCATGCGACCACCCTACGGCTGACGTCCGCCGATGGGATGCCCCCGGTCGGTGCGGACGGCCACTGGGGCTTCGCCCCGGGCCCACGGCCTGTGCCCACCCATCCGCACCGGGGCGGGCCGTGCGTCGGGCCCGCGCGACGGCCCCCGACGAGCGCCGGTCGGGGCGTCCGAGCGGAGCCCCCGGGAGAGGGGATGAGCAGGGGCGGGGGGGGGGGGGGACCCCCCCCCCCCCCCCCCCCCCCCCCCCACAAACCCCCACCCCCCCCCCCCCCCCCCCGAGGGGCAAACGGGCACCGCGTGCTCCGCGTGGAGGGCGCGGAGTGCCTGGACGAAG
>NZ_JBIUBX010000017.1:0-215626 GCF_044548445.1 Streptomyces sp. NPDC052016
GGGGGGGGGGGGGGGGGGGGGGGGGGGGGTGGGGGGGGGTGGGGGGGGGGTGGGGGGGGGGGGGGGGGTTGGGGTTGGGGTGCGGGTTCAGGTGCCGGCCGAGGGTGTGCCGTCGCGTGCCGGGGTGTGGGTGGGTCGGGGTCGTGGCGGTGCGGCGAGCCCGTCGCCGGTTGGGCGTACGGCCGCTTGCTGGAATTGGTGGCCCTTGGCCGTGCAGCGCTACGCGACGGGCTGCGCCGCACCGCCACGACCCACTCCCCGCCGCGGGCGGCTGCGGGAGCGTCCTGGCTGCGCGCCGACGCCATGACCCGATCCGGTGCGATGGCGGGTGCGGGTGGGTTCGGGCTGCGGCGCGGTGCCATGACCGTTCCGGTCGCCGGGCGGGTGCGGGAGGGTTTGGGCTGCGGCGCGGTGCCATGACCGTTCCGGTCGCCGGGCGGGTGCGGGAGGGTTTGGGCTGCGGCGCGGTGCCATGGCCTGTTCCGGTCGCCGGGCGGGTGCGGGAGCGTTTCGGCTGCGCCGTAGGGCCATGACCCGATCCGGTGCGATGGCGGGTGCGGGTGGGTTCGGGGGGCGCTCCCGCGTCAGGGGTTGGCCGGCCGGGGGTGGGGGCGGAGCGGGGGTGGGTCGGAGTGTCAGTGGGGCGTGGCAGGATCGGGGGCGTGGCAGAGACAGCATCGAAGAAGACCGAGAAGACCTCCGGCGGCGAGCGGCCCCGTCTGATGCTCATGGACGGGCACTCGCTGGCCTACCGCGCGTTCTTCGCGCTGCCCGCGGAGAACTTCACGACCGCGACGGGCCAGCCGACGAACGCGATCTACGGCTTCGCGTCGATGCTGGCCAACACCCTGCGTGACGAGGCGCCCACGCACTTCGCGGTCGCCTTCGACGTCTCCCGCAAGACCTGGCGGTCCGAGGAGTTCACGGAGTACAAGGCGAACCGTTCGAAGACCCCGGACGAGTTCAAGGGGCAGGTCGAGCTGATCGGGGAGCTGCTCGACGCGATGCACGTCTCGCGGTTCGCGGTCGACGGCTTCGAGGCCGACGACGTGATCGCCACGCTCGCCACCCAGGCCGAGGCCGAGGGTTTCGAAGTGCTGATCGTCACCGGCGACCGTGACTCCTTCCAGCTCGTGAGCGAGCACACCACCGTGCTGTACCCGACGAAGGGCGTCTCCGAGCTGACCCGCTTCACCCCGGAGAAGGTCGTCGAGAAGTACGGGTTGACGCCCTCCCAGTACCCCGACTTCGCGGCCCTGCGCGGTGACCCGTCCGACAACCTGCCGGGCATCCCCGGTGTGGGGGAGAAGACGGCCGCGAAGTGGATCAACCAGTTCGGTTCGTTCGCGGAGCTGGTCGAGCGGGTCGAGGAGGTCAAGGGCAAGGCCGGGCAGAACCTGCGCGACCACCTGGAGGCCGTCAAGCTCAACCGCCGCCTCACCGAGCTGGAGCGGAACGTGGAGCTGCCCAAGGGGGTCGCCGACCTCGAGCGGGCGCCGTACGACCGCAAGGCCGTCGCGATGGTCCTGGACACCCTGGAGATCCGCAACCCCTCGCTGCGCGAGCGGCTCCTCGCCGTCGATCCGGGCGGCGCGGAGGCCGAGACCACCCCGGTGGTCACCGGGGGTGTGGCCGTGGACGGCTCCGTGCTGGGCACGGGCGAGCTGGCCGGCTGGCTCGCCGAACACGGCACGGAGACACTCGGTGTCGCCACCGTCGACACCTGGGCGCTGGGCACCGGCTCGGTCGCCGAGGTCGCGCTCGCCGCGGCCGGCGGAGCGGCTGCCTGGTTCGACCCCTCGGAGCTGGACGAGGCCGACGAGAACGCGTGGGCGGCCTGGCTGGCCGCCGAGGACCGTCCCAAGATCCTGCACGACGCCAAGGGCGCCATGCGTGTCTTCGCCGAGCACGGCTGGAGCATCGCCGGCGTCTCCATGGACACCGCTCTCGCCGCCTACCTGGTCAAGCCGGGCCGACGCTCCTTCGACCTGGACGCGCTGTCCATGGAGTACCTGCACCGGGAGCTGGCCCCCGCCGCCGCGGCCGACGGGCAGCTCGCCTTCGGCGCCGACGACGGTGCCGAGGCCGAGGCGCTGATGGTGCAGGCCCGCGCGATCCTCGACCTGGGCGAGGCGTTCCGGGGCCGCCTGGAGGAGGTCGGCGCCTCGGACCTGCTGCGCGACATGGAGCTGCCCACCTCCGCCCTCCTCGCCCGCATGGAGCGGCACGGCATCGCCGCCGACCGGGCCCACCTGCAGGCCATGGAGCAGATGTTCGCGGGTGCCGTCCAGCAGGCCGTGAAGGAGGCGCACGCGGCGGCCGGGCACGAGTTCAACCTGGGCTCCCCCAAGCAGCTCCAGGAAGTCCTCTTCGGCGAGCTGGGCCTGCCCAAGACGAAGAAGACGAAGACGGGCTACACGACGGACGCCGACGCCCTGGCCTGGCTCGCCACCCAGACGGACAACGAGCTGCCGGTCATCATGCTCCGCCACCGCGAACAGGCGAAGCTGCGCGTCACCGTCGAGGGCCTGATCAAGACGATCGCCGCGGACGGCCGCATCCACACGACGTTCAACCAGACCGTCGCCGCCACCGGCCGCCTGTCCTCCACCGACCCGAACCTGCAGAACATCCCCGTCCGCACGGACGAGGGACGGGCCATCCGCCGCGGCTTCGTCGTCGGTGAGGGCTTCGAGTCCCTGATGACCGCCGACTACAGCCAGATCGAGCTGCGGGTCATGGCCCATCTCTCCGAGGACGAGGGCCTCATCGAGGCGTTCACCTCCGGAGAGGACCTGCACACCACGGCCGCCTCGCAGGTCTTCGGCGTCGAGCCCACCGCCGTGGACGCGGAGATGCGCCGCAAGATCAAGGCGATGTCGTACGGCCTGGCGTACGGTCTGTCGGCGTTCGGCCTCTCCCAGCAGCTGAACATCGAGGCGGCGGAGGCCCGCGCCCTGATGGACGCCTACTTCGAGCGCTTCGGCGGCGTACGGGACTACCTGCGCCGAGCGGTCGACGAGGCCCGGGCGACCGGCTACACGGCGACGCTCTTCGGGCGCCGCCGCTACCTGCCCGACCTCAACAGCGACAACCGCCAGCGCCGCGAGGCGGCCGAGCGCATGGCCCTCAACGCGCCCATCCAGGGCACGGCGGCCGACATCGTCAAGATCGCCATGCTCAAGGTGGACAGCGCGCTGCGGGAGGCCGGCCTGAAGTCCCGCATGCTGCTCCAGGTCCACGACGAAGTCGTCCTGGAGATCGCCCCCGGCGAGCGCGCGACGGCCGAGGAACTCGTGCGCCGCGAGATGTCCACCGCCGTCCACCTCAGGGCGCCCCTGGACGTGTCGGTGGGCTCGGGCGCGGACTGGGAGTCGGCAGCGCACTAGCCTCCGGCGGGCGGGATCCGGTGGGTCCTGCCCGAGGGCGGCTGGTGCGTACGGGGGAGGGTGCGTCGGGCCGGCTGCTGCTCGCGGCGTCGTCGCGGGCAGCGGTCGGGGCCGGTTCGCGGTCGGTGGGTCGCTCGGCCCGGGTACCGGTCGGCCCGCTGTCGCCCGTGGACGGCGGGGCCGGTCCACGGGCGGGTGAATCGGCGCAGGGTCCATCCGTGTGTTCTCGCCGCGTCCCCCGGCGGGGCAGGGGGCCGTGGTGAGGCGGTGTCCGCGTGCTCCGCCAGGGTCAGGGGGCCGTCGTGTGCCCCGAAGGGACCTCACCCACGTGGCCCTTGTCGGAACGCCCCCGCCACGTCCGCCCGCCAAGATGCCGCCATGGGTATACGCATGCTCCACCGCCGGACGGCACCCGCACGCGTTCACGCCACGGCGACCGCCGAACAGCAGGTCAACCCCGACGCGACGCCCTTGGGGCGACCGCTCCCCGCCTTCTCGCGCGGCGCCGCCACTCCCCGTGTCCCCCGGACTGCCCGCACGGCCCTCCGGGAGGCCGCCGCACGCCTCGGGCGGCTCGCCCCGATCGCCCGGGCGGAGGTCGCGCGGGGCTACCTGGCCCTCGCTCTCGACGGGCTCGGCCGGCTCCGCAGACCGCGGGCGGGCCGCCGTATGACCGTCTTCGTCGCGAGTATGACGCCGGGAGGCGAGCCGTTCAGCGAACGCTGACCTCGTCCGGTCGCCGGACGGTCTCCCGGGCCGCCGGGCGGCTCACGCGCACGCCCACGGCGTAGAGAAGCAGCCCCAGCACCAGCCCGGCGCCGGCGCCGAAGCACAGCGTGGGGATCAGTTCGTACGGCTTTGCCCGGGAACCCCAGTACTCCCACCACCGGGTCGCCCGCTGCACCGCCGCGACCAGCGCACAGCCGCCGATCACGGCTCCGGCGCACCACCGGTCCCGAACGGACAGCAGGGGGACTCCGACCGGGTCGGCGGCGGGCGTTCGGCGCAGCGCGTGCGCCACGAAGAGGGCGATCACGAGCGCGGCGACGGCCGAACCGCCGTACTGCAGGTACCAGTACAGCGGTGAGCCCGCGATGTTCTCGCCGAGCACCGGGAACAGTCGCATGCCCCACCGGTCGAGGTGGGTGAAGGCGTCCCACACCACGTGGGTCAGCGAGCCGAGCACCGCCGACACGTACCACCACAGCAGCGTGGACGGCCGGACACGCGCGCGGGGGGATCCGCAGCGCGTCAGGGTGGCCGCACGGCCCTGACGGGAGCGCGGCAGGAGCGCCACGAGCGGTTCGCGGACCAGCAGCCACAGGCCCACCAGCGCCCAGGTGACGAGCACGTCGACGGTGAGGACGCCGGTGAAGGAGTGGGTGACGTCGCCGAAGGCCATGGCCTCGGAGGCGACGCTCGCCGCGTAGTAGGTCAGGTCGGGCGCGAAGGAACCCGCCACCAGGAAGGCGGGGACGAGCCGTCCGCGGCCGGAGCCGTCCGCGCGGACGGCGGGCAGCACGGCCGCGGCGTGACTCAGGGTGAACGGCAACTGGGCTCCCCGGGGCGGACGTTGCCGGACGGGCCGGCCGGATCTTCGACGACGCGACCAGTATGCGGGAGGCCACCGACAGGCCGGACGAGGTGACCGGCAGGTGAATACCGGGTTCGAACGGGTGCCGGTGCAAACCAAGTTGTCGTAGGGTCCTGTGGATCGCCGTGCCCGCGGGCGCGGTCGAACAAGCGAACAGAACAGCGCAAACCGCCCGGGAGCGCAACCCACGGGGCGGGATGATCGTCCCAACAGGGCGAGTGAGGCTGGTCGTCCTGCAGGGCGAGAGAGACAGACGGAGACGGGCGCTCGGGTGTCCACGGGAGGGGTTCACTTCATGTCGGCGCATTTCGGCAGGAGGCTGCGCAAGGGAGCGGTCAACACCACCGTGGCCGCGGTGGCCGTCGCGGCCCTGGCCGCGTCCCAGGCACCCGACGTCACGGCCGGCGGCCAGGCCGGCGGACGGACCGCCGCCGACTCCCCGTCCGCCGACACGGGCGTCGAGGACAGCGCCACCGGCAACTCGCCCTACTACACGGACCTGCCGCCGCTGAACAGCCCCAGCCCCTCGCCGAGCCAGAGCGCCGGCACCACCCCGGCCGCCACCGGTGACACGGAGGCCGGCATCCCGGCGACCGTGCTGGACGCCTACAAGAAGGCCGCGGCGGCCCTCGCCGACGCCAAGCCCGGCTGCAACCTGCCGTGGGAACTCCTCGCCGCCATCGGCAAGGTCGAGTCGGGGCAGGCCCGGGGCGGCCGCGTGTCCGCCGACGGCACCACCTACTCGCCGATCCTCGGCCCGGTCCTCAACGGCAACGGCTTCGCCAACATCAGCGACACCGACAACGGCGCCTACGACGGTGACACCACCTACGACCGCGCCGTGGGCCCCATGCAGTTCATCCCGTCCACCTGGGCGTGGGCGGGCCGCGACGGCAACGGCGACGGCAAGAAGGACCCCAACAACATCTACGACGCGGCCCTCGCCGCCGGTCACTACCTGTGCCGCTACAGCTGGGACATGTCGACCGCCTCCGGGCTGCGCAGCGCGATCCTCAGCTACAACAACTCCACGGAGTACTTCAACACGGTCCGCTCGTGGCTGGAGTACTACCGCAAGGGCACCCACGAGATCCCCGACGGCACCGGCAGCCTGCCGTCCAACCGCAGCGACGACAACGACGGAGGGGCGACCACCTCCCCGTCCACGTCGCCCACGCCCTCCACGCCGCCGGCGAAGCCCTCGCCGAGCCCCACGCCTACCAAGCCGACGACGCCCACCAAGCCGACCAAGCCGACCACGCCGACCACGCCCACGACACCCACCACTCCGGCCCCGACGCCGACCGACACGGTCCACCACATCGAGGACGCGGGCACGGGCAAGCTCACCGCCATGGCGGGCGACGCGTTCACGCAGCGGATCAGCGCGCGGACCGAGACCGAGGCCGGAAAGGCCGTCGGCAAGGTCAGGGTCCGCTTCACCATCGTCGGCGACACCGACGCCACCTTCACGGGCGGCGAGCGCTTCGCCACGATCATCACCGACAGCAAGGGCGTGGCCACCGCACCTGCCCTCCAAGCGGGCGAGAAGACCGGAGCCTTCACCGTGCGTGCCACGGTCGTGGGCCGCCTGATCTCCGCCCTGGACTACACGGCCACCGTCACGGCCCGCGCCGCCGACGCCCTCGCCCGGACCAGCAGCACCGCCCTGACCTGCACCGCGGGCGGGGAGTTCGCCGAGCAGGTCGAGGTCAAGGCAACGTACAAGGGCGCCGCGGCCGGCAGGGTGGCGGCCACCGCCACCCTGGTGAAGTCGGCCGACGACGCGACCGCGATCGACAAGGGCCCCTACTTCAAGGACGCCGCCGGCAACCCCGTCCGCGCCCTGACGGACCTGCAGACCGGCGCCGACGGCCTGCTGAAGCTGCCGAAGCTCTACGCCGACGACACCACCGGCACGTTCCTGCTGCGCATCACCACCACGGGCGGAGCCACCCTCACGGTCGAACTGACCGTCACCGCCGCCCCGTCGTCCTCGCCGAGCCCCTCGGAGAGCGCCTCCGGGAGCCCGTCCGCGAGCCCGTCGGAGTCGGCGACGACCGGCTCGTAACCCTCTCCGTACGACGGCGGCGCCCCCTCCACCCGAGCGGGGCGCCGTCGTCGTGTGCGACGTGTTCTCATCTCGCCCGCCCGTTGCTACGGTGCCCCGACCTGACGAACCATCAGTTCCTGTGGTCACCGCCCCGCGCCGGGAGGCCCGTATGCGCGCCCTGATCGCCGCCGCGACCGGCCTCGCCGTCGCGATCGCCCTCGTCCTCACGCTCACCGCCGTGGGCACCCCGACGGGCCGGACCTCCCCGGAACCGCTGCTGACGACCGTGCCCGCACACCCGTGACCACCCGGGAGGGGAGGCCGAGATGCGCCGCAAGGCCAGCCTGATCCTGCTCGCCCTCGCCGTGTTCTTCGCGGCACTGTCCCCGCTGCTGCGCTGGTACGCCTTCCCCCGCCTGGCCAAGGTTCCGGCGAACGCGTACCAGAGCATGGTCCTGGAGGCGAAGAACGCCACCCTCCTCGACTACGGCACGATGACCGCCCGCACGGTCCCCGAGGTCACCATCGTGCAGACCCTCAAGGGCAACGTGGAGGCCTCCGAGGAGATCGAGAAGACGGCCGGCCGGGACGTCGTCGTCTGGGACGGCCTGTCCTACGTCCAGGGCCCCGACGGCAGGATGGTCTCCCGGGTCCCCGAGCGCTACATCTTCGACGCCCACACCCAGGAACCCGTGCACGCCACCGGCGAGATGGTCGACGGCGACCCGGTGCGCCGGGAGGGCCTGGAGTTCAAGTGGCCGTTCCTGACGGAGAAGCGGGACTACGAGTACTTCGACGCCCAGGCCCGCGTCACCGCCCCCATCCACTACAAGGGCGCCCGCGACTTCCACGGCCTGGAGGTCTACTACTTCGAGCAGACCATCCCCTGGACCGAGGTCCCCATGCCCAGGACCATGCCGGTCGCCGGCATCACCCCGGAGACCGTCGCCGCGACCGGCACCACCCGGTGGTACACCACCGTCCGGAAGTTCTGGGTCGAACCCCTCACCGGAGCACCCGTGTACGGCGAGGAGATCCACAAGGAGGAACTCCGCGGCGGAACCCTGCTCGGCGACCGCGACAAGGTGACGGCGTTCGCCGGGCACGTCAAGATGCGCGAGGACTACCTCGAGCACACCGTCGACCTGGTCAGGTCCAACCGCACCCTGGTCCTGCTCATGACGTCCCACCTCCCCTGGGGCTTCCTGCTCCTCGGCGCCCTCCTGCTGGCCCTGTCCCTCTGCCTCGAGGCGCGCGGCCGCCGCCCGGACGAGCCCTCGCCCGCCGAGCCCGCCGCACCGGAGCCGGTCACCGCCTGAGCCGCGCGTTGGTGTGCCGGGTCGGCACCGCGCCGGCCGGGTCCTCCGGCCACGGATGCTTCGGATAGCGGCCGCGCAGCTCCGCCCGCACGCCCTTGTAGCCGTCCCGCCAGAAGGAGGCGAGGTCGGAGGTGACGGCCGCGGGCCGCCCGGCGGGGGAGAGCAGGTGCACGAGCAGCGGCACACCCGCGATCCGCGGCGACTCCTGCAGCCCGAACATCTCCTGCAGCTTCACCGCGAGCACGGGCTGCTCGGGGTCGGCGTAGTCGATCCGGACCCCGGACCCACTCGGTACCGTGATCCGCTCCGGCGCCAGCTCGTCCAGCCGGGCCGCCTCACCCGAGGCCCAGGGCAGCAGTCGGGCGAGCGCCTGCCCGGCGTCGATCCGCGCGAGATCGGCACGCCGCCGGGCCCGGCCGAGCTCCGGCTCCAGCCAGTCCTCCACGCGCGCGTGGAGCGACGCGTCGGACACGTCGGGCCACGGCTCCCCGACGTGCAGCCGCAGGAACGCCAGCCGCTGCCGCAGCACCTCAGCCTCCGACGACCACCGCAGCAGTGCCAGCCCCTCCTGCCGCAGCCCCTCCAGGACGGCCCGGCGTACGAGCGCGGGGTCGGCGTCCCTGAGGGGCCGAACCCCCAGCTCCACCGCACCGAGCCGTTCGACGCGCCGGGCGACCACGTCGCCGTCGGACCAGTGGACCTCGTCCCGCTCGTCGAGCAGCGGGGCGGCCGCGAGGCGGGCGACCTCCTCGTCGACGACCGCCGCGAGCTGCACACGCGCGTGCCCCTTGCCCACGGGACGGTCCGCCACGGCCACGGCGATCCACGGGGCGCCGCGCAGGCCGGAGCCCTCCCGGAGTTCGGCGCGGGTACCGGAGACCATGAGCGCGGAGCCGCCGTCGGCCCTGGCGAGGCGCTCGGGGAAGGCGAGGGCGGCGACGAGGCCGACGCGACCGTCCTCGGTGCGCACTTCCGGCGGAGGAGTGCCATGGGCGGGCGGCGGGGGGAACTCCGCCGCGACGGCCCGCAGCCGCCGCACCTCCGACCGCCACCGCCCCGCATAGGCGTCGCCGCCACGCCGAGCACTCCGCAAGGCGCCCGCCAGGTCGTCCCCGTACTCCCGCGGAGCCTCCTCGCTCAGCAGAGCGACGACCTCGGCGGCCCGCTCCGCACCCACCAAAGACGCCCCGTCGAGCAGCGCCCGCCCCAGCCGGGGGTGCAACCCCAGCCGCGCCAGCCGCACACCCCGTTCCGTGGCCCGGCCGGCGGAATCCACCGCGCCGATCGCCGCGAGCAGGCTCCTCGCCGCCGCCATCGCCCCGCCCGGCGGCGGGTCCAGCAACGCCAGCCCGGAGGCGTCGGGGTCGCCCCAGCACGCCGCCTGCAGGGCGAACGCCGTGAGGTCGGCCACCTTGATCTCCGGGGACGGGAAACGCGGGAGGCGGGCGTCCTCTGCCTCCGCCCAGCACCGGTACACCACGCCGGGCGCCTCACGCCCGGCCCGTCCGGCCCGCTGCCGCGTGGCCGCCTGAGAGGCCCGCACGGTCGTCAGCGCGCTCAGCCCGCGCGCGTGGTCCACCCGGGGCTCCCGCGCGAGCCCCGAGTCCACGACCACCCGCACCCCGGGCACCGTCAGCGACGACTCGGCCACCGACGTCGCCAGGACCACCCGGCGCCGTTCACCGGGCGCCAGCACCGCGTCCTGCACGGCCGCCGCCGCCCGCCCGTGCACCTGGAGCACGTCCACCCCGCCCGGATCCCCGAGCTGTCCCGCGACCCGCGCGATCTCACCGACGCCCGGCAGGAAGCACAGCACGTCCCCCGACCGCTCGGCCAGCGCCCGCCGCACCACCGACGCCACGTGCGACAGCAGCGCCGGATCGACCCGCATGCCGTGCGGCGGCCGCACCGGACGCGGCGGCGGCACCCAGACGACCCCGACGTCGTAGACGGTGGCGTGGGCCTCGACGACCGGCGCGTCGCCCAGCAGCCGTGACCAGGCCTGCGTGTCGGTCGTCGCAGACGCGGCCACCAGCCGCAGCTCCGGCCGCAACGCCTCGCGGACGTCCCACAGGAAGGCGGCGGCCGTGTCAGCGTCCAGATGCCGCTCATGGCACTCGTCCAGGACCACGACGTCGACGCCGGTCAGCTCCTGGTCGCGCTGGAGGCGTTGCAGCAGCACACCGGTCGTCACCACCTCCACGCGCGTGTGCCGCCCGACGACCCGCTCCCCGCGCACCGTGAACCCGACGCTCTCGCCCGCCTTCTCGCCCAGCAGCCAGGCCATCCGCCGGGCCGCCGCCCGCGCCGCGATCCGCCGCGGCTCGGCCACGACCACCCGCCGCACAGGCCCCTCGCCCAGCAGGCCCGCCAGCGCCAACGGCACCAGCGTCGTCTTGCCGGTGCCGGGCGGCGCGGCCAGGACGGCGGTGCCGTGCCCGTCCAGGGCGTCGTTCAGAGCGGGCAGGGCGGCCCGCACGGGCAGCGCGTCCAGGGAGTCGTAGCGGATCACGCCCCCCAGTGTCGTACGCCGCAGGAACGCGTAACCGCGCGCGTGCGCGCAGGCGAGAACCCCCGCATCCTTACGCGCGCGTGAGGATGCGGGGGTTCGGCGGCGACTAGTCGCGCTCGCAGACGAAGATGGCCGTTCCCGGGATGAGGCTGCCGCGCAGCGGCGACCAGCCGCCCCACTCCGAGGTGTTCCAGTCCGGCCACTCCGGCTCCACCAGGTCCACCAGACGGAAGCCCGCCGCCACGACGTCGCGCACCCGGTCGCCGAGCGTGCGGTGGTGCTCGACGTAGACCGCGCGGCCCTCCTCGTCCTGCTCGACGTAGGGCGTGCGGTCGAAGTAGGAGGCGGAGACCGAGAGGCCCTCGGGCCCCGGCTCGTCCGGGAAGGCCCAGCGGATCGGGTGGGTCACGGAGAAGACGAAACGGCCGCCCGGGCGCAGCACCCGGCGCACCTCCTTCAGGACCAGAACCGGGTCCGCGACGAAGGGCAGCGCCCCGTACGCCGAGCAGGCCAGGTCGAAGGAGGCGTCCGCGAAGGGCAGCACGGAGGCGTCGGCGCAGACGAGCGGGAACGTTCCGCCGATGCGCAGGGCGTGCTGGAGCTGGCGGTGGGAGAGGTCCAGGGCGACCGGGTGCGCGCCCTGGGCGGCCAGCCAGCGCGAGCACTGGGCGGCGCCGGCTCCGATCTCCAGGACGTCCCGGCCCTTCAGTTCCTCCGCCGGGCCGAGCAGCTCGGCCTCCACCTCGTCCAGGCCCTCGGGGCACCACACGAAGCGGTCGTCGCCGAGGAACGTGCCGTGCTCGATCTGGTACTCGTCCGCGTTGCGGTCCCACCAGCCCCGGTTGGCGCGGGCGCTCTCCGTGACGTCGGACTCGCGTCGGGTGGCCTCCGGCTCGAAGGCGGGATCGGACTCCGGCCGGGGCGATACGGGCTCTTGGATGATCGGCTCCCTCGTCGTACTCTTCCGTGCAACCCGCCCGGCGGTGCCACCGAAGTGTCGCCGGAGGGATTTCCTGCGGCCTTTTCGGCCTCAGGAGACAGGTTGTGTGCCGGGAATGCGGCGATCCGCCCCGGGTGTGCGCCTTCGCGCATTGACCATGCCCGGCTGCCCCCGTATGCTACAAGTTGCGCTGCGGGCCTGCGCACCTCAGACGTAGCAGGCTGCGCTCGCATCTGTTGTATGTCCCCTCGGTTGTCGAGGCGCTGTCGCCAGTTCGCTGGTGGGGCGCTTCCTTGGCTGTCCGGCTTCTGCAGAGCGAAACGGGCTCCCGGCGTAAGCAGTACCTACGACTTCAATGTCCGTACCGGAGCCCTTTCCCACATGACGAGCAGCACCGAGACCACCGCCACCACCCCGCAGGTAGCGGTCAACGACATCGGTAACGAGGAAGCATTCCTCGCAGCGATCGACGAGACGATCAAGTACTTCAACGACGGCGACATCGTCGACGGCGTCATCGTGAAGGTCGACCGGGACGAGGTCCTGCTCGACATCGGTTACAAGACCGAAGGTGTCATCCCGAGCCGCGAGCTCTCGATCAAGCACGACGTCGACCCGAACGAGGTCGTCGCCGTCGGCGACGAGATCGAGGCCCTGGTCCTCCAGAAGGAGGACAAGGAAGGCCGCCTGATCCTCTCGAAGAAGCGCGCCCAGTACGAGCGTGCCTGGGGCACGATCGAGAAGATCAAGGAAGAGGACGGCATCGTCACCGGTACCGTCATCGAGGTCGTCAAGGGTGGTCTCATCCTCGACATCGGCCTCCGCGGCTTCCTCCCGGCCTCCCTGGTCGAGATGCGCCGCGTCCGCGACCTCCAGCCCTACGTGGGCAAGGAGCTCGAGGCGAAGATCATCGAGCTGGACAAGAACCGCAACAACGTGGTCCTGTCCCGCCGTGCCTGGCTGGAGCAGACCCAGTCCGAGGTCCGCCAGACGTTCCTCACGACCCTGCAGAAGGGTCAGGTCCGCTCCGGTGTGGTCTCCTCGATCGTCAACTTCGGTGCCTTCGTGGACCTGGGTGGCGTCGACGGTCTGGTTCACGTCTCCGAGCTGTCCTGGAAGCACATCGACCACCCCTCCGAGGTCGTCGAGGTCGGCCAGGAGGTCACGGTCGAGGTCCTCGACGTCGACATGGACCGCGAGCGTGTCTCCCTGTCGCTGAAGGCGACCCAGGAAGACCCGTGGCAGCAGTTCGCCCGCACCCACCAGATCGGCCAGGTCGTGCCCGGCAAGGTCACGAAGCTGGTTCCGTTCGGTGCGTTCGTCCGCGTGGACGAGGGCATCGAGGGTCTGGTCCACATCTCCGAGCTGGCCGAGCGCCACGTGGAGATCCCGGAGCAGGTCGTCCAGGTCAACGACGAGATCTTCGTCAAGGTCATCGACATCGACCTCGAGCGCCGTCGCATCAGCCTCTCGCTGAAGCAGGCCAACGAGTCCTTCGGTGCCGACCCGGCCTCGGTCGAGTTCGACCCGACCCTGTACGGCATGGCCGCGTCCTACGACGACCAGGGCAACTACATCTACCCCGAGGGCTTCGACCCGGAGACCAACGACTGGCTGCCGGGTTACGAGAAGCAGCGCGAGGAGTGGGAGCGCCAGTACGCCGAGGCGCAGGCCCGCTTCGAGCAGCACCAGCAGCAGGTCATCAAGTCCCGCGAGGCCGACGCCGCTGCCGCCGCCGAGGGTGGCGAGGCCGCCGCTCCGGCCGCGACCGGCGGTTCGTACTCCTCCGAGGGCGCCGACACCTCCGGCGCGCTGGCCTCGGACGAGGCGCTTGCCGCGCTGCGCGAGAAGCTGGCCGGCGGCCAGAGCTGATCGCTCGCCGCTGAGGCCTAGTGGCTGATTGAGGGGCCGTACCTTTCGAGGTGCGGCCCCTCAGTGCTGCTCCGAGCAGGCCTGCGGTCGGCCGCGGGCCTGCGGGGGCTTGCCGCGCAGTTCCCCGCGCTCCTGAGGGAGTTGCCCTCGCCCGGGAATGTCAGTGCCGCGTGTCACGTTGTGCAGTACGAACACGAGGAGGAGCGGTCACTGTGCTTGATCCGCAGGGTTTGTACGCATGGGAGCCGAAGGGGCTGGCCGTCGTCGACATGGCGCTCGCCCAGGAGTCGGCCGGACTTGTCATGCTCTACCACTTCGACGGATACATCGACGCGGGGGAGACCGGCGACCAGATCGTCGACCGGCTGCTCGACACGCTGCCCCACCAGGTCGTCGCCCGCTTCGACCACGACCGCCTGGTCGACTACCGTGCCCGTCGCCCGCTGCTGACGTTCAAGCGCGACCGGTGGACCGACTACGAGGAGCCCTCCATCGAGGTACGGCTCGTCCAGGACACCACCGGAGCACCCTTCCTGCTGCTGTCGGGACCCGAGCCGGACGTGGAGTGGGAGCGCTTCGCCGCCGCGGTGCGGCAGATCGTGGAACGGCTCGGAGTGCGCCTGTCCGTGAACTTCCACGGCATCCCCATGGGCGTCCCGCACACCCGCCCCGTCGGCCTCACCCCGCACGGCAACCGCACCGACCTCGTCCCGGGCCACCGCAGCCCCTTCGACGAGGCCCAGGTCCCGGGCAGCGCCGAGGCGCTCGTCGAGTACCGCCTCATGGACGCCGGCCACGACGTCCTCGGTGTCGCCGCGCACGTCCCGCACTACATCGCCCGCTCCCCGTACCCGGACGCCGCCCTGACCGTCCTGGAGGCCATCACGGCCGCGACCGGACTGGTCCTGCCCGGCATCGCGCACGTACTGCGCACGGACGCCCACCGGACGCAGACGGAGATCGACCGCCAGATCCAGGAGGGCGACGAGGAGCTCACCGCTCTCGTCCAGGGCCTGGAGCACCAGTACGACGCCGCCGCGGGCGCCGAGACCCGCGGCAACATGCTCGCCGAGCCGGTGGACATCCCGTCGGCGGACGAGATCGGGCGGGAGTTCGAGAAGTTCCTGGCCGAGCGCGAAGGAGAGGGCTGAAGTCTTCCCGGGTGCGTGCCCGGGGGCCCGCCGGGTGCAGTGTCGGCGGCAGGCCCTAAGCTTCCCGTCATGCTGAAGGTGGGCCTGACCGGCGGGATCGGCGCCGGCAAGAGCGAGGTGTCCCGGCTGCTCGTCGAGTGCGGCGCCGTGCTGATCGACGCGGACCGCATCGCGCGCGAGGTCGTAGCGCCCGGCACCCCCGGACTCGCGGCGGTCGTCGACGCCTTCGGCGAGGACGTCCTCGCCGAGGACGGCAGCCTCGACCGTCCCAAGCTGGGCTCCATCGTCTTCGCCGACGCGGAGAAGCTCGCCGTCCTCAACGCGATCGTGCACCCCCTCGTCGGTGCCCGCTCACGCGAACTGGAGACCGCCGCCCCCGAGGACGCCGTCGTCGTCCACGACGTCCCCCTCCTCGCCGAGAACGGGCTGGCGCCCCTCTACGACGTCGTGATCGTCGTCGACGCCCCGCCCGAGACCCAGCTGGACCGGCTCGTGCGGCTGCGCGGCATGACCGAGGAGGACGCACGCGCGCGCATGGCCGCGCAGGCGACCCGTGAGAAACGCCGGGAGATCGCGGACGTCGTGATCGACAACGACGTACCGCTGGCGGACCTGGAACGGCGCGTCAAGGACGTGTGGGACGACCTCGCACGCCGGGCGCGCGCGCCGCGACAGGCCTCCGGACCGTCGCAGGAATAGCGGCCACCGCTCCGGGCGTTGAACGCTTGCAGCCAGGGAAGGATTTTTCCGTGCCCGATACCAGCGGTTCGACCGGACGTACTCCGGAGACGCACGTCATCGACTTCCGTGCCGCGGAGCAGCTGCTCGCCGCACGGGACCCGCGGGGCGCGGTGAAGCTGCTCGACGGCGTCATCGCCGCACACCCCGAGAACACCGCCGCCCGACTGCTGCGCGCCCGCGCCTTCTTCGCCGCCGCGCAACTGCGGCCCGCCGAGCTGGAGTTCGCGATCGTCCTGGAGCGGGAGCCGGACAACGCCTTCGCGCACTTCGCGCTCGCCCGCACCTACGAACGGCAGGGCCGCGGCGACCAGGCCAAGCGACACTTCCGCCTGGCGGCCGCCCTGGACCCCAACCCGCAGTACCTGAAGGCGGCACGCTTCGACTCGTGAGGTCCGCGGCCGCGGGCCGTGGGCGGGCTCACGGACGGCCGTGATCCGGTGGCCGGTACGGCGGAATCTGCCGACCTGGCTGATAGTGCGGCCCCTGCCGGATGTGCCTGAGGATCATCGTCAGGTCGACGGCGACCACCAGCGACAGCACACCGCAGGCCATGGCCCAGCCGAAGCGCCCCGCGAGCGCGAACGCGACCGTCCCGAAGACCGCCCACGCCAGGCCCCACACGCTCAGCCAGAGACGCATCCTCAGCGCACTGCGCGCTGTCACCGGCTCACTGCCCGTACGCATGTCATCACTCCTTCCTGAAACGTACTCCTCGTCCCGGACGTTCTCCAGGCAGCCCCTCCTTCATGGGAGCCGTCGACCGAAGAGGAGTCCCGATTCGTGCTGCCGGACAGTGACGAGCTGGCCGAGATCCTCGTCGACCTCGGAGTACCGCACCAGGACATCGAAGAACCCGTCCGGCTGAGCCGGCGGGTCGTGGGTGACCCGGAGACGCTTCGGTTCGTGGAGCAGGCCGTCGAGCACCTCGTGGAGGGGATGGGGCAGATCCGAGGGACGACCGCCCTGCCGGAGCTCGCGGGCGCCCCGGAGGCGCTCACGCGGTTCCTCCCGCTGTACGTGTACGTCGCCGCGCTGCCCCACGTCCGGGCCCACCACCGTGAGCGGGGCGTTCCGGAGGAGGTCTCGCGACGCACCCTCGCCGACCTCGGCCGCTGCGTCGCCTGGTATCGCCGCTGGCACGGCACCGGGGGCGTGCTGTCCCCGCGATGGCTCTCACTGCACTTCCACGGCGAGCTGTACCAACTGGGCCGGCTGCAGTTCCAACGGGACCGCGCCGGGCGGTGGACGAGCGACTCGGCCGCGGCGGCCGGGCTCACGCTCGGGCCCGACGACCCCGTCCTCGCCCTGCACGTGCCGGACTTCATGGGGCCGCTGTCGTCGGAGGCCTGCGACCGCTCCCTCGCGCGGGCACGGGAGTTCTTCGCCCGCCACTACCCCGAGGAGCCCTACGCCGTGGCCAGCTGCGGTTCCTGGCTGCTCGACCCGCAACTGAGGCGGTACCTGCCGGAGGACTCCAACATCGTCCGCTTCCAGAAGCGGTTCCGTGCCGTTCGAGTGCCCGACGAGCCGGAGGACATGGCCCCCGTGCGCTTCGTCTTCGGCACGGCCGACGTACCCCTGGACCGGCTGCCGCGCCGGACCGTCCTCGAACGCGCCGTCGTGGACCACCTGCGCGACGGCGGCCACTGGTACGTCCCCAGCGGCTGGTTCGCGCTGTAGCCGGCCACCGAACGCACACTCATCACTCGAAAGGGTGAACTGGTGGGTGATGGGAACGCCCGGACGGGACCGAGCCGCTCGACAGGCATGACGCTGGACATGCGCGAGGGATACGAGGGAACGGGCCCCGGTGCCATCACTCCGGACGGCTGCGCGGTCGAACACTACGCCCGCCTGCCCGTGGGCACCGAGCCGGACGTCGTCTCCGCGGCCGTGCCCGCGGGCGCCCACATCCTCGAACTGGGCAGCGGCGTGGGCCGCGTGACCCACGCTCTCCTGGAGCGCGGTTTCACCGTCACGGCGGTCGACGAGTCCCCCGACATGCTCGAACGCGTCCGCGGGGCACGCACGATATGCAGCCCCATCGAGGACCTCGACCTTGGCGAGACCTTCGACGTGGTGATGCTCGCGTCGTTCCTCGTGCACACAGGGGACGTCGAGGTACGGCGGGGCATGCTGCGCACCTGCGCACGGCACGTCGCGAAGGACGGGTACGTCCTGATCCAGCGCGAGGGGGAGGACTACCACACCGACGTGCCCCGCGAGCGCGTCGACCCGAGCGGCTGCACGGTACGGATCCTGTCGGCGGTCCCAGTCGGCGACGGGGTGAACTCGGTCCGGGCCGAGTATGTGTACCCGGACGTGGCGTGGACACAGACGTTCCTCTCACGGCCGCTGACCAAGGAACAGTTCGAGGTGGCGCTGTCCGAGGCCGGACTGCGGGTCGACCGGTACCTGACGGAGGATCGGATCTGGGTGAGGGCGGTGCGGGTGGGGGAGTAGGCAGGGGGAGACGCGGCCATCCCGCTCATGCTGCCGGCCCCGCCGGCTCTCGTCGCGCGTGCACCTCCGCGCGTTCCGGCGCGGAGCCGGTGCGGTCTTACGGTGGATGCATGGACGCCCCTCACGCCCTCACCGCTCTCGACCTGCGAGTCGCGGGCTGCCGGGCCTGTCCCCGGCTGGTGGCCTGGCGTGAGGAGGTGGCCCGGACGAAACGGGCGGCCTTCGCCGACTGGACGTACTGGGGGCGACCGGTGCCCGGTTTCGGTCCTCCCGACGCCCGTCTGCTGATCGTCGGGCTGGCCCCGGCCGCGCACGGCGGCAACCGCACCGGCCGTATGTTCACCGGGGACCGCTCCGGGGACGTGCTGTACCAGGCCTTGTACGACGTCGGACTGGCCTCGCAGCCGACGTCGGTGTCCGCCGACGACGGGCTCGTCCTGCACGGCGTCCGGGTCACCGCGCCCGTGCACTGCGCACCGCCCGCCAACAAGCCCACCCCCGAGGAGCGGGACACCTGCCGGCCCTGGCTCGTCCAAGAGCTGCGGCTGCTGCGGCCGACACTGCGGGCGGTCGTCGTCCTGGGCGCCTTCGGCTGGCAGGCGGCGCTGCCCGCGCTCAGCGCGGCCGGCTGGTCCGTGCCCCGTCCGCGGCCCGCCTTCGCGCACGGGGCCCGGGTGCCGCTGGACGGCCTCGACCTCTTCGGCTGCTTCCACGTCAGTCAGCGCAACACCTTCACCGGGCGGCTCACCCCCGAGATGCTGCGGGAGGTCCTGCGGACGGCGGCGACAGCGGCCGGACTGCCGTGACCGTCCGGTGCCGCCGACGCCTGCCGCTGCGAGGGCTGGGGGATCCGGCGCTCAGACGATCCGGGCCGCGGCGATCGGTCGGTCCGCGACGGAGTGGGCGCTCGTCTTGGCGGTGTTGACGCTCCAGCGGTACCGGGAGAACTCGCCGGTGGCGTTGGAGGCGTAGAACATCATGTGGCCGATGCCGACGCCTTCGAAGTTCTCCTCCTTCACCAGGCTGACCATGCGGGTGTCGGGATACTTGGGGTAGTTGGTCAACGCGTACACGCCGTGCGGTTCGGCCGTGCAGTCGACCACCTCGACGGCGTACTGGGTCTCGCCGGTGAAGTCCGCGACGCCGCTGAAGACGCCCTTGACCTCGCGGACCATGACGATGTGGCCGGTGTTGTCGGCGACCTGGCCGTTGTAGTCGACCGAGATCAGGTCGCCCGGCTGGAGGTCGGTGACCTTGTGGATCTGGCGGAAGCGCGGGCCGGCGGTGCCGTTGGTGAAGGCCTGGCGGTAGTCGGCGGCCTCGGGGATGCGGTCCTGGAAGTACTGGGTGAAGTAGGCGTCGTCGGCCCAGCCGTAGGTGTGCTTCAGCACCCAGGTGATGAAGGAGGAGCAGCGGGCCCGGGCGGTCCAGCTCGTCAGGTCGTCGGGCGTGCCCCAGGTGACGGTCGACGGGGAACCGATCAGGTAGACGTTGTTGAGGCGGGCGGTGCGGCCGCTGATCAGGGAGACCTCGTCGGCGCCGAGGGCGCGGCCGTAGGCGCGGACGTCGTCGATGGCGCCCTTGAAGCGGTTCACGTACGCGCCGTCCCAGCGGCCCCGGCCGATGTTGAAGCCCTGGGTCGCGGCCCAGGACAGGGTCGCGTCGGCGCTGCCCTCCAGTACGCCGTTGACGTAGAGGTGGATGCGGCTGCCGTCCCAGACGCCGGTCAGGTGGGTCCAGCGGCCCAGCTCGGGGGTGGTGGTGCCGGCCAGGGCGGAGATCTTGACGCTCTGGTCCTCGCTGCGGACCTTGAACGCCCAGGCGTGGGCCGTGTCGTCGTACTGGAGGAGGAAGCGGCTGCAACTGGCGCCGTCCTGACTGACTGCCGTGTACATGTTCGTGAGGTCGGCCGGGCTGGTGGCGTCGTTCGACAGACAGACCCAGGCGGAGACGGTGAAGGGGGCCGTGGTGTCCAGTGCGGACGTGGTGGCGGCGTAGGCGTTGGAGGTGCCGTCGAAGCTGAGTTCGCCGCCGGCTCGCAGGGTCGTCCAGCTCGTGCCGGAGCCGGGGGTGACGGCGCGGCCGCGCCCGGAGCGGTCGGTGCCGGAGCCGTCCAGCGGCCAGTGTCCGGCCAGGCCGTCGGTGAGGTAGCCGGCCGCCAGCAGCCGCTGGTACTGGACCATCCGTTCGGCTTCCGCGAGGTGCGGTGCGCCGACCGGGGTGAACGGGGTGTCCAGCGGGGCGTCGGCCGCGGCGCTCCCCGCACCGCCCAGCACAGCGGTCATCGCGCCCGCCCCCACGAGTGCCGCACCACTCAACAGCCCACGTCTGCTGACCATGTTGGTTCTCTCCGTCCCCATGTTCACGCCTGTCTCCGTTCGGACGTGTGTCCGAAGGGTCGGCAGAGTCTAGGCGGAAGAGTGGTCCGAACGCTCCCCGAACAGGTGGCGCACGGTGGAGCGGCCGGCCCGCTGGAGGTGTTCGGTGAGGCCGTCACCGACCCGGCGGAGCTCGTCGCCAGGGTCGGCAACACCACGGTGCCCGTCCTGGCCGCGCCGACCTTCGCCTGCGCTGATGGGCATGGCATGGGGCTGCGGACCGGCCGAGCCGGATGCTTCGCCGAGCCGCTACCGAGAGGACGGGGCTGGAGGCTCCGACGGGCTGAACTCCACCCCGGGCGGGTCAGGCATGCGGGGGTCCGCACTGCCGTTGCCGCAGCTGCCGTTCGCACTCCTGCGCAAGGTCGGGGTGCGCCTCGGCGATGGCCGTGTAGATCCTGCGCCGCAGCAACTCCTCCGCGGCCGTCCGGCCGGGGCCCCTGCCCGCCGCGTTCAGGAGGTCGTCGTACCGGGCCAGCCGATGGCACAGGTAGTCGACCTTCCACCGCCGGAGCGTGTCGGGATCGGGGTCGGCGACCACCGCGCGAGCGTCCTCCCGCCCGTGCGCCCGCCCCTCCTTCCCGCGCCGACGGTGCTCGACCGCCAAGGCCGCCAGCTGCTCCGGCGCATGCCTGGGGACGGCGACGGGCTCCGCCGCGATGCGCGCCAGCACCTCCCGCCGCCTGCGCCGGTCGGCCGCCTTCTCGGCATGGGACCGACGCGCGGCAGCCGCCGCCACCGCACGGAACCCCTCACTCCGCTCGACGGCCTCGACCCGCTCGACCCGATAGAGGCGGGTCGGCGGGGCCGAGCGCACATGCGGATTGACCCCGAGCAGGTCCGGTTCGCCGAGCAGTTCCCGCACCATTGCGCCCGTCCAGCCCCGGGAGCGCAGACCGGCCGCGGAAAGGTGCGTCCGGGACGGCCGCGCGTCGGCACCACCCTCCCGGACCCGCTGCGCACCCAGGCCGTCGGCCGGCTCCCGACCCTCGTGGTCCTGCTCAGGCGTCGTCATCACGACCTCCCCCGTCGTTACACTGCGTGACGGCTTCCTTGATAACGCGCACCACTGACAGTGACCCCGAGCCCGCTGCGTAATCGCGTGGAGGGGACGGCACGCCGATCCGTACGCTGCGCGCATGCCCGCCCTCAGCGACGCCGACTTCCTCGCCGCCACCGCCGACCGCCTGGCCGCCCTCCCCACCGTCCGGGCCGTTGCCCTCGGCGGCTCCCGGGCCCAGGGCACGCACGAGCCCGCCAGCGACTGGGACCTCGCCGTCTACTACCGCGGCCCCTTCGACCCGGCCGACCTGCGCGCCGTCGGCTGGGAAGGCGAGGTCTCCGAGGTCGGCGGCTGGGGCGGCGGCGTCTTCAACGGCGGCGCCTGGCTGACGATCGACGGCCGGCGCGTCGACGTCCACTACCGGGACCTCGACGTCGTCGAACACGAGCGGGCCGAGGCACAGCAGGGGCGCTTCCGGGTGGAGCCGCTGATGTTCCACCTCGCCGGGATCCCCAGTTACCTGGTCGTCGCCGAGCTGTCGATCAACCGCGTGTTGCGGGGCGGGCTGCCACGACCGGCCGGCTATCCGGACGAGCTGCGCCGCACGGCGTGCGAACGCTGGTACGGCACCGCGCGCGCCACCCTCGCCTACGCGGCAGCCCACCACGCGCCCCGCGACCGGCGCACCGAAGCCGCCGGCGCGCTGGCCGTCGCCGCCGCGCAGACCGGTCACGCCGTGCTGGCCGCGCGCGGGGAGTGGGTGATCAACGAGAAGCGCCTCCTGGAACGGGCGGGTCTGAGGGGCGTCGACTACCTCCTCGCGGAACTGGGCAACGGAAGCGTCACCGAGGCTCTCGAACAGGCCCGCGCTCTCTTCGAGGAGACGGTGGAGGCGGCGAAGGCGGCGCGTTCGGCGGAGGGCGTGTAGGCGCGCGTCCGGAACGCGTCCTCCTCGGGGAGACGGCGGCGGCGGCCAAGGCGGCGCGCACGGCGGAGGGCGCGTAGGCGCGCGTCCGGAGAGGGCGCACGCTGCCCCTCAGCCCGGCGAGCGCCCTTCCGGGCCGTTCGAGGGCTTGCCTTCCCTCTCGAGGGATTGCGTTCATAAAGAACTCGGAATTCCGGCGAAGTGTCACCGCGCTGAAACGCATCCGTCCCCACCTCTCCAAGATCCGCCCGTACCGTGGAGACACAGCCCCAGCACCACCGCACGCCCCCACAGCCCCGGCCACCGTCGCCCGAAGGCACACCCCGCCCTCGTCACGACAGGAGCTCCGTGTCCCCGCGCCCGCACGTTCCCGCTCGCGCATTCACCCCTCTGCCGCCCTGGCTCGCCCACGCCCTGCGGACGCAGCGCGGGCCCGTTCCGTGGAGTGCGGTCGTGCGCGGGGCGCTGGCCGCCGGACCACTGCTGCTCGTGGCCGTGCTCGCCGACCGCACCTCCCTGGGAGTCGTCGCCGCGATCGCCGCCATGCTCGCCGGGATCAACGACCGGCCCGGCAGCCGACGCGCCGCCGTCAGGCGGCTCGGCGCGCCCGCGCTCGCCGGGGCGGGCGGCCTGCTCGCCGGCACGTACGCCGGGGACGGGCTGGGAGCCGTGGCGCTGACCCTCGTGCTCACCGGGCTCGGACTCCTCGCCGGCGGCATGAGCGCCATCGGGCCCGTCGCCTCGGGCGCCGGCACGCAGCTGCTGGTCGCCGCCGCGGTCGGAGCCGGGATGCCCCTCCCCGAGAGCGGCGGGGCGCGCGCCCTCGCCTTCCTCGCCGGTGCCTGCTGGCTGCTCGTGCTGCGCCTCGCCCTGCCCACGCCCGGCGCACTGACCGGAGACTTCCGCTTCGACGGGGAACGGGCCGCCGTCGCCGACGTGTACCAGGCCGTCGCCGACCTGCTCGACGCCGCCGGCACCGAGCAGGCCACCGCCCGCCGAGCAGCCCTCACCGCCGCCCTCGACCACGCGCAGGACGCCCTCGCCGGCCCCCGCCTGCGCCGGTACGCCAGCTCCGCGACCGAGCGCCGGCTGCACGCCCAGTACGCCGCCGCGCTGCCCCTCGCCGAGGCTGCGACCGCACTCGCCTGGGCCGGCGAGCCCGTCTCCGGGCGCGTCTCCGAAGGGCCCCGGCGCCTCGCCGCGGCCGTACGGGAGAACGCGTCCACCGGGCCGCTGCCCGCGCCCTCCCGATCGGCGCCCGCGCTGCGCGCCCTCGACGACGCCCTGCTGCAGGCCGCCGACGCCTTCGACCAAGGCGGCGGGGGCGACCTGCACACCCGGCGGCGGAGCCCCGGTGACGTGCTGCGGACGGCCCTCGGCGTCGGCGGGCGCGAGTACGGGATGCGGGTCGCCCTGTGCTTCGGGGCCAGCGCCGCCATCGCACAGGCCCTGCACCACTCCCACTGGTACGGGCAGCACACGCACTGGTACTGGCTGCCCGCCACCGCCGTCTTCCTGGTCAAGCCCGACCTCGGGCCCCTGGTGTCACGGGTGCTGTGCCGGGCCGCGGGCACCGTGCTCGGCGCGCTCGTCTTCGCCGGTTTCGCCGCCGTACTGCCCCGGCCGGAAGGTCTCGTGGCGCTGGTCGCCGTGTGCGGGGCGCTCATCCCCGTCTCCACACGGCACTTCGCCGCCCAGACCACCGTCGTCACCGTCCTGGTCCTGGCCCTGGTGATGGTCGGCGGGGAGCCGCAGGCCTCCGTCAGCCGGATCGGGGAGACCCTGCTGGCCTGCGCGCTCGTGCTGATCGTCGGGCACCTGCCGATGCCGGGGGAGCGCGGCGGGCACGTACGCGCCCGGCTCGCCGCCGCGGCCACCGCCGCGCACGCCTACCTCCTCCACGTCCTCGACGGCTCCGACGACCGCGCCGCCCGCTGGACGCTGCGCCGCGAGGCCTACCGCACCCTCGCCGAGGCCCGCACCGCCATCTCCCTGGCCGCCGCCGAACTACCCGCCCTCGCCCGGCACACCGAGGGCACGGACGAGGTCGCCGCCCTCCTCGAACGCCTCGTCGACACGACGACCGCCTGCGCCGTCCACCTCGACGACACGGGACGACTCGACTCCCGGCACAGCGACCTCCTCAGGGAACTCCTCGGTGAGTTGGCCGTCCAGGGGGAACGGGTGGGGGTGCAGACGGAGATCCCGGGGCGGGCTGCGGCCGTCTAGGCGGGACAGTCGGCCGGGCAGCGTCCCAGCGTTCGGCGGTCACCGGCCGTCGGCGTTCGCGTCGGGGGCGGTTGCAGGTCGCCCGGCGACCGGCCGCCTCGCCGCTCGGCCACGCCGCTGCCACGCCGCCCGGCGACCGGGCCGCCTGTTCGGCTGCCGCCTCGGAGAGGCGCCCCGGTGAGCGGGCCGCACCCGCCCGCGCCGGGTCCGTCGACGGGTTCGGGACACGATGCGCGCCACGGCTCACGCAGGTCTGCCCCGGCGTCGTACGGTGACGTGATGACGCCCTCGCGGACGCCCTCCCCGCCCCCACCCGACACCGCCGACCTCCTCATCACCGGCTGCGCCGTCCTCGTGCACGACGTTCAGGGCGAGGACGAGCGCGTCGGGTTCCTGCAGGACGCCGCCGTCGTCGTGCGCGACGGACGCGTCGACGCCGTCACCCCTGCCGCCGAGGCGGCCGGAATCCCGGCGGTCGAACGGATCGAGGCCGGCGGCCAGATCGCGATGCCGGGACTGGTCAACTGCCACACGCACGCGCCGATGGTCGCCCTGCGAGGCCTCGCGGAGGATCTGCCCACCGAGGAGTGGTTCAACGACGTCGTCTGGCCCGTCGAGTCCAACCTCACCGACAAGGACGTCGAACTCGGCGCGCGGCTCGCCTGCGCCGAGATGATCCGCGGCGGCGTGACCTGCTTCGCCGACCACTACTTCGCCATGGACGCGGTCGCCGCCGTCGTGGCCGAGTGCGGGATCCGGGCCCATCTGGGTCAGGCCTACTTCTCCTCCCAGGGCGAGCGCGGGCGCGAGGAGTCCCTGGAGTTCGCGCTCCGCCACCGCGGCGGCGCCGACGGCCGCATCACCACCGCCCTCGCCCCGCACGCCCCGTACACCGTGACCGACGCCGACCTCGCCGCCACGGCCGACCTCGCCCGCGCCCACGGCCTCCCCGTCCACCTGCACGCCTCCGAGAACCGCGACCAGGCCGACACCAGCCTCGCCCGCCACGGCGTCACCCCCGTCCAGGTCCTGGAACGCACCGGGATCCTCGACACCGACGTCCTGATCGCCCACGGCACCGGCATCCTGGAACGCGACCTGCCCGTCCTCGCACGCGCGCGTGGCCGTACGGCCGTGGCGAGCGCCCCCCGCGGCTACCTCAAGTTCGCCTGGCCCACCACCACCCCGATCCGGGCCCTGCGCGAGATCGGGGTCCCCGTCGGACTCGCCACGGACGGCGCGGCCTCCAACAACTCCCTCGACGTCTGGGAGTCGATGGCCCTCACCTCCCTGATCCAGAAGTCCACCGAGGGCGACCCCCGCTGGCTGACCTCCCGTCAGGCGCTGCACCACGCCACCACGCAGAGCGCGCGAGCCCTCGGACTGGGGGACAGGATCGGCAGCATCGCCCCTGGCCGGCGCGCCGACATCATCCTCGTCGACCTCACCGGCCCGCACACCCAGCCCGTGCACGACCTCGCCGCGACCCTCGTCCACAGCGCCCGCTCCTCCGACGTACGCACCACGATCGTCGACGGCCGGGTCCTCATGCGCGACCGTGAGCTGCTCACCCTCGACGTACCCGGGGTCGTGCGGGAACTGGGGCAGCGCATGCCCGCGCTCCTGGACCGCAGCCACGGCCGGCGCATCCAGCAGTACGACACCTGAGGAGGGGCAGGGAGGCCAGCCGGCAGGGAGGAAAGGGGTGGGGAGAAAAGTCCCGCGGCGGCGATGAGTTCCGCTCCCGGCATCGGTCACCACCACGAACGGACCGCTGCACTGGAGGGCCCATGTCGCTTCCGGAGGTCGTCTCGCGCGCGGAGTGGCGTGCCGCGCGTGAGGAACTGCTGGTCAGGGAGAAGGCGGTGACCCGCGCGCGGGACGCGCTCAACGCCGAACGGCGCGGCCTGCCCATGGTCGAGATCGGTGAGGAGTACGTCTTCGAGGGCGGCGACGGCAAGGCGACCCGGGCGGACCTCTTCGAGGAGCGCCACCAACTCGTGGTTCACCACTTCATGTTCGCCCCGGAGTGGAACGCGGGCTGCCGCAGCTGTTCCGCCTTCCTCGACCAGGTCGGCCACCTCGCACACCTGAAGGCGCGCGACACCTCGTTCGCCGTCGTCTCCCGGGCGCCGTTCACCCGGATCCTGCCGTTCAAGGCCCGGATGGGCTGGACGGCCCCCTGGTACTCCTCGTACGGCAGTGATTTCAACCGCGACTTCGAAGTAACCCTGGAGCGGGAGGGAGAGCTGGTCGAGCGGCCCGGGGTCAGCTGCTTCCTGCGCGAGGGCGACCGGGTGTTCCACACCTACTCGACCTACGAGCGCGGGCTCGACGGACTCGGCTCGACCACCGGTTTCCTGGACCTCACGGCCCTCGGGCGGCAGGAGGCGTGGGAGGAACCGAAGGGACGGGCGTCGTGCTTCGGGGCGCCTGCGGGCAGTGAGCCCGTCCGCTATCACGATGAGTACGAGTTCTGACGCGGGCCGTAGCCATTGTGTTCGCAAGGTGATCGAATTCTCACCCTCTGCGCTGACCGAGTGTCAACTACGTCTCAGTACCGTCACCGGGCGAGGCGATCCGTGCCCCGGGAGCGTTAACTCCTCACAAGTACGACGCTTTCTGGGAGGTGCGAGATGGTGAACGGGCGAACGGTGCTCGAGCGCTTTCCCGCAGGCGGGCCGCGCGGGTCGTGGCCGGCGGAGGAGTTCGCGCACGCGCGACGCATGGAGGGGCTGGCCGCCGAGGTGGTCATGGACCTCGCGACCGACACGTTCCTGGTGATCGTCCGCGGCGGCGACGCCACGGACTGACGCGTCGGCGCGCCGGACACCCTTCCGGTCAGCCCGCCTTCGACGCGGGCGCATGGGCCGTCACCTCGGCCGTCGGGCTGGCCGTCACCTCCGCAGTCGACGGGACCGTCACTTCGGCAGTCGGCGTGGCCGTCACCTCGGCGGTCGGCGTGGCCGTCACCTCGGCGGTCGGCGTGTCCGTCACCTCGACCGTCGGCGTGGCCGCCCGCGGGCTCGTGAACTGCTCCGCCTGGAGCGCGTACAGCTCCGCGTAGACGCCGCCGCCCGCCAGCAGCTCGTCCGGGCTTCCGGACTCCACCAGCCGGCCCTGGTCCAGGACGTGCACGAGGTCGGCGTGGCGGACCGACGCCAGCCGGTGCGTGATCAGGACGACCGTCTGGCCGCCGTCGGCCAGCGCGCGGATCTTCTCGAACACCTCCAGCTCGGCCCGGGCGTCCAGGGCCGCCGTCGGCTCGTCCACGATCAGGATGCGACCGCGCCGGTACGCCGCCCGCGCGATGCCCAGCCGCTGCCACTGCCCGCCCGACAACTCGTGTCCACCGCTGAAGTGCCGGGCCAGCAGCGTGTCCAGACCGCGGGGCAGGTCCGCGACCACCTCCTCGGCGCCCGCCTCCCCGATCGCGTCCGCCAGCCGCTCCTCGGTCAGCGGCGTGGACGAGCGGCCGACGGCGACGTTGACCCGGGCGGTGAACGGCCACCGCTTGAAGTCCTGCGCCACCATCGCGATCCGTTCGGCCAGCTGGCGCCGGTCGGCGTCCGCCGCGTCGACGTCGTCCCACAGGATTCGCCCCCGGTCCGGCGTGTAGAGCCCCGCCAGCAGCTTCACCAGGGTCGTCTTGCCGGAGCCGTTCTCGCCGACGAGCGCGATGATCCGGCCGAGGGGGAGGGTGAGACTGACGTCGGCGAGCGCCGGGCGGGCCGACTCACCCGGGTAGCCGAAGGTGACGTTCTCGAAGCGGATCTCCCGGGGGTCCTCGGGCAGGGCCGTGCCGCCCTCCGGGATCGCCCGTTCGGCCGCCTCGGCGTAGAGGCGTTGCAGGTCGCCCACGAACAGGGCTTCCTCGTGGAGCTGGTTGATCTCCAGAACGAGGGTGTTCAGGCTCGCGGAGCCGCTGCGGATCGCGATCACGGCCGTGCCCGCCACCGCGAGCGCCATCGTCCCGGTGATCAGCAGACCGCCGAGCGTGGCGTACGTCGCCACCGTCGCCAGGCCCGTCCAGGCCGCCGCGAACAGGCCGGTGCGGGCGGCGAGCCGGGCCAGCCGGGCCTGCTCCGCCTCCGCGGTCTCCGACATGGAGCGGAAGTGGCGCAGCAGGAAGGGGCCGACCCCGTGGACGCGGATCTCGGGCGCGGCCGCCGGTTCGGTGAGCAGGCCGGCGAGGAGGTGGCCCGCGCGCGCGTGCTGCACCCAGGTGTGGAAGGACTCGTAGCGGCGCCGGGCGTTCGTCAGGGCGCTCCAGGCGCTGGGGAGGGTCATCGTCACCAGCAGGGGCAGCAGGAGCGGATGCAGGACGGTCAGGACGCCCGCCGCCGCGGCCAGCGAGATGATCGCGTTGATCACCCGCGTGCCGTACATGATCATCCGGCCCGCCGACCGTGCGCCGTACTGAGCGGTGTCCAGCAGCTTGTGGAAGGCGTGGTCCTCGATCGCGGCCAGCTCCACGGCGGCCGCCCGTTCCAGGTACAGCTCGGTCGCCACCCGCTCCACCTTGGGCTCCAGCCGCCCGGTGGCGTACGTCGACGCCGCCCGCAGCACCGCCCCGACGAGGAGGGCGACGGCCATGGCGGCCAGCGCGGGCGCCGCGCCGCGCAGCCGGTCCTCGATCGAACCCTCGCCGACGAGCCGGCCCAGGATGGTGTTCACGGCGAGGAGACTCACCGCCTGCACCACGCCCCGGCCCACCTCCGCGGCCAGCACGACCCCCGCGGCCCGGGGGTCGGCCTGCCGGGCCAGGCGGAGGCTGACGGCGAGCAGGGAGGGCAGCCGGGCCAGCATGGCGCGGAAGTTCAGCTCCAGGAAGGCGTCCCGGTGCTGGTTCCAGCCCATGTCGTAGCGGAGCGGGCCCCCGAAGAGCAGCCGCTCCGACTCGGACACCTCACGTTCGTCAGGTCGCTGCTGTTTCGGCACCTTCCGCATCGTCGCCCTCCCCCGATCGTGGACAAGTGGCCACTATCGCGGCAGGGGCGACGGGAAGGCAGGGCGCAAGGCGGGGCGGCCGGTGCGCGGGGGCGTGCGCCCGGGGGCGTCGCCGGAGGGAGCGGGGCGGGGCGCGTGGTGGGTGAGGGGCGACCGGCCGGCCCGCGAGCGGCAGACGCGGCCGCACCACTGTGCGCGGTGCGGCGCTGTGGCGCGGCGCGCCCCACCGCGCCGTTTCGCGGGGTGCCCCCGCGCGGGGTGTGGCCTACGGCGCCGTTTCGCGGGGTGCCCCGTGCGAGGTGTGGCCTACGCGCGGGTGTGTCGTGCGCGCGGGTGTGTCCTACGCGCTGATCGGACGCGACCAGGCCGGAACCGTTCCCGTGAGGCGGCACACCGTCAGGTAGAGGGGGATAGGCGGGGTGTAGGGCAGCGTGCCGTCCGGCCGGTGGATGAGGTCGGGGGCGTGCGGGGAGTCCGGGACGAGCGCGCCCGTGGCGTAGTGCGCGGGGGCGGGCCACTCCAGGGCGTAGTCGGAGTCCGAGGGGACGAGCCACCACCAGTGCGCCTCGTCGGCGTAGACACAGCCCACGCGCGGCAGACGGGGCATGACCAGCTCGCCGAGGGCTGCCGGAAGGGCGACGGCGTCGCAGCCCAGCGGGGCGGTCATGCCCTCGGGCACGGCGAGGCGGCGGGGCGCCGTGGCGCTGCGGCCCCGGTCGCGCCGGAGGCGTACGAGGGTGTCGAGGCTGAGCACCGGCGACCGGCCGGGCACGGCGCTCACGCGGGGTCCCGGTCCAGGTTCCGTCCGGTCCCGGAGCGCGGGCGCCAGGAAGGCGTCTTGGGGGCGGTGTCGAGAGCGTGGTCGGTCGACCACGGGAAGGCGTCGACCGGGCCGGCCGCGGGGGTGCCGGTCGCGCGGCTGCGGGTCTCTTGGCCGTGATGCCGCTGCGGGGGCACGTTGGGAAGCTGCGGGAGCACGTGGGGCGGCTGCGGGGGCACGTGCGGCATCTGCGTGGCCAGATGGGGCAGCTGTGTGGTCAGCTGCGGCAGCTGGGGAGCCACGTGCGGCAGCTGGGGAGCCACGTGCGGCAGCTGTGGGGCCACATGGGGAAGCGGTTCGCCGGCCGCGGGGCCGCGGTGTGCTCGGGGTGCGGGGGCGGGTATCCGTCCCTCCGCGGCCGTGCTCCGATGCCCCTGCTCGGCGTGCTCCTGCTCGGCGTGGTCCCCGTGATCGCCGTGGTCGGCGTGCTCCGTGGCGTCGTCCTCGTCGCCCGAACCGTCGGCCGGGCCGGGCTTCGGGCGGGCGCCCCACCCGAGGTCGTTACGGGGGACGCCCGGACCGACACGGGTTTCCGGGACGCCGTCCTCGGACACGGCGTCGGCGTGGCATCCCGTGAGGGCGTCCAGCACCTCGGCGTGGTCGCCGGGACCGGCCTCCGCACGCACGCCGTGGTCACCTCCGCGAGCCAGGTCGGCCCAGACCAGCAGCCCGGGGCCGTTCTCCTGGGCGCCCCACGCCTGGCACAGGGCGTCGACGAGGAACAGTCCCCTCCCGTGCTCCTCCTCGGGCCGCTGCGGGGACGGGTGCGGCTCACCGGGAGCGCAGCCCTCGTCGCGCACGGCTATGCGCACGAGGTCGCCGCCGTCGTACAGCTCGCAGACGACGGTGCCGCTCGCGGTGTGCACGATGGCGTTGGTGACCAGCTCGGATATGACGAGATCGGCCGTGTCGCAGGTGTCCTCGCACACCGACCAGCCGGTCAGTCGAGCCCGTGTCAGACGTCTTGCCTGCGCGGGGGAGCCCGGATGGGCGGCCAGCTCGAAACGGAATCGGCGCTCGGCAGCGGCCTGGTCGGGGCCTGCTCCCTCCCCCACTCTCGAACCCGCTCGGGCGGGAGGAGCGCCATCGGCGCCGAGACCCTGGGGGCGGCCTGCGGCGGCGTCTGTTCCTAAGGGCGCGGACGGAATCACGCTTGCCACTATCGCCCCGCCGTGAACACTTGGCAAGTGTCACTCTGAAAAATGCAGAGTGCTGTGTGACGCGGTGGACCGCCGTGGCACACTGCTCGCAACAGCACGTTGAACGGCGCCAGTTGGGATCACTGGAGATCAGTACTCACTCGTACAGATCTTCGATTCGGTCTTCGAGTGGCGCCGTAGGGCTGTCAGCATTCTTTTCGTGACCGGCCGACCGGTCTCAACAGGCCGCCCGAACCGGGCTCTTCGTGGAGGTGGAGCGTGAGCGAACCGCGGTCCGCGCCGACGGTGGGACAGGTCGTCCTCGGCCGGCGCCTGCTGGACCTGCGGGAACGCGCGGGGCTCAAGCGCGAGGAGGCCGCCCGCATCCTCCGCGTCGCACCCGCCACGGTCCGCCGTATGGAGATGGCCGAGGTCGCCCTCAAGATCCCGTACCTCCAGCTGCTGCTGAAGGCGTACGGCGTGAGCGACGAAGAGGCCGACGGCTTCGTCCTGTTGGCCGAGGAGGCCAACAAGCCGGGCTGGTGGCAGCGCTTCCACGACGTCCTGCCCGGCTGGTTCTCGATGCACGTCAGCCTCGAGGGCGCGGCCGCCCTGATCCGCCAGTACGAGCCGCACTTCGTCCCCGGGCTGCTCCAGACCGAGGACTACGCCCGCGGCGTCCTGAGATCCGGCGCCATCGGCCAGACCCGGCCCGAGGACATCGAGCGCCTCGTCGACCTGCGCATGCAACGCCAGGAACTGCTCACTCGTCAGGACGCCCCCCGGCTGTGGGTCGTCATGGACGAAACCGTGCTGCGCCGCCCGGTCGGCGGCCCGGAGGTGATGCGCGCGCAGATCGACAAACTGCTCGAGGCCACGAAGCTGCCCAACGTGACGCTGCAGGTCGCCCCGTTCTCCGCAGGGCCGCACCCCGGTACGTACGGGCCCTTCGTGCTGTTCCGATTCGCCATGACGGAGCTTCCGGACATGGTCTACAGCGAGTACCTGACCGGCGCGGTCTACCTCGACGCGCGCACCGAGGTGGCGACCCACCTCGAGGTCATGGACCGCATGGCGGCGCAGGCCGCTACAGCACATCGCACCAAGGAGATCCTCCGGGATCTCCGCAAGGAGTTGTGAATGGATCGCATCAAGCCGCGCAAACGGGTCTACAACGGCATGCCCGCGCGGGACTTGGGCAGCGAAGGCTGGCACAAGCCGTGGAGCGGCGGCAACGGCGGGAACTGCCTGGAGGCCATGAAGCTCGCCGACGGCCGGATCGCCGTACGTCAGTCCACCGACCCGGACGGTCCGGCCCTGATCTACACCACCGACGAGATGACGGCCTTCATCGAGGGCGCGAAGGCGGGGGTGGCCGACTTCCTGCTGTCCTGAGGCGCATGCCCCTGTCCTGATTCAGCTTCTGTGCAATGGCTCTGCATTGACTACGCCCTTGACTACTTCCTTGACTACTTCATCGACCACCCACCGCGTCTTACGGAGCGCCTCATGACCGGGCAGGACCCCACCACTGCCGTCGAGATCGACACCAGCAAGCCCCACCCGGCCCGGATGTACGACTGGTACCTCGGCGGCAAGGACAACTACCCCGTGGACGAGGAGATGGGCCGGCAGATGCTGGCCCTCGACCCCCGTGTCCCGGTCATGGCCAGGGTCAACCGCGCCTTCATGCACCGGGCCACCCGCTGGCTCGCCAAGAACGGCGTACGGCAGTTCCTGGACATCGGCACGGGCATCCCGACCGAGCCCAACCTCCACCAGGTCGCCCAGCAGATCGCGCCCGACGCGCGCGTGGTCTACTGCGACAACGACCCGATCGTGCTGGCCCACGCGGCCGCCCTGCTGCGCAGCACGCCCGAAGGCGTCACGGAGTACCTGCAGGCGGACGTCCGCGATCCGGCGGCCATCGTCGAGGGCGCCAGGAAGATCCTGGACTTCGACCGGCCCATCGCCCTGTCGCTGGTCGCCCTGCTGCACTTCATCTCCGACGAGGACGGCGCGCACGAGCTGGTGGACCGCCTGCTCGCCGAACTCCCCTCCGGTAGCTACCTGATGATGACGCACGCCACCGCCGACTTCACCCCGGAGGAGTCCGCGGCGGCCACGGCCAAGCTGAAGGCGGCCGGTGTCACGCTGGCACTGCGCTCCCGCGAGGAGTTCACCCGCTTCTTCGACGGCCTCGACCTGGTGGACCCCGGAGTCGCGATCGTCCCCGACTGGCACCCGGAGCTGGGGGAACAGGTGCCGGGACAGGACGACGGCGTGATTCCGGGATATGGGGCGGTGGGACGAATGGGCTGACGCTGCCGCTTGGGGCTTGGGGCTTGGGGCTTGGGGCTTGGGGCTTGGGGCTTGGGGTTTGGGGTTTGGGGCGCGGGGCTTGGGACTTGCGGCCTGGGGCTGGGGCTTCGGTCTTGGGGCGCGGGCCTGGAGTTTCGGGCCTGGGGCTTCGGGCTTCAAGCCTGGGGTCCGGGGCGTGGGGCTGCAGCTTCGGGCCCGGACCCCCGGCCTGGGGTCCGGGCCTTCGGCTTGACGCGGGGCTCTGGCTCGCACTGGGCGCGTGGGGCCTGGGGGCGGGGACTCGTGGCTTGGGCTCCGCCGGGCCCTTGAGCCTTGAGCCTTGAGGTTTGGGGCTTGGCGCCTGGGGCTTGGCGCGGGGGCGAGTCCCGCAGCCGACCGAGGATCTCCCGCACGCCTGATCACGCCTGATCACGGCCGGTTCACGCCTGAAGGGCTCACACGGTGGACGGGCCGCGCTGCTCGCCCGGTGGCAGCACTCCGCACAGGGCGTCCACCGCCGCACCGTACGCGTGCTCCGACGGGGTCGCGTAGCCGACCACGAGTCCGTCCACCGCCCTCATGGTCGTCTCCGGGTGGCGGAAGGCGGCCAGGCCGTCCAGGGCGATGCCCTGCCAGGCGGCCGCCTTGACCGTGGAGCGTTCGGTGCCCGGCGGCAGCCGCAGCACCGCGTGCAGCCCGGCCGCGACGCCGGTGACCTCCACATGGGGCGCGTGCTCGGCGAGCGCCTCGACCAGGCGGTCCCGACGCCGGCGGTACCGCTGCCGCATACGCCGCACATGACGGTCGTACGCCCCGGAGAGGATGAAGTCGGCCAGGCTCAGCTGATCGAGGACGCTCGCCCAGGCTTCCCGCTCGCCCTTGGCCGCGAGGACGTCGTCGACGTACTGCTCCGGCAGCACCATCCAGCCCAGCCGCAGCGCGGGGGACAGGCTCTTGCTGACCGAGCCGATGTAGATCACCCGCTCGGGGTCGAGGCCCTGGACGGCGCCGACGGGTTTGCGGTCGTAGCGGAACTCGCCGTCGTAGTCGTCCTCCAGCACCACCGTGCCACGCGCGCGTGCCCAGTCGATCACGGCGGCCCGGCGCGAGGCGTGCAGCGGACCGCCGGTCGGGAACTGGTGCGCCGGCGTGAGCAACACGCCCCGCTCACGCTCCAGCAGGCCGACGCGCGCCCCGTCCGCGTCGAGGGCGAGCGGAACGGTCCGCACGCCCGCCGTCGCCAGCAGCCCCCGGTGGAAGCCGAGCCCGTACGCCTCCACGGCCAGTGGGCCGTGCAGCACCCCGTCATCGCCCCCGCCCACGTGTCCGCCTCCCCCTCCGTTCCGGCCCGCGCTTCCGCCTTGCCCGAACAGAAGGCGCAGCGCGTGCGCGAAACCGGAGCAGATGACGATGCGTTCGGGTTCGGTACGCACGCCACGGGCGCGTGCGAGGTACTCGGTGAGCGCCTCCCGCAGTTCACGGCGCCCGGCCGGATCGCCGGGTCCGAACACCTCGCTGGGCGCCTGCTGCAAGGCGCGCCGATAGGACACCAGCCAGGCCGCGCGCGGGAACGCGGACGCGTCCGGAGCGCCCTGCCGGAGGTCGTGCAGCGGTCCACGCGCGCGTAGAGGTGCCTTGATCGGTGTCCGCGCGGCGTGTCGCAGAGGTTCGGCGCGATCGGCGACCCTCGTACCGGACCCCTGGCGAGCGGTCAGCCAGCCCTCCGCCACCAGCTCAGCGTAGGCGTCGGCCACCGTGTTGCGGGCGACCCCGAGGTCGGCGGCGAGCGAACGGTACGGCGGCAGCCGGGTGCCCGGCGCGAGCCGCCCGCTGCGTACGGCCTCCCGCAACGCCCGGATCAGCGAGGCCCGGCGCCCGCCCGGCTCGAACAGCTCCAGGTGCAGGTCTGCACCGATCCGTTCGGCGGAATTGACCCACGATTCCTCCATGAAAATGCACCCTACAGGCGGTCTTTACGGCCCATAGGTTCAATGCCATGACGACCAACACCGCACACGCGCAGGACACCCAGACCGCGCACACGCAGGCCACCCACCGCGCGCCGGCCGCGCCCGCCACGCGAACCATCGCCCCCGCGACCCCTGCGGACCCCTCCGTCGCGATCGCCGCCGCCGGATCCGCCCGCACCCGACTCGACTTCGCCCGGTCCGCCCGCAAGGCCTTCCGTGCCCTCGTCGGCTTCGACGCCGCCGCCCGGGAAGGCCTCGACCCGGCTCTCGTCGAACTGATCCAGATCCGCGCCTCCCACCTCAACCACTGCGCGTACTGCCTCCACATGCACACCAACGACGCCCGCAAGGCCGGCGAGAGCGAGGACCGGCTGCACATGGTCGCCGTCTGGCGCGAGGCCCGCCACTTCTTCACCGAGAGGGAACAGGCGGCCCTCGCCCTGACGGAGGCGGTCACGCTCGTGGCCGAGAAGAGCGTCCCGGACGACGTCTACGCCGAGGCCGCGGCCCGCTTCGACGACGCGGAGCTCGCCCAGGTGCTCGCGCTGATCTGCACGATCAACACGTGGAACCGCGTGGCCCTCGCCACGGCCAAGGTGGCAGGGACGGACGAGCGCCGCTGACGCCCCGGCCTCGAGGGCCGGCGCCGCCGACGCCCCGGCCTCGGCGGCCGGCGCCGCCGACGTCCCCGGCCCCCGGGGCCAGCGCTCTCCGCGGCATCACCCCCGCCGTCGCCGCCCCTACGCGGTCATCGGGCGGTCGTGCGGCCGGATGGGCGCCGGCAGGCGCGAACTCCCCGTCAGGTAGTGGTCGACGGCCGCCGCCACAGCCCGTCCCTCCGCGATGGCCCACACGATCAGCGACTGTCCGCGCGCCGCGTCCCCCGCGGCGAACACGCCGGGCACGTTCGTCGCGAAGCCGGCGTCCCGCGCGATCGTGCCACGCGGCGCCAGCGCCAGCCCCAGCTGCTCGACGAGGCCGTCCTCCCGGTCCGGCCCGGAAAAGCCGAGGGCGAGGAGGACGAGGTCCGCGGGGAGCGCCCGCCCGGTGCCCTCGACCGGCCGCCGGTGCGCGTCGACCTCGACGAGGTGCAGCGAGCGGACGTGCCCGTTCCCGTCGCCGGTGAAGCGGAGCGTGGACGCCGCGAACAGGCGCGCGTCCGCGTCCGCCGCCGGCGCCGTCCCGAGATCGCGGGCCTCCTCGTGCGCGGCCGAGAGCCGGTAGATCTTCGGGTACGTCGGCCAGGGATCGGTGTCCTCGTCGCGGTCCGCGCCCGGCTGGGAGTAAATGTCCAGCTGGGTGACGGACGCGGCACCCTCCCGTACGGCCGTCCCCAGGCAGTCCGCCCCGGTGTCGCCGCCGCCCACGATGACGACGTGCCTGCCGGCGGCGGACATCGGCGAGGTCTCCAGGTCCCCCTCGCACACCCTGTTGGCCAGCGGCAGGTACTCCATCGCCTGGTGGATGCCGGTCAACTCCCGGCCCGGCACGTGGAGCTCCCGCCAGGCGGTCGCCCCGGTGGCGACCACCACCGCGTCGTAGCGCGACCGCAGATCGGCGGCCATGATGTCCCGCCCGACCTGCGTCGACGTGCGGAACTTGGTCCCCTCGGCACGCATCTGCTCTATGCGCCGCTCCAGATGGTGCTTCTCCATCTTGAACGCGGGGATGCCGTACCGCATCAGCCCGCCGATCCGGTCGTCCTTCTCGTACACCGCGACCGTGTGCCCGGCCCGGGTCAGCTGCTGCGCCGCGGCCAGACCGGTGGGCCCGGAACCGATCACCGCCACCGTCCGCCCGGACAGTCGGTCCGGCGGCCGCGGCGGGGTGAAACCCTCCTCCCAGGCCCGGTCGGCGATGGCGGCCTCGACGTTCTTGATGGTGACGGCGGGCTGGTTGATGGCGAGCACGCACCCCGCCTCACAGGGCGCGGGACACAACCGTCCGGTGAACTCCGGGAAGTTGTTGGTGGCGTGCAGCCGGTCACTCGCCGTCCGCCAGTCCTCCCGCGACACCAGGTCGTTCCACTCGGGGATCAGGTTGCCGAGCGGGCATGCGTCGTGACAGAAGGGGATGCCGCAGTCCATGCAGCGGTCCGCCTGCTTGCTGATGATGGGGAGCAGCGCTCCCGGGACGTACACCTCGTCCCAGTCCCGGACCCGCTCCTCCACGGGCCGGCGGGGCCAGTCCTGGCGGGGCGTGGTCATGAATCCCTTGGGATCGGCCATGGCCGTGTTCCTTGCGTACGCGTGTGGCAGGCCTTGCGTCATCGGGCGGCACTCTTCCGGCCACGATACGTCCCGCCGGTCTCCCGCGCAGAGGACGGGACAGCGCTTTCTCGCACGGTGGGACCAGGCCGCCCGTCACGTGAGAGCGAGGACGTACGCGACGGCGGCAGCGGCCGAGGCGACCGTGCGGACGTGGTTCCACACCGTCCACTCGCGCACGTACGTCGGCCAGTACCTGGCTGCCTCCGATGTGCCCGGGGCGAGCTTGAGCAGGGCGTTGTTGCGCGGCACGTTCGCGATCACCGTCACCCCGAACGAGCCGAACAGGTACAGCGCGCTCCCCACCAGCAGCTCCACCGTCCCCTCGTCCGGCCAGAGCACGAACGTCACCACCGCGATCACCGCACACACCACCGCGGACCCAACGAACACGAGCATGAACGCCGGCGTCACCGCGCTCACGTTGATCGCGTTCATCGCCGCCACGCCCTGCGCGGGCGGCAGCGACGCCAGGCCCCTCATCACGAAGGTCGAGAAGCCGCAGAACGTCCCGGCCACCAGCCCGGTGCCGATCACCCCGAGCAGCGTCAGCACCAGGTACGGTCCATCGATCATCACCACGTCTCCTCCCACCTCCCGCCGGGAAACCGCCCGGCCCCTTCCGTCACCACCAGTGAATTCCCGCCGGTCGACCGCGAACATCGCCACGAGCCTCCGACCCATACGCGAGCGTCCAGAGCGCGCCTTCGGAGACGACTCGGCACCTCACGCCCCGCCGGAGCCGATCCCTGCCCCCCACCCCCACTCCCGCAGCACGGTCTCCACCCCCGCGGCGATCCGCAGGCGCGCCTCGCGCCGCGGCACTCCGCTCATCAGCAGCCGGTCGTACGACGTGTCCAGATGCCGTACGGACGCCACGACCGCCGAGACGACCGCCCCCTCGGACAGCGCACGCCCGGCTGCGCTGCGCCCCACGCGCCCGCTACCCCGCACCGACGCGTGGGCGGCGATCGTACGGGCCCGGTCCACCGGGCAGCCGGGGAACAGCCGAAGGATCTCCGTCGCGAAGGCCTCCGTGAACCGCGCGTCCTGCGCCGCCCGCCGCCGCGCGTCCCGTGCCCTGCGCCGCCGCCTCGCCTCGGCGTCCGCCAGACAGCGCGCCTCGGCCCGGACCAGCCCCGCCTCCTCGACGAGGACGCCCTGGCGCTCGTAGCGCCCCTTGCGCCGGTTGAACCGGACGACGACGACCGACAGCGTGCTCTCTTCCCGCGACCTGCGGGTCAACGCCGTGTCACCGCGCGGCAGGAACACCAGATGCCCCAGGTCGGCACAGTCGAGGCAGCGCGGCGCGCCGTCCTCCAGGACCACCATGGACACCGGCCCGCGACGGCACCCGGCACAGTGCCTGCGGCGCAGCGGCTGGACGACGACAAGCCTGGTGCTGTGCGGGGGAGTTGCGAGGGCCGGCATACGGGCTTCATTCCCCCTGGTGACCCCGGGGCCACGCAGTCCTCCGTCCTCCCGCTGACGGGTCGGGCCCGGCCGAGTGGACGGGCGTGGCCATCCGCCGCTTCGAAGGCGGCCCGCACTGCTTCAGCGAACTGCCCCTTTTCTCGCTCGATGCTTCGTGTCTAGGACGCCCGTTTCGGGCGCGCGGCCCACCTTTCCGCGCTTTCTCGCCCCCCACCCCCCGCTCACCGTCAGCCCCCCACCCCCCCCGCTCACCGTCAGCCGCCCACCCTCCCCACCGTCCGCGGCGCTCGCGAGCGCCGCGCGTCCCGGCCGGCGCCTGACGCATCATGGGCCGTGTGCGACTCGAAGCGATCACCTGGGAACGGCTCGGCGACCTCCTCGCCGACCGCCTGCGCGACCTGACGCCGGACGACGGCAGCCCCTGGCCGCGCGTCGCCTTCGACGGCGCTCCGGCAGCCCGCCCCGGCGACCTCGCCGAACGCGTCGCCGCAGCACTGCGCATACGCGGCCGCCCTTCCCGTGTCGTCGACACCCACGGTTTCCTGCGCCCCGCCTCCCTCCGCCTGGAACACGGCCACCACGACGTGGAGGCCTACTACAACGGCTGGTTCGACACCGGCGCCCTGTGGCGCGAGGTGTTCGGCCCCCTCGACCCCGATGGCGACGGCCGAATCCTGCCCGACCTCCGTGATCCCCTCACCGACCGCGCCACGCGCAGCCCCTACGTCCAACTCCCGCCGGGTGGCGTCCTGTTGCTGCACGGCCCCCTCCTGCTCCGGCATTGGTTCCCCTTCGACCTGACCGTCCACGTCCTCCTCTCCCCGCCCGCCCTGCGCCGTCGCACGCCGCAGAGCGAGCACTGGACGCTGCCCGCCTTCGAGCGCTACACCCAGGAGACCGACCCCGCGGCTACGGCCGACGTCCTCGTCCGCGCCGACGACCCCCGGCATCCGGCATGGAGTGGGTGATGCGCCGGGTGACCGGGACACCGGCTGCTGGACGCCCCGGCGATCGGCCGGGCCGGCGACCCGGTGCGTGTTCCGGCGGTCGATCCGGCGAAGCGCTTTTCAATGCGCGTGCATATAATTAGGCTGCTGCCATGACGATCTCCTCGCAGATCTCCGTCGTCTTCGACGCCCCTGTCCGTGCCCTCCTCGACGGAAGGAACTTCGCCTCCGTCGCCACCGTCGGCCCCGACGGCGCTCCTCAGAACTCGGTGGTCTGGATGAAACGCGAGGGCGACACCGTCCTCTTCTCCTCCACCGACGGCCGCCAGAAGGTGCGCAACCTTCGCCGCGACCCCCGAATCAGCCTGACCGTCTTCGACCTCGCCAACCCCTACACCTCGGTCGAGATCCGCGGCACCGCAGAGATCCTCCCGGACGAGGACAAACGGCTGCCCCACGAGCTCTCCCACAAGTACCTAGGCATCGATCCGCCCGCGGAGCGGGACGACGAGGTGCGCGTGATCATCCGCATCGTGCCGAAGAAGGTCCTGGGGTTCTCCGCCTGAGCGGGCGGCGCCCGTGAAAGCCGGCCCGGCGCGCAGCCCGGTCATGGCCCCTCACCCCGGCACGCCGAAGGTGCGTCCCCCTCCCCACCCGGCGAAAATGAAGGGCGCCGGAATACGAGACAGCTGGAACACGAGACAGCTGAATAAACGCACGCCAGCTGAACAAACGCACGCCAGCTGAACAAACGCACGCCAGCTGAACCATGAGACAGCTCGAACATGGGACAGCTCGAACATGGGACAGCCGGAACACGGGGCAGCCGGAACACGAGGCAGCAGGCCGCCGGGAGAACGGCGCCTTCCGTGTCGCACCGGCCGTCCGGCACCGGGAGGTACACCATGACCACCGCCGGAGAGATCATGCATCGGGGCGCCCAGTGGATCCCCGCCCACGAGACTCTCGACCGCGCCGCCCAGCTGATGCGCGAGCTCAACGTCGGGGCCCTGCCCATCAGCGACTCGGACGAACGGCTCTGCGGCATCCTCACCGACCGGGACATCGTCGTGGGCTGCGTGGCCATGGGCCACGACCCCGCCAAGGTCACCGCCGGCGAGATGGCACAGGGAACACCGCGCTGGATCGACGCCGGAGCCGACATCAGCGAGGTGATCCAGGAGATGCAGGAGCACCAGATCCGCCGGCTGCCGGTGATCGAGAACAAACGCCTGGTGGGCATGATCAGCGAGTCCGACCTTGCCCAGCACCTGACCGAGGACCAGATGGCCTCCTGGGCCGAGAGCGTCTACGCGAGGACCGGCACCGCCCGGCACTGATGAACAGGACGTACTGGGCAGAGTCGAACGTCCAGCCGCGCGGGTCGAGCCTTCAGCCGCTCAGAGCCAGCCGTTGCGCCGGAAACCGCGGTACAGCACCAGACAGGCGAGGGATATCACCCCGATGACCATGCCGTAGCCGTATCGCCAGTGCAGCTCCGGCATGTGGTCGAAGTTCATGCCGTACACCCCGCAGACCATGGTCGGCACGGCGACGATCGCGGCCCAGGCGGTGATCTTCCGCATGTCCGAGTTCTGCGCGACCGTGACCTGCGCGAGGTGCGCCTGGAGGATCGAGTTGAGCAGTTCGTCGAACGCGGCGATCTGCTCCTTGGCGCGCAGCAGGTGGTCGGAGACGTCCCGGAAGTAGGCCTGTATCTCCGGGTCGACCACCCGCACCGGTCGGTCGGCCAGGTCCACCAGGGGCCGGCTCAGCGGCACGACCGCCCGCTTCAGCTCCAGGAGTTCACGCTTGAGCTGGTAGATGCGGCCCGGATCGGCCCGTTCGCCGTTGTGGGCGAAGACGTCCATCTCCACATGGTCGATGTCCGCGTGCACGGCGTCGATGACGTTGAGGTACTCGTCGACAACGTGGTCCGCGATCGCGTGCAGCACCGCTGACGGGCCCTTGGCCAGCTGCGCCGGATCGGACTCCAGATCCTCGCGCAGGGGACCGAGCGAGCCGTGCCGCCCGTGCCGCACCGAGATCACGAAGTCCTGACCGACGAACACCATGATCTCGCCCGTGTCGACCACTTCGCTCGTGGCCGTGAGCTGTTCGTGCTCGACGTAGCAGACCGTCTTGAACACCGCGAACAGCATCTCGCCGTACCGCTCCACCTTCGGGCGCTGATGGGCCTCGACGGCGTCCTCGACGGCCAGCGGATGCAGGTCGAACAGCTCGGCGATGCCCGCGAACTCCTCCTTCGTAGGCTCGTGGAGGCCGAGCCAGACGAACCCGTGGCCGCTCTTGCGCACGCGCTCCACCGTTTCGACGAGATCGCCGCCGACCGGAGTCCGGGCGCCGTCCTGGTACGACACGCAGTTCACCACGGAGGAACCCAGCGGGGACCGCGCGGGGTGGCTCAGGTCGACCCGGGGACGCCGCCGAGCCAGCCGTGCCATCCTCCGCAGGCCACCGACCGCGCCCAGGCCGGTGACCTTCCGCAGATTCCCTGCCATGGTCATCTGGATCTCCTCGCGTGGATCTCCCCGTGGCGCGTTCCTGCGCCCTGGCACGCCAGTCTGCCAGGCCCGCGCAACCCGTGCGCGAGCCTGTGGAAAGGGGGCGTTCCGCTTTGTTCCCGCCTGTGGACGGCCTGAATTGGGTCTGCCCGCGACACGGGCTCCCACCCCTTCTTCACCCTCCTCATCCCCTCCCGTTCCTGCGCCCCCTCTGCCCGCCTCCGGGCCTGGCAGACCGGCCGCAGTCGATCACCTCCGGGCCGGACCGGCCGCGTCGATCACCTCCGGGCCTGGCAGACCGGCCGCGTCGATCACCTCCGGGCCTGGCAGACCGGCCGCGTCGATCACCTCCGGGCCTGGCAGACCGGCCGCGTCGACCGCCTCCGACAACCAGGGCGACTGGGATGATCGCCGCATGACGCGATCCGACGGGTATCTCCTCGACAATCGGCGGGCCGAGGCGGGCGAACGCTTCGAGGCCCTCGCCGCGCTCTTCGACCCCACGACGTTCCGGCACCTGGAACACCTGGGTGTCGGGCCCGGCTGGCGCTGCTGGGAGGTCGGGGCGGGCGGCACCTCCGTGGTGTCCTGGCTGGCGAAGAAGGTAGGACCGACCGGCAAGGTCGTCGCGACCGACATCGACACGTCCCGACTGACCCCCGCGGCCCGCCAGCCGGTCGAGGTGCGGACCCACGACGTCGGCGCAGAGGCACCGCCGGGGGAGGGCTTCGACCTGGTGCACGCCCGGCTCGTCCTGGTCCATGTTCCCGAGCGGGAACGGGCGTTGCGGTCGATGGTCAGAGCTCTGCGCCCCGGCGGACGGCTCCTGCTCGAGGACGCGGATCCCTCCCTGCAGCCCTTGATCTGCCCGGACGAGCACGGCCCCGAGCAGCAACTGGCGAACCGGCTCCGGCACGGGTTCCGCGAACTTCTCGCCGATCGTGGCGCCGACCTCGCCTACGGTCGCTCACTCCCGCGTCTCCTCCGCGAGGCAGGGCTGCGCCGCGTCGAGGCCGACGCCTACTTCCCGCTCACCTCACCCGCCTGCGCCGCCCTGGAATCCGCGACCGTCCGCCTGATCCGCGACGACCTCGTCTCCGCCGGCCTCGCGACCGACGAGGACATCGACCGGCACCTGGCCAACATCGCCTCCGGTTCCATGGACCTGGCTACGGCGCCGATGATCTCGGCGTGGGGCCGGAAGGGGTAGGGGAGCCGCTCTGGGAGCGCTGGAGGCTGGAGCGCTGGAGCGCTGAAGGCTGGAGCGGTCGGCGCCCAACAGCGGTGAAGCGGGGCTGCGAGTCGGGGCTGCAAGGCGGCAATGGCGTGTCACCTGTAAGCGGAAGCTTGAAGCGACAAGCGGGCCGCAGGCGTGAAATCTCCCACCGTCGGTCGGCCCCGTGGTGCCATGCCAGGCACGTCAGTGCCGACACCGCACTCCCTGGCCGCTGCGCGTGGCCGAGGACCTGGGACGCGACCGCGTCCGTCTGGCCGCCGCCCGGCTCGTGTCCGCGTCCGCCGCCTCAGTCGGCGGGGCTGGTGCGCACCGTCGGCGCCGCACCGTCCTCTGCCGTCGATCGTGTCGTCGTCGCCGGTGCCGTCGTCTTTGTGATGCCGTCGGCCGGTGCGGACCGCTCGGCCGGTACGGACCGCCCCGCCGTCGACGCCGGTTCGTCTCCCGAGCCGGGCGGTCTGCCGCCCACCCGTTCCACCGCCCGCGAACCCGCTCTGCACCCCTCGGCGGCCGCGTCGCCGGGCTCGGCGCCCGCGAGCAGGGCGGTGAGGAACGCGCCCGTGAACGCGTCGCCGGCGCCCGTGGTGTCCCGGGGCGTCGCGGGGACGGCGGGGACGCGGGCGGTCACGGCGCCGTCGCGGGCCACCAGCGCGCCGTCCGCCCCCTGCTTGGCCACCACCAGCGGGACATGGCGGCTCAGTGCGGCCGCCGCGTCCGCCCCGTCGGGCAACCCGGTCAGCAGACACGCCTCGTCGCGGCTGGGCAGCAGGACGTCAACTCCCTGGACGAGGGCCAGGAAACGCTCCACGCCCAACTCCACCAGAAATCCCGCCGACGCGGGGTCAAGGCTCACCGGCACCCCACGCGCGCGTGCCGACGCCGACGCCGTCCGCACCAGCGCGCGTCCGGACGCGGAGAACAGCAGGTAGCCCGACAGATGCAGCCGGCCCACCCCGTCGAGCAGGGAATCCGACCAGTCGCCGGGATCCAGCCTCAGGGACGCGCCGCTGTCGGTGAGGAACGTCCGCTCGGCAGCGGCGTCGGTGTCGACCAGGCAGATCACCGTCCCTGTCGCAGCCTCCGGATCGACGACGAGCCGGGGCCTCACCCCTCGGTCGATCAGCTCCCGTTCGTGCCAGGCCACCGCCTCGGCACCCACCCGGCCCAGCAGCCGTACGTCGGCACATCCCCAATGCGCGGCCCAGCACGCCACGTTGGCGCCCGCCCCGCCCGGCAGCGTCCGGATGACGGAGGCCGTGTCCGTCCCGGCGGCCAGTGGTCCCCGGTGCCGCGCGACGATGTCCGTCACGACGTCCCCGACCACCAGCAACGCGCCACTTGGCGGACGCCGGCCCACGCTGCCCGACCTTCCGGTCACGCCCCGGCCCACGCGGTGGCGATCCGTGCCGCCAGCCGTACGTTGCCCCGCACCGCCGCCAGATTGGCGCTCAGGGAGGCGCCGTCGGTGTGCCGGACCAGGTAGTCGAGCAGGAACGGCGTCACGGCCTGACCGGTCACGCCCCGCTCCTCACAGGCCTGAAGGGCTGCGGCGAGCACACGCGCGTGCAGCTCCGGATCCAACTGCTCCGCCTGCGGGACGGGATTGGCGACGATCAGTGCGGACTCCGGCATGCTCAGCGCATTCTGAGCGCGCATGACGTCCGCGACCTGCTGCGGGCTGTCCAGCGTCCAGTCCACCGGATGCCCGGAGTCGGACAGGTAGAAGCCGGGGAAGCGGTCCGTGCCGTACCCGGCCACGGCGACGCCCAGCGTCTCCAGCCGCTGCAGGGTCGCCGGAACGTCCAGGATCGACTTCACCCCGGCGCACACCACGGTGATCCGTGTGCGGGCCAGCAGCCCCAGATCGGCCGACTCGTCCTGGGTCACCGTCCACTCCCGGTGGACTCCGCCGAGGCCGCCCGTCGCGAACACCCGTACGCCGGCCAGCGACGCCAGCAGTGCGGTCGCCGACACCGTGGTCGCCCCGTCGGCCCCCGAGGCGACCGCGAGCGGCAGGTCCCGGTGGCCCAGCTTGCGGATCCCGTCCTCGTTGGCGACCCGCTCCAGTTGCTCCTTGTCGAGGCCGACATGGGGCCGCCCGTCCAGCACGGCGATCGTCGCCGGTACGGCGCCCTCCGCGCGCACGACCGCCTCCAGCTCCCTCGCCACCTGCAGATTGCGCGGGCGCGGCAGCCCGTGGGCGATGATCGTGGACTCCAGCGCCACCACGGGTCGACGCGCGTCGACCGCCTCCCGCACCTCTTCCGACACCACCAACACCACGTGCCCGCCTCCTGTCCTTCGGTCTTCCCTCATCTCTGGCGGGCGACGCACCCGGTCAAACCCTTGCGGCCTGTGGGGGACGACACGAGCCTGGAAGGCATGACGGACAACACGACACGTCTCGACCACGTCGTCCTGTGGGTGCGCGACCCGCTCGCCGCGGCCGCCTTCTACGAGAGGACCGTCGGCCTGGAACCCGTCCGTGTCTCCGAGTTCGCCGAGGGCCAGGCGCCGTTCCCGTCCGTACGCGTCAACGAGGACGCACTCCTCGACCTCATGCCGCTGACCACGGCGGAACGCATGACCATGCTCCCCGGGGCTGCGGACAGTGCGGGACACCCCGTGAACCACATCTGTCTCGCCCTGCCCCCGGCAGCCTTCGACGCGCTCGCCGGCCGCCTGGCCGACCACGGCGTCCCCGTGTCGGACGTCTCGCACGGCTCCTTCGGCGCCCGCGGCAGGGCGACCCGCAGCTTCTACTTCCGCGACCCGGACGGCAACGTCGTCGAGGTACGGCACTACGACTGATGCGTCCAACCTCTCCGACGCACCTCACGGGCGTGTCCCCGGCGCCCCGGCTGTCAGCCGCCGTCCCGTGCGCCTTCCGCCGGTCTGCCCCGCGTGAACAGGGCCAGTCCCGCCAGGGGCAGCAGCAGGCACGCCGCGGCCAGGTTCAGCCACGCGTAGCTCGCCTGGGCCACCACGAGTCCGGCGACCGCTCCTCCGATGCCCGCCGAGGCGTTCATGGTGAGGTCGGACAGGCCCTGCGCGGCGGCCCGCGCGGACTGCGGCACCGCGTCCGTGAGCATGGCGGAGCCGGACACCAGCCCGGCCGACCAGCCCAGTCCGAGCACGAAGAGGCCGACGGCGGTCTGGCCGTGCCGGTCGCCCGCGGTCCCGGCAAGGAACAGCGCACAGGCCAGCAGCCCCGCCGCGAGCCCGATCACCGACAGCCGTCCCACCCGGTCCGCCAGCCGCCCCATCAACGGTGAGAACGCGTACATGCCGGCGATGTGACCGCTGATGACCAGACCGATCAGATCGATACCCGCCCCGTGGTGGGCGAGGTCGACCGGGGTCATCGACATGACGGAGACCATCGCCGTGTGTGACACGGCCACCGTCACCAGTGCGAGCCGGGCACGGGGAGAGGCGAGGATCGCGTCCAGCCCCGCGCGCAGTGAACGGGCTCCGGGGGACCGCTCGTCCTCCGGAGCCAGCGCGCGGGCCGTCAGCAGGGGATCGGGGCGCAGCAGCACGGCCACCACGACCGCCGCCGTCAGGAAGATCACCGCCGCCCAGAGGAAGGGTCCCGCCGCCTCGGGTATCCCCAGCCCGGAGACGCTGCGGCCGGCGGGCGCGGCGATGTTCGGCCCCAGCACCGCGCCGAGGGTCGTCGCCCACACCACGTGCGAGATGGCCCGGGCCCGGCGCTGCGGCTCGGCCAGGTCGGCGGCCGCGAACCGCGCCTGGAGATTCGCCGACGAAGCCGCGCCGAACGCGGCCATGCCGCCCAGCAGCAGCGGAAAGCTTCCGACCCGCGCCGCCACCACGACCACACCGGCGCCGAGGGCGCCCACGAGGTACGCCAGCACCAGGCCGGGTCTGCGCCCGCGCGCGGTCATCAGCGCGGCCATCGGCATCGACAGCACGGCCGTACCGGCGACGGTCGCGGTGGGCGCGAGACCCGACAGCGCCTCAGTGCCGCTGACCTGTTGCGCGAGTACGGCGGCCAGCGCGATGCCGGTGGCGACACCGAGCCCGCCGAGGATCTGGCTCGCGACCAGCACGGCGGTCGTACGGCGTCGCAGGGCGGGCAGGTGGTCGGCGGTGACGGGCGGGTCGGGCGCCCGCTCGACGGCGGTCACGACGTACCCCGGACCCTGTCGGCGTCGCCGCACAGGATCGGTCCACGGTCGTGCCGACGGGTGAGGCGGGTGGTCATCGGCGCAGTCTCCCCTCTTCTGCCCTGCCTGCACAGGCCCCCGGGGCCGCGGCTCAGAACAGCGGCTCCGGCAGCACCCCTTCCAGGGCGAGCAGCTTCCGCTTGGTCTCCAGGCCGCCACCGAAGCCACCGATCCCGCCGTCGCTCTCCACGACCCGATGGCAGGGCACGACCACCGGCAGGGGATTGGCTCCCATCGCCACCCCCACGGCCTGCGCGGCACCCGGCTGCCCCACCCGCTTCGCCAGATCGCCGTAACCGACGACCGCCCCGTACGGGACGCCGGTGGCGAGCTCGCGCAGCACCTGCCGGTTGAAGCCGGAGATCAGAGACCAGTCCAGGGCCAGCTCGAAGTCGTGACGCTCACCCGCGAAGTAGGCCTCGACCTGACGTATCGCTTCGGCCAGCAGCGGGGAGCCGGGTGCCTCGACGGGCTCGGTGCCCAACCGGTCCGCGAGGCGGCCGAGCGCCCTGTCGCGCACCGTGTCGGTGGCGTGGAACACGATGTTGACCAGACCCTCGCGGGTCGCGGCCAGCAGCAGCGGACCGATGTCGGTGCCGACGACGGTCCACACGACCTGCTGCTCGTACTGCCCATGGCTGTCCATGCGCCCACGGTACGGGCTGCCACTGACAACGAAGCCCCGGCCGGCTGCGGCAGCGCGGAGGCCGTCCGCCCGGGCGTCAGGAGCGGGGCAGGGCCTGCCGCACCACGTCGGGCTTGTTGGTGATGACGCCGTCGACGCCGTACCCGGCCATGTTCCGGGCGACGGAGGCGTCGTCGACGGTCCAGACGAACACCTTCAGCGGTTTCCCGTGCGGCCCCGCGACCGCGTGCACCGCGGACACGTAACCCGGCGAGACGGACGCGTACGACGGGTTGATCAGATCGGCGAAGGCCGCGTACCGGGGAAGGTCCGTCTCGGACGGACGGCCCAGCAAGCCGGTCGTGACCGCCGGCTCGAGATCGTGCACGACCCGCAGACTGTCGGCGCTGAAACTCTGCACGATCAGCCGGCCGGTGACATGGCGCCGATCGAGCCAGCCCTCGTCGCTCAGCGCCTTGAGGGTGTCCCGCTCGATCCCCGGATACAGCTGCGGGTTCTTGATCTCCAGAAGCAGCTTCTGGTGGTGAAGCTCGACACGGCGGAGGTACTCCTTCAGCGTCGGCACGCGCGCGCCCGCGTGAGCGGGGCCGAACCAGCTGCCCGCGTCGAGCCGCGCGATCTCGGCCGCGGTGAAGTCCTTCACCTGCCAGGGGGCGCGCCCGGGGAAGACCTCCTCGACGTCGGTCGTCCGGCGGAGACTGTCGTCGTGGATCACCACGAGTTCACCGTCCCTGGTGCGCTGGACGTCGTTCTCCACCCAGCGGACGCCCAGGCGAGCCGCCCCGTCGACGGCGGCCAGGGTGTTCTCCGGGGCCTGTGCGGAAGCACCCCGGTGAGCGATGACCTCGGGCCGGTGGCCGGTGCCCCGCGCGTCGTGAACGGGGAGCAGAAAGGCGACGGCGCCCAGGAGCGCGGTGGTCATGACGGCGACTACGCGCGCGTACATGGGTACTCCTCGTGTCAGGGTGATCACGTACGGCTCCACTGTGACAGCAGACGGTCAACGGTGCCGCAGTGCAGGACGACCACAGAAGGAAAGGAGATGCCCAGGCCCTGTCACCGGTGCCGCACATGTGGGGCAGGGGCGTGTTTCTTTGCCGGAAAATCGTTCGACCATTCCGGTGGGAGTCATACTCTCTGCAGTCACCCCTGGCCGCTCGCGCCCTCCCGGAGAGGGCGCGTTTCAGGGAAATCAGCAACAGGGCGGAAGGGCAACCGCGCATGCACGGCACGGTCGACGGATTCAGCTACGGAATCGTCACACTGCTGGTGGCCTACCTCATGGCCTGCCTCGGTGGAGCCCTCGGCCTGCGTTGCACCACCAGAGCCCTGCTCGTCGCCCAGTCCTGGCGCCCCGGATGGCTCGCCCTCGGCTCCGCGGCGATCGGCTCCGGCATCTGGACCATGCACTTCATCGCCATGATGGGCTTCACGATCGACGGGGCCCCGATCCACTACGACAAACCGACCACCTACGCCAGCCTGGGCGTCGCCATCGTCATGGTCGGCATAGGGATCTTCATAGTGGGCTACAAGGGCGCCACCGGCACCGCACTGTTCACCGGGGGCACGATCACCGGCCTGGGCATCGCCTCGATGCACTACCTGGGCATGGCCGGGATGCGCTTCAACGGAAATCTGGAGTACAACACCCTGACCGTGGCCGTCTCCGTCGTCATAGCGATGGCCGCCGCCACCGCCGCCCTGTGGGTCACGGGCCAGGCCAGGGGATTCCTGTGGAGCGTGGGCGCGAGTCTGGTGATGGGGCTCGCCGTCGCCGGCATGCACTACACGGGCATGGCCGCCGTCAGCGTGCACCTGCACGCCACCGGCGAGCCGTCCCAGGGGGACTCTCCCGCCGGCCTGCTCGCGCCGCTGCTGATCGGTCCCCTCGCCTTTCTCTGCCTCGCGGGAGTCGTCGTCCTGTTCGACCCGCTGATGGCCATGGGCAAGCCCGACCGGACCCCCGTGGAGCACAAACCCGGCATCCCGGCCCACCCGCACACCCCCGGTACCCACCCCTCCCGCCGCGACCGGCTCCGCACCCGCCGCAAGGTGGCCCACCACGAGCCCAGGACCCCGCAGAACCGCTGATCGCACCCCGTTGTCAGTGGGGGGTCGTACGGTGGATGGCATGCGGCCCGTTTCCCAGATCGAACGCACGGTGGCGCCCTTCGAGGTCGTCAGTCCCTACCAGCCCAGCGGTGACCAGCCGACGGCCATCGCCGAGCTGGCCCAGCGCGTCGAGGCAGGTGAGAAGGACGTCGTCCTGCTGGGCGCGACCGGCACCGGCAAGTCCGCCACCACCGCGTGGATGATCGAGAAGCTCCAGCGCCCCACGCTCGTGATGGCGCCGAACAAGACGCTGGCCGCCCAGCTGGCGAACGAGTTCCGCGAGCTGCTGCCGAACAACGCGGTCGAGTACTTCGTCTCGTACTACGACTACTACCAGCCCGAGGCGTACGTCCCGCAGTCGGACACCTACATCGAGAAGGACTCCTCGATCAACGAGGAGGTGGAGCGGCTGCGGCACTCGGCGACCAACTCGCTGCTCACCCGCCGCGACGTCGTCGTGGTCGCCTCGGTCTCCTGCATCTACGGCCTGGGCACCCCGCAGGAGTACGTGGACCGCATGGTCCCCCTCAAGGTCGGTGAGGAGATCGACCGCGACGACCTGCTGCGTCGCTTCGTGGACATCCAGTACACGCGCAACGACATGGCGTTCACCCGCGGCACGTTCCGGGTGCGCGGCGACACCATCGAGATCTTCCCGGTCTACGAAGAGCTGGCCGTCCGCATCGAGATGTTCGGCGACGAGATCGAGGCCCTGTCCACCCTCCATCCCCTCACCGGCGAGATCGTCAGCGACGACCAGCAGCTGTACGTCTTCCCGGCCTCCCACTACATCGCCGGCCCCGAGCGCCTGGAGCGGGCCGTCAACGACATCGAGAAGGAGCTGGGCGAGCGGCTGGCCGAGCTGGAGAAGCAGGGCAAGCTCCTGGAGGCCCAGCGCCTGCGCATGCGCACCACGTACGACATCGAGATGCTCCGCCAGATCGGCACCTGCTCCGGCGTGGAGAACTACTCGATGCACTTCGACGGCCGTTCGCCCGGCTCCCCGCCGAACACCCTGCTCGACTACTTCCCGGACGACTTCCTGCTCGTCATCGACGAGTCCCACGTCACCGTCCCGCAGATCGGAGCCATGTACGAAGGTGACGCCTCCCGCAAGCGCACCCTCGTCGACCACGGCTTCCGCCTGCCCTCCGCCCTGGACAACCGTCCCCTGAAGTGGGAGGAGTTCCAGGAGCGCATCGGGCAGACCGTCTACCTGTCGGCGACGCCCGGCAAGTACGAGCTCTCGCGTGGCGACGGCGTCGTGGAGCAGATCATCCGCCCCACCGGCCTCGTCGACCCCGAGGTCGTGGTCAAGCCCACCGAGGGCCAGATCGACGACCTGGTGCACGAGATCCGCACGCGCGTCGAGAGGGACGAGCGCGTCCTGGTCACCACGCTCACCAAGAAGATGGCGGAGGACCTCACCGACTACTTCCTGGAGCTCGGTATCCAGGTCCGCTACCTGCACAGCGACGTCGACACGCTGCGCCGCATCGAGCTGCTGCGCGAACTGCGCGCCGGTGAGTTCGACGTCCTGGTCGGCATCAACCTCCTGCGCGAGGGCCTCGACCTGCCCGAGGTGTCCCTGGTCGCGATCCTCGACGCCGACAAGGAGGGTTTCCTGCGCTCCGGCACCTCGCTGATCCAGACCATCGGCCGCGCGGCGCGCAACGTCTCCGGTCAGGTCCACATGTACGCCGACAAGATCACCCCTGGCATGGAGCGGGCGATCGAGGAGACCAACCGGCGCCGGGAGAAGCAGATCGCCTACAACACGGCGAACGGCATCGACCCGCAGCCGCTGCGCAAGAAGATCAACGACATCGTCGCGCAGATCGCCCGCGAGGAGGTCGACACCGAGCAGCTCCTCGGCTCGGGCTACCGAGCGAAGAAGGACGGACGGGGCACCAAGGCTCCCGTGCCTTCCCTGGGCGACAAGGCGGCCAAGGGCGCGAAGCCGGCCAAGTCCGCCGCCAAGTCCGCCAAGGGGAAGGCCAAGGAGACGGTTCCGACGGACCGCCCCGCGGCTGAACTCGCCGAGCAGATCGAGGAGATGACGGCGCGCATGAGGGCCGCCGCGGCGGACCTCCAGTTCGAGGTCGCCGCCCGGCTGCGTGACGAGGTCTCCGAGATGAAGAAGGAACTGCGCCAGATGAAGGAGGCCGGCCTGGCCTGACGGACCAGGCGAGCCCCGGGCGCCGTACGCACTGTGTTGCAAGAACGACACAAAGTCCGGGCATGGGTACGGCGTTGTCAGTGCCCTTGCGTAGGGTTTTCGTCAACCGCGGGGTCCGCGGCAACAGGGGACAGTTCGAGAGGGGAATCAGCGCGTGACCGTCAACATGACCAAGGGTCAGGCCATCAGTCTGCAGAAGAACGACGGAGGCAGCCTGACCGCGGTGCGCATGGGTCTCGGCTGGCAGGCGGCCCCCCGGCGCGGCCTGTTCGGCTCCCGCACCCGGGAGATCGACCTCGACGCCTCCGCCGTCCTGTTCGCGGACAAGCAGCCGGTCGACGTCGTCTTCTTCCGCCACCTGGTGAGCGACGACGGCTCCGTCCGGCACACCGGTGACAACCTCGTCGGCGGTGTCGGCCAGGGCGGCGACGACGAGGCGATCCTCGTCGACCTGGCCCGCGTCCCGGTCCACATCGACCAGATCGTCTTCACCGTGAACTCCTTCACGGGCCAGACGTTCCAGGAGGTGCAGAACGCGTTCTGCCGTCTGGTCGACGAGACCAACGGCCAGGAGCTCGCCCGCTACACGCTCGCCGGCGGCGGCGCGTACACGGCCCAGATCATGGCCAAGGTGCACCGCGTGGGCGGCGGCTGGAGCATGACGGCCCTGGGCGCCCAGGCCAACGGCCGCACCTTCCAGGACCTGATGCCCGCCATCCTGCCGGTGCTGTAGGCCCACCGGGGGCGGAGCGCTACACGACAACGTCACACGCGACACAGGGGGACGACAGGCGATGACGGCCGAGCTGGTGCGGGGGCAGAACCACCCGCTCTCCCAGGCCCGCCTCGAGATCAGGGTCTCGGCCGGCACGCCGATCGTGGCCGGTGCCACGCTCAGCGACGAGAGCGGCAGGATCCACGGCGTGGAATGGGTGGCCCACCCGGGCGCTCCCACCCTGCCCGGCCTCGAGGTCTCCCGGCAGGCGGCCGCCGATCACCGCCTGGCGGTGGACCTGGACGCCGTCGCGGCGGCCGTGCACCGCGTCAGCATCCTGCTGGCCGTGCCCACGGGCGTCGGGGGACCGGTCACCTTCGGCTCCCTCGCGGCCCCCTTCGTCGCGGTCACCGGCCTCGACGGCACCGAGGTCGCCAGCTACACCATCACCGGCCTGGACGCCGAGTCGGCCGTCGTCGCCCTGGAGCTGTACCGGCGCCAGGGCGCCTGGAAGGTGCGCGCGGTCGGCCAGGGTTACGCCGGGGGTCTCGCCGACCTCCTCACCGACCAGGGCCTGCCACAGGCGCACCAGCTCGCGACCCACATCAACGAGGCCGTGGTCCGGGGTCTCGCCCGCTCCGTGCCGGCCCCACCACCGCGCACGGCGGACGGCGACCGCTCCCGGCAGGCGGCGGCCTCCACTCTCGGCCAGGACCAGAGCGGCTCGCCGTACGGCGTGCAGGGCGCCGCAGGGCCGTACACAGCCGTCCCGAGCCCGGCCGCGCAGACGTCGGGGACCTCGGAGAGCGGAGCGGCCTACCCCACAGATTCCCCGCCGGCGGATCCGTCGGCGACCACACAGGCGACGACTCCGGCGGCGCCCACCGCCGGCGGCCCGATCGACTACAGCCACCCGCGCCGCCGGAACACGACCCCGCCGCCCCCGCCCACCGCGCCCCGGGCCCAGCCCGGGCAGCCCGTCGCCGGGGACGCGACCGGCTGGTCCATGGAGGAGCGCCTCTACAACCAGGTCTGGGGCATGTTCGAGGACCTGGCCCGCACCACGGCGGCCTACCGCAGCGCCGTCGACTTCGCCGACACGCGCATGGAGAGGGAACTCGACGAGGTCCTCTCCGACCCGCGCAGCCGCATCGGCGGTCAGGGCGACGCCGCCCGGGAGAAGGCCCGCGCCAAGCACACGCAGCTCGTCGACCAGGCCCGGCAGGCCCTGGACCGTGACCTCGCGCAGCTCACCGCCGAGGCCGACGTCGTCGAACCCGCGCTGCCACCGGCGTACGCCCGCTGGGACAGCCCTGTCTGGCACGCCTACCGCGTCCCCATGGAGATGCCCATGGCCCTGCGGCTGGGGGACCTGCATGTGTCGGAGAGCGACCGGCTGCGCATCCCGATGCTGATCCGACTCCCGCTGGAGCGCGGCCTGTGGATCGACAGCGGCCGGACGGGGTCGTCCGACGGCTCCTTCGCCGACTCCCACGAGCTACGGCGCCTCGCCATGGAATCGGCGGTGGCGCACACGGCCCGACTGCTGGCGGTGCATCCCGCGGGCGAGTTCACGGTGCACGTCATCGACCCGGCCGGTTCGGGCGCGCAGGCGCTCGCGCCGCTGGTGCAGACCGGTGTACTCGCGACTCCGCCCGCCGTCGGCGCGGCCGGTGTGGCGGACGTCCTGAGCCGGCTTACCCAGCGTGTCGACCTGGTGCAGATGGCCGTGCGCGGGGGCGCGGCCGACTCGCTCCCGCCCGGTTTCGACACGTCCCAGCAACTCCTGGTCGTCAACGACTTCCCGCACGGCTTCGACGACCGTGCGGTGAACCAACTCCGCTACCTCGCGGACGAGGGCCCCACCGTCGGTGTCCATTTGATGATGGTCGCCGACCGTGAGGACGCCGATGGTTACGGTCCGTTGCTGGATCCGCTGTGGCGTGGGCTGATGCGCCTGACGCCGCTGCCCGACGACCACCTCGCCGACCCCTGGGTCGGACACGCCTGGACCTACGAGCCGGCGCTCGTTCCCCCGGGCAGCCAGGTGCTCCAGCGTGTCCTCACCGAGGTTGCCACGGCCCGCCGTTCGTGGCGGGGGTGACCTGCTCACCCGTTTCGCCAAGCACGCGTAAAGGTGCCCTGACCAGCTGCTTTGGTCTTTCTTTTGCCAACTGCTTTACCAATCCTTGGTGATTGGGGTACTGTCTTTCGTACGGAGGGGAGTACTCCCTGTCTGCTGCGGCGTACCCGTCAATACGGATCTGACCAGATCCCGGGGCGTCGGCCCGTGTGGTCCCGCGCGCAAGCTGCGTGCCGGAACCCGGGGTGGAAGAGACCTCCGGCAGCGCGACGACGCTGATTACCTGCCGTTACGTACTGCCGGAGGCGCAGTGGATGTTTCCACGACCCTGTGGGTCCTGACCATCGTGGGCCTTGCCGCCCTCATCGCGGTCGACTTCTTCATCGGCCGCAAGCCACACGACGTTTCGATCAAGGAAGCCGGCATCTGGACCGGTGTCTGGATCGCTCTCGCCGGGCTCTTCGGGCTCGGCCTGCTGATCTTCGGCGGAGGTCAGCCCGCCGGTGAGTTCTTCGCCGGCTTCATCACCGAGAAGTCGCTCAGTGTCGACAACCTCTTCGTCTTCGTCCTGATCATGGCGAAGTTCGCGGTCCCGTCGCAGTACCAGCAGCGGGTGCTGCTCGTCGGCGTTCTCATAGCCCTGGTCCTGCGCGCCATCTTCATCGCCGCGGGCGCCGCGATCATCGCCAGCTTCTCGTGGGTGTTCTACCTCTTCGGCGCCTTCCTGATCTGGACCGCCTGGAAGCTCATCAAGGAGGCCCGGGCCGAGGAGGAGGACGAGGAGTACGAGGAGAACAAGCTGCTCAAGGCCGCCGAGCGCAAGTTCGGTGTCGCCGACCGCTACCACGGCACCAAGCTCTGGATCGAGCAGAACGGCAAGCGGGTCATGACCCCGATGCTGGTCGTCATGCTCGCGATCGGCACCACCGACGTGCTGTTCGCCCTCGACTCGATCCCCGCGATCTTCGGCCTGACGCAGGACCCGTACATCGTCTTCACGGCCAACGCGTTCGCGCTGATGGGTCTGCGGCAGCTGTACTTCCTCATCGGCGGTCTGCTGAAGAAGCTGATCCACCTCAGCTACGGCCTGTCGATCATCCTGGGCTTCATCGGCGTCAAGCTGGTGCTGCACGCGCTGCACGAGTCCGGGGTGCACGTCCCGGAGATCAGCATCCCGGTCTCGCTCGGCGTCATCTGCTCCGTCCTGATTGTCACCACGATCACCAGCCTGCGAGCCACGCGGAAGCAGGCGGCGGCCGAGGAGGCGCAGACCGGGAACGAAGGCGCTTCGAAGGACGCGATCGACGTCTGACACGGACGACGTAGCGACATCCCTCACCGGAAGCGGTGGTCGGCGGATTGCCGGTCACCGCTTCCGGCGCTTCGCTGTGCGGCGGGGTTCCCGCCGGGGACGCCACGACCGGGTGGGGAGGGGACCGTGGGCGCATCTACGACGGAGCGGCCGCTCCGGTGAAGGGACGGCGGTGCGGGCCGGAATGCGAAGCGAGTATCGCTCTGCGACGATCGCTGCATGGTTGCTCGGCCCAGGTCGCTCATCATCCGGTGGACGTCCCTCGTGCCGGCACTCGCGGTGCTCCTGCTGGTCCTCACCTGGGGCCGTGACCTGCCCGGCGTGGTCGTCGCTCTGGTGACCATGGTCCTCGCGGGAGCCGTCCTGGCCGCCGTCCACCACGCGGAGGTCGTCGCCCACCGGGTCGGCGAACCGTTCGGCTCCCTGGTGCTCGCGGTAGCCGTGGCGATCATCGAGGTGGCTCTGATCGTCACGTTGATGGCGGACGGCGGCGACAAGAGCGCGACACTCGCCAGGGACACGGTCTTCGCCGCGGTGATGATCACCTGCAACGGCATCGTGGGCCTGTGCCTCCTCGTCGCCTCGCTGCGCCACGGCACGGCGATCTTCAATCCGGAGGGCACCGGCGCCGCCCTGGCGACCGTAGCGACCCTGGCCACGCTCAGCCTGGTCCTGCCGACCTTCACCACCAGCAAGCCGGGACCCGAGTTCTCCACCTTCCAGCTCACTTTCGCCGCGTTGTCCTCGCTGATCCTCTACGGCCTGTTCGTGGCGACGCAGACCATCCGGCACCGTGACTACTTCCTGCCGATCACCCGGCAGGGCGACGTGATCTCCGCCGACGAGCACGCCCACGCGCCGTCCACCCGGACCGCCCTGTTCAGTCTCGGGCTGCTCGGCATGGCCCTGCTGGGCGTGGTCGGCCTCGCCAAGGGCGTATCGCCCACGATCGAGTCCGGAGTGGAGGCCGCCGGCCTGCACCACGCCGTCGTCGGTGTGATCATCGCGATGCTCGTGCTGCTTCCCGAGACCATCGCCGCGCTGCGCTCCGCGCGCCGCGACCGGGTGCAGACCAGCCTGAACCTCGCACTCGGCTCCGCGATGGCCAGCATCGGCCTGACCATCCCCGCCGTCGCCCTGGCCTCGATCTGGCTCTCCGGCCCACTCGTCCTGGGGCTCGGCGCCACCCACATGGTGCTGCTCGCCCTGACCGTCGTGGTGGCCTCCCTGACGGTGGTGCCGGGGAGGGCCACGCCGCTCCAGGGCGGGGTGCATCTGGTGCTGCTCGCGGCGTACCTGGAGTTGGCGATCAACCCGTAGTCCGTCCCGCATCCGGCACCCCGCTGCTGCCCCCGCCTGCCGTTCGTCACCCCGCGGCTGCCATCGCTCTGCCGTTCATCAGCCCGCGGTCGCCTCCAGGACCGGGGCGGCCGTGGTCTGCGGGGCGTACGCGGCGCGGCGCAGCCGCTCAGGTCCGCCGTCGTCATCCCGCGGCCGCCTCCGCCTCCGGCGCCGCCACCGGCGCCGGACGTGTCTCCGGGAGGAGGGCGAAGCATCCGAGGCTGAGCAGAGCGACGCCTGTCAGATACGCGCCCACCCCCCACGGCACGCGCCCCGCGTGTTCCGCGAGGGCCGTCGCCACGATGGGTGTGAGAGCGCCCCCGAAAACGCCACCGAGGTTGTAGCCCACCGCCGCACCCGTGCAACGCACACGCGGTTCGTACAGCTCCGGCAGGTAGGCGGCGATCACGCCGAACATCGTGACGAAGGCGACCAGTGCCCCCAGGATGCCGAAGAACATCAAAAGCGGCTCGCCGGTCGCCAGGAGAGCGACCATGGGGAGCATCCACAGGGCGGCCGCGGCGCACCCTGCGAGGCAGAGCGGACGCCGGCCGAAGCGGTCGCCGAGCAGTGCCGCCACGGGCGTCAGCGCGCCCTTCACCACCACGGCGGCCATGATGCAGGCGAGCATGACGGTACGGCTCACCCCGAGTCGCTCCGTGGCGTAGGCCAGGGACCACGTCGTGACGGCGTAGAAGATCGCGTACCCGACGGCGAGGGCGCCGGCGGTCAGCAGGACGAGTCGGCCATGGGAGCGCACGACCTCGACGAGCGGCACGCGCGCGTGGTCGTCGATCTCCAGGAACCGGGGACTCTCCGGGAGGGAGGACCTGAGCCACAGTCCGAGCACCGCCAGGACGCCGGCCGCCCAGAACGGCACCCGCCACCCCCACTGCGCGAACTGTGCCTCGGTGAGCGTCGCCGTCAGGACCAGCACCACTCCGTTCGCCAGCACGAAGCCCACCGCGGGACCCACCTGCGGGAAGCTCGACCACAGGCCGCGCCGCTCGGCGGGTGCGTGCTCCGCCGTCAGCAGGACCGCGCCGCCCCACTCCCCTCCCAGCCCCAGCCCTTGGAGGAAGCGCAGCACGAGCAGCGCCAGGGGAGCGGTGAGACCGATCTGGTCGTACGTCGGTAGGCATCCGACGGCGACCGTCGAGGCGCCGGTCAGCAGCAGGGAGACGACGAGGACCGGCCGGCGTCCGCGCCGGTCCCCGATGTGCCCGAAGAGCACCGAGCCCAGCGGCCGCGCCACGAACCCCACACCGAAGGTCGCGAAGGCGGCCAGCGTCCCCGCCAGTGGCGAGAACGTCGGGAAGAACAACGGCCCCAGGACCAGCGCGGCCGCGGTCCCGTAGACGAAGAAGTCGTAGAACTCGATGGCCGTCCCGGCGAGCGAGGCGGCCGCGAGCCGTGGCATGGAGGGCGCCTTCACGGTGTGTACGTCGTGCATGACGCCTCAACCACCCGGCGTCACCGCGGGTTACGGGGGCGCACGGCGGCGCGGGCCGTGCCGACCGGCTCAGTAGGTGACGGTGATGCGCCGTGCGGGGCCGTCGACGCGGATCGTCCCGCCGTAGGGGAGGACGAGTTGCGGATCCGTGTGGCCGAAGTCCACGTCGAAAACGACCAAGGTGTCGGGGGCGTACGAGGCCAGCGCGCGCTGCACCGCCTCGCGCTGCTCGGCGGCGTACCGTGCGGCTTCCCCAGGGCCGTGCGGATGCTCGAAGGACCAGGTCTTGGCGCGGGCCATCAGCAGCGCCGGGAAGCGCTGCAGGAGGCCGCGCTCGCCCATGCTCCGCAGGGTGCGGAAGACCTCCGTGGCGCTGGGCAGTTCCTCCGAGGTCTCCAGGATCAGCACACCGCCGTCGTACACGGACAGGTCGTGCGAGATCTCGCGGTCGGCCATGAGCAGCCAGGAGAGGATCTCCAGGCTGCCGCCCCAACTGCGGCCCTCCACCACGCGGTCGGCGTTGAGCCACGTCCAGCCCGTGCCGGGACGGGTCTCCGGCTCCGCCTCGAAGGTCGCCGGGTCGGCCCAGTCGCGGTCGATGTCGTTCCAGCGCTCGGCGGGCCGCAGTTCGTACGGGCCCGAGGTGAACAGCGCCGCCCGCAAGGAGTCGGCGGTGAGCCGGTCCATGCCCACGGGCCGACCGAGCTGCACCATCACACTCGTGCCGTGGTAGCCGACGATGCCGGTGCTGTACAGGTACGCGAGCAGGTTCGTGTTGTCGCTCGTCCCGAAGAACGGTTTCGGGTTGGCGCGGATCAACTCCCGGTCCAGCAGCGGCAGGACGGTGATCTGGTCGTCGCCGCCGATCGACGCGATGACCGCCTTCACGTCCGGGTCGGAGAAGGCCGCGTGGATGTCGTCGGCGCGCTCCCGCGCGGTCGCGCCCGTCTTCCGGGTCGTCGGGTACTCGACCGGGTCCAGACCGAACTCCTTCCGCAGCCGTTCCAGCCCCAGTTCGTAAGGGCGCGGGAAGAGCCCGGGAAGGCCCGCGGACGGCGAGACGACGGCTACGCGGTCACCGGGTGAGGGCTTGGGAGGATACGCGGGGATCGTCATGCCGGGAGCGTACGGCCTGCTGTCCTGCTGTTTCACCGTGATAAACCGGGTCTGAGCGGCGGCCTCGACGGGCCGCACCACCCCGACGGACCGGAGGAACCGTGCCCCGCACCCTCGCCAGCGCCCCGATCATGATCCTCAACGGCCCCAATCTGAACCTCCTGGGCCAGCGCCAGCCGGAGATCTACGGGTCGGACACCCTGGCCGACGTCGAGGCGATGTGCGTCAAGGCGGCTGCCGCGCACGGCGGCACAGTGGACTTCAGGCAGTCCAATCACGAGGGTCAGTTGGTCGACTGGATCCACGAGGCGCGCCTGAACCACTGCGGGATCGTGATCAACCCCGGCGCCTACTCCCACACGTCGGTCGCGATTCTGGACGCGCTCAACACCTGCGACGGTCTGCCGGTGCTGGAGGTCCACATCTCCAACATCCACCAGAGGGAGTCGTTCCGGCACCACTCCTACGTCTCCCTGCGCGCCGACGGCGTCATCGCGGGGTGCGGTGTGCAGGGATACGTGTTCGGCGTCGAACGGGTCGCCGCGCTGGCGGGGACGGGGAAGGCGGACGCGTAAGCACCGGTCTCCGGGAGTCCGCCCCCTTACGGCCGGCCCCGCCTCGACGCCCCGCCACAGGAAGCGCCGCGTGCGCACCCAGGTCCGGACGGTGGGGCGGGCATTGCCGTCTTGTGATGACGGCCGCACCCCGACGCCTGGGCCGCCGGCCGAGGGCGGGGAACGTAGGCCGGCGGCCCGTTCCGTGCGGGAGCCGTCATCCCGCGCGGGGCTACCACCAGTTGACAGCGCGACCATGGTCGCGGGGAGCGCGCGTGAGGCACCGGCGCGTGCACGCCATTCACACGGGGCGCGCGTGTGGCGACGCGCGCCCCCTCACGGGTGCGCACCGTGCGCCACCACGGGCGCACGCGAAAATCACCACCCGCGCGCGTGCCACTCCGGCAGGTGCGGACGCTCGGCGCCCAGCGTGGTGTCGTTGCCGTGTCCCGGGTAGACCCAGGACTCGTCGGGGAGCGCGTCGAAGATCTTCGTCTCGACGTCGCGGATCAGACTGGCGAACGCCTCGGGGTCCTTGCGCGTGTTGCCCACGCCGCCCGGGAAGAGGCAGTCGCCCGTGAACACGTGGGGATGTCCGTGCGGGTCGTCGTAGACGAGGGCGATCGAACCCGGCGTGTGCCCGACCAGGTGGCGCGCGGTGAGCTCCACGTTGCCCACTCGGATGACGTCGCCGTCGTCGACCAGGACGTCGGTGGGCACCGGGATGCCCGCGGCGTCGTCCCGTCCGGCGTACGTACGCGCGCCCGTGGCGGCGACGACCTCGGCGAGCGCCTGCCAGTGGTCGGCGTGCTGATGGGTGGTGACGACGGAGGCGATGCCGTCGTCACCGATCATGCCGAGGAGCGTCTCCGCCTCGTTGGCCGCGTCGATCAGCAACTGCTCGTCCGTGGCCCGGCAGCGCAGCAGATAGGCGTTGTTGTCCATCGGGCCGACCGCGATCTTGGTGATCATCAGGTCCTTGAGCTCGTGCACGTCGGCCGGGCCGCCGACCCTCACCTCTCCGCTGTACGTCATGGCTGCCAGCCTATAGCGGGGGAAGGGCCGGGAGGGCTCCACCCTCGACGGTCAGCCCCGCGCCGTCGCGGCGCCCGGCGAGCCAGCCCAGGAGGTCGGCGCGGGACCCGTTGACGGTCACCTCGGACCCGTCGCCCTCACGGCCCGTGTGCCACGCGCGGGTGCCGTCCGTCAGGCGTGTCGGCGGCACGTCCGGGTGCCCGGTGAACCGCTCCGCGAGGAAGACGATCTCCCGCTCGGTGAACTCCGCCGGCAGGTCCTCCAGCTCATAGCCGATGCCGAGGTCCACGTGGTGCAGCTCGATCTCGACCCACCGCCGGAAGGGCACCCGGGCCGCGGAGTCGGTCACCCCGTTCCGCAGTTCCACCGTCCGCGACCAGTCGGCGGGCGCGGCCCCGGCGTCCTGGAAGCGCGCCGCGCTGTCCCGCAGGTCCGCGAGCTGGACGTCCAGGGAGCGCGGGGCGTCCCGCTCGATGTCCGCGTCCCGGGCCTCACCGGAGACGTACATGGGACGGCCCTGGAGGACGTTCACGAGGGCGTCCGCGTTGCGGGCCAGATGGGCGAGGACGTGGCCGCGGCTCCAGCCGGGCAGGCGTGACGGTTCGGTCACCGCCGCGTCGTCCAGCTTCGCGACTGCGGTGAGCAGCCGTTCGGTCGCTTCGCGTACAGACACCAGGTCATGAGCGTGATCAGTCATGGTGCTGACCCTAGCTTCGCCACTCCTTCGGGTGAAGGTGGTGGACCGCGCCCGCAAATCGAATGCGCGTGCTATATGGTCAGGGGCGGCGTCGGGCATGCTGGATGGCCGGGGATTGTTGTGAACCGGTGAATCCCGACCGGCGTTGTCAGTGGCTCCCCCTAGTCTGAGAAAGACGGGGGCCCCGCCCCTGTCACTTCTCTCAAGAAAGGTGCGGACCGGCGTGGCCGACCGTCTCATCGTCCGTGGCGCGCGCGAGCACAATCTCAAGAATGTCTCGCTCGACCTGCCGCGCGACTCGCTCATCGTCTTCACGGGCCTGTCGGGGTCGGGCAAGTCCTCGCTGGCCTTCGACACGATCTTCGCCGAGGGCCAGCGGCGTTACGTGGAGTCCCTCTCGTCGTACGCCCGGCAGTTCCTCGGCCAGATGGACAAGCCGGACGTGGACTTCATCGAGGGCCTCTCCCCGGCGGTCTCCATCGACCAGAAGTCGACCTCGCGCAACCCGCGCTCGACGGTCGGCACGATCACCGAGGTCTACGACTACCTGCGTCTGCTGTTCGCGCGCATCGGCAAGCCGCACTGTCCCCAGTGCGGCCGCCCCATCTCGCGCCAGTCGCCGCAGGCCATCGTCGACAGGGTTCTGGAGCTGCCGGAGGGGAGCCGCTTCCAGGTCCTGTCCCCGCTGGTGCGTGAGCGCAAGGGCGAGTTCGTCGACCTCTTCGCCGACCTCCAGACCAAGGGCTACTCCCGCGCGCGCGTGGACGGCGAGACGATTCAGCTGTCCCACCCGCCCACGCTGAAGAAGCAGGAGAAGCACACCATCGAGGTGGTCGTCGACCGCCTCACGGTGAAGGAGTCCGCCAAGCGCCGGCTCACCGACTCCGTCGAGACCGCCCTCGGCCTGTCCGGCGGCATGGTCGTGCTCGACTTCGTCGACCTCCCCGAGGACGACCCCGAGCGCGAGCGCATGTTCTCGGAGCACCTGTACTGCCCGTACGACGACCTGTCGTTCGAGGAGCTGGAGCCCCGCTCCTTCTCGTTCAACTCGCCCTTCGGCGCCTGCCCCGAGTGCACCGGCATCGGTACGCGCATGGAGGTGGACCCCGAGCTGATCGTCCCCGACGAGGACAAGTCCCTCGACGAGGGCGCCATCCACCCGTGGTCGCACGGCCACACCAAGGACTACTTCGGCCGTCTGATCGGGGCCCTCGCGGACGCGCTGGGCTTCCGGACGGACATCCCCTTCGCGGGCCTGCCGCAGCGCGCGAAGAAGGCGCTCCTCTACGGGCACAAGACGCAGATCGAGGTCCGCTACCGCAACCGGTACGGCCGCGAGCGCGTGTACACGACGCCGTTCGAAGGCGCCGTCCCCTTCGTCAAGCGCCGGCACAGCGAGGCCGAGAGCGACGCCAGCCGCGAGCGCTTCGAGGGCTACATGCGCGAGGTGCCCTGCCCCACCTGTGAGGGCACCCGCCTGAAGCCGATCGTTCTCGCGGTCACGATCATGGAGAAGTCCATCGCCGAGGTCTCCGCGATGTCCATCAGCGACTGCGCGGACTTCCTGGGCGAGCTCAAGCTCAACGCCCGCGACAAGAAGATCGCCGAGCGGGTGCTGAAGGAGGTCAACGAGCGGCTGAGGTTCCTGGTCGACGTCGGCCTGGACTACCTCTCCCTCAACCGCGCGGCCGGCACGCTCTCCGGCGGCGAGGCCCAGCGCATCCGCCTGGCCACCCAGATCGGCTCCGGCCTCGTCGGCGTTCTCTACGTCCTCGACGAGCCGTCCATCGGTCTGCACCAGCGCGACAACCACCGGCTGATCGAGACCCTCGTCCGACTGCGCGACATGGGCAACACGCTCATCGTCGTCGAGCACGACGAGGACACCATCAAGGTCGCCGACTGGGTCGTCGACATCGGCCCGGGCGCCGGCGAACACGGCGGCAAGGTCGTCCACAGCGGCTCCCTGAAGGAGCTGCTCGCGAACGCCGAGTCGCAGACCGGTCAGTACCTGTCCGGCAAGAAGGCCATCCCGGTACCCGACATCCGCCGTCCGCGTGACCCGGCCCGGCAGCTCACGGTGCACGGCGCCCGCGAGAACAACCTCCAGGACATCGACGTCTCCTTCCCGCTGGGCGTGTTCACCGCCGTCACCGGCGTGTCCGGTTCCGGGAAGTCGACGCTGGTCAACGACATCCTGTACACCCACCTGGCCCGTGAGCTGAACGGCGCGAGGAACGTGCCGGGCCGGCACACCCGCGTCGACGGCGACGACCTCGTCGACAAGGTCGTGCACGTCGACCAGTCGCCCATCGGCCGCACCCCCCGGTCGAACCCGGCCACGTACACAGGGGTCTTCGACCACATCCGCAAGCTGTTCGCCGAGACGACCGAGGCGAAGGTCCGCGGCTACCTGCCCGGCCGCTTCTCCTTCAACGTCAAGGGCGGCCGCTGCGAGAACTGCTCCGGCGACGGCACGATCAAGATCGAGATGAACTTCCTCCCGGACGTGTACGTCCCGTGCGAGGTCTGCCACGGCGCCCGCTACAACCGGGAGACCCTGGAGGTCCACTACAAGGGCAAGTCCATCGCCGACGTCCTGAACATGCCGATCGAGGAGGCGACGGACTTCTTCGAGGCCGTTCCCGCGATCGCCCGTCACCTCAACACACTCAAGGACGTCGGGCTCGGCTACGTCCGGCTCGGCCAGTCCGCGACCACCCTGTCCGGCGGTGAGGCCCAGCGCGTCAAACTCGCCAGCGAGCTGCAGCGCCGCTCCACCGGCCGCACGGTCTACGTCCTGGACGAGCCGACCACGGGCCTGCACTTCGAGGACATCAGCAAGCTCCTCAAGGTCCTCTCCGGCCTCGTCGACAAGGGCAACACGGTCATCGTCATCGAGCACAACCTCGACGTGATCAAGACCGCCGACTGGGTGGTCGACATGGGCCCCGAGGGTGGCGCCGGCGGCGGCCTCGTCGTCGCCGAGGGAACCCCAGAGGAGGTCGCCGGGGTGCCGGCCAGCCACACCGGCAAGTTCCTGCGGGAGATTCTCGGCGCTGACCGCATCAGCGACGCGGCACCGGTCAAGGCCTCGCGCGGGACGGCGGCGAAGAAGACGGTCGCGGCCAGGTCGACGGCGAGGAAGACGGCGTCCGCCACGACGTCCGTCAACAACACGGCGACGAAGAAGGCGGCCGGGGCCACGAAGGAGACCCCCGCGAAGAAGACGACTCGCGCCCGCAAGGCCTGAGCCGAGCGGCGTTCCGGAGTCCGGCCGAACAGCCGTCAGATCATGACTGCTTCTGAACAGTCGTGATAATTCCGGTCGTTGCGGGAAACACGGCGCCCCGCGGGAACTTCCCGCGGGGCGCCGTCCGTTCCACCATCAGCCGCCCTGGCCCTGCGGTTCGACGAACTGCATGTCCAGCTGCACCTTGACAACGTCACCGAGGAACCCGGCGCCGAAGTCCAGCCCGAAATCGCTGCGCCGGATCTCACCCGTCGCCTCGAAACCGGCGTGCCTCCTCTGGTCCACAGGGGAGTCCACCACCCCGCCGAAGTCGACGGCGAGCGTGACCGGGCGGGTCACGTCCCCGATGGTCAGGTCCCCTTCCATCGTCCAGTCCTCGCCCTCCCCGGACACGCGCGTCGAGCGGAAGGCCATCGTCGGACGCTTCTCCACGTCGAGCAGGTCGGCCGAGCGGGTGTGGGCGTCCCGGTCGGGGTTCCCGGTGTCCACAGAGGCAAGAGCGATCTCGGCGCTCACCCGCACGTCGTCGGCCGTCTCACCGACGTACAGCCCGGCCGTCACCTCGCGGAAGCGGCCGCGCACCTTGGCGATCCCGAGGTGCCGGATGGTGAAGTTGACCGCCGAGTGCAGCGGGTCGAGCTCCCAGTCGCCCGGCGACAGGGGCAGGGCCGTCGTGGTCGGCGTCTTCACGGTGTTGTCCTGAGTCATGTCTCCACCCTCCCGGCGCCGCCGGACGGAAGGGAGACCGGCTCGAGGGTGGTAGTGAGAGGGCCACCCTCAGCGGCGGAACCCGTTGTACGTTCGGTGGGTGAGCGACAACGAGTTGGGCACCTTCCTGCGCACCCGCCGCGAAGCCGTCACACCCGCCGACGTCGGGCTGCCCGCAGGCCCCAGGCGCCGTACGCCCGGACTGCGCCGAGCCGAGCTGGCCACGCTCGCCGGCGTCAGCGTCGAATACCTCACCCGCCTGGAACAGGGGCGCGACCGCAACCCCTCGCCCCAGGTCCTCGGCGCCCTCGGCGACGCGCTGCGCCTGGCTGTGCCCGACCGCATCCTGCTGCGCCGTCTGGCCAAGGAGGCCGGTGTCGACCAGGTGCTCTGCACCTCGGCGGCACCTCCTGCCCGCACGGTACGTCCCACCGTGCGCGCGCTCCTGGACCGGCTGGAGCCGACACCGGCGGTCCTGCTCAACTGGATCGGCGACATCGTGACGCACACCGCCGGCTACGAGCGGTTGGCCCGCCCGCTGGGCCTGCTCGACGGCAGCGCGCCCAACGTCATGAGGTACCTGTTCACCGACGCACGGGCCCGGGCCGTGTTCCCCGGCTGGGACCGCCTCGCCGACGAGCAGGTCGCCCACCTCCGGCACGAGGCCACCCTGCACGACCCGCACGTCGCCGCGCTCGCCGACGAGCTGACCGTCACCGCGGGCGCCCCGTTCAGCGATCGGCTGGCAGCCGTTCCGTCGATGCCGGCCCGGTTCGGCATCGACATCGTCGACCATCCGGAGGCAGGACGGCTGCGCCTGTCGTACGAGGTGCTGTCCCTGCCGGAGGAGGGCCAGCGCCTCATGGTCCACCTACCGGCCGACGAGGCCACGGCCACGGCGTTGGACCACCTCAACGGACGCAAACCGGGGGCGCTGCGCGCTGTGAGCGGCTGATGCACACCGGCCGGCCGGGAGACGCCGGCCGGTGGACGCAGGCCGCTCCGCGCCCCTCTACAGTTCGCCCACTTCGGCGGCGTACGGCGGCTCGGCGCCCGCCCGGGAGCAGGTGATCGCCGCCGCGCGGGCCGCGTACCGCAGCAGCCGCTCCCAGCCCTCGCGGCCCAAGCCCGCGAGCGCGGCCGGAGACAGGGCGTCCAGCGCCGAAAGTCCGTGCAGCAGGGCCGCGTTCACGGTGTCGCCCGCGCCGATGGTGTCCACGACGTCGACCTTCTCACCGGGCACCGGGTACACGGCGCCGTCCCGGGTGAAGGCGGTCAGCCCGTCGCCGCCGTGCGTGATCACAACGGCCGAGGGGCCGGCGGACAGCCACTCGCGGGGAGTACCGCCCAGCCAGCGGGCGTCCTCCTCCGAGAGCTTCAGAAGCGACACCGAGGGCAGCCAGCCCCTGAAGCGGGCCCGGTAGGCGTCGGCGTCGGGGATCAGACCGGGCCGGATGTTCGGGTCGAGCGCCGTGAACAGGCCCTGCGCCGCCGCACTCCGCATCAGCTTCTCGTAGGCGCCCGCACCCGGCTCCAGGACGAGTGAGCACGTGCCGAAGGACACCGCCCGCGTCCCGGCGGGCAGGCCGGCCGGGACGGTGAACAGCCGGTCCGCGGTGCCCTCGACGTAGAAGGAATAGGCGGCCGAGCCGTTGCCGTCGATCGTGGCCACGGCGAGTGTGGTGGGCTCGGGGCCGCGCTGCACCGCCGACACCTCCACGCCCGATTCCCGCAGTCCGTCCAGCAGCGCCTCGCCGAAGGCGTCGTAGGAGGTGCGGGAGCAGAAGGCGGTGGGGGAGCCGAGGCGGCCGAGGGCCACGGCGGTGTTGTAGGGGCCGCCGCCGAGGGCCGGCTGCAGAGCCGCCAGGGCGCCCGGGCCCTGAGGTACCAGGTCGATCAGGGCCTCACCTGCGACGACGATCACGGGGCGGTTCCTTTCTCGGATGGCTTGGACTGCCGGTCGGTGCCGCAGCCGCACGACGTGCGGTGCACGAAGGTGCAGGGAAGCCGCACGGTCCGGGCAGGCCGGTCGGGTGCGGCGAGGCGTTCGAGGAGCACGCGGACGGCCCGGGCGCCGATGTCCCTGCCGGGCTGGGCGACCGCGGTCAGCCGGGGGGAGAACAAGTCCGCCCAGGCGAAGTCGTCGAAGCAGCACAGCGCGATGTCGTCGGGCACGGTCAGGCCGTGCGCGCGCAGGGCGTGCAGGGCACCGAGGGTCATCACGTTGTTTCCGGTGACCAGCGCGGTCGGCGGGGTCGCCAGGGACAGCAGGGCTGTGGTGGCCCGTCCGGCGCCGGCCGACTCGGAGTCGCCGTGTGCCAAGAGGGCCTCGTCGTAGGGGAGCCCGGCGGCTGCGAGGCCCTGCCGGTAGCCGGTGATCCGTTCGGCGGTGGTGCTGAGGCCGGGCAGGCCGGCGACCAGGGCGATGCGGCGGTGGCCCAGGTCGGCGAGGTGGGTGACCAGCTGGGCCATGGGTTCGGCGTTCTCGGCGCACACCTGGTCGAAACGGGGAACGCCGTCCGCCGGGGCGTCGACGGTGCGGTCGAGGAGGACGGCCGGCACACGGTGACGGATGAGGTAGGCGAGGAGCCCGCCGGGGTCCGCGGACGGCGCGACGATCATGCCGTCCACCCGGCGCTCGTGGAGCAACTGCGCGACCTTGCGTTCGTGGGCGGGGTCGTCGTGCGGATCGGCGAGCAGCAGGCTGTAGCCCTCCTCCAGGGCGGCGGCCTCCACGCCCTGCAGGATCTCGGTGAAGTAGGGGTTCCTGATCGCCGACACCGCGAGCCCGATGGAGCGGGTGCGCGAGGTCACCAGGGAGCGGGCGAGGGTGTTGGGCGTGTAGCCGAGTTCGTCTATGGCGTCGAGAACGGCCTGTCGCGTGTGGGGCAGCACGGGGCGGGTGTTGTTCAGCACGTGCGAGACGGTGGCCACGGAGACACCGGCGTGCCGTGCGACGTCGGCCATGGTCGGCATCGAGGAGCCCTTCCTGACAGCGGCGGTGCCGTTCTGGCCGGGAAGGTACCTCATCGGTGGAGGGCGCGTAAACGCTTGCGCAAGCGTTTACGTCCGCACAACCCCGCTCAAGCCCATGCAACCCCCGCCGCAGCTCGCCCACCCTGCGGCTGTATCGTGCGGTGGCTGGTGGCTGGTGGCTGGTGGCTAATGGCTGGTCGCCGGTGACGGGTGATCGCTGGCCGACTGCCCGGCAGTCGACTTGCCGGGTGACATCGGCATCGCGGCTGACCTGAGCCGCTCGGCACCGTCGTCACCGCCTCCGCCCCCGTACCGCCGTCCGACCAGCAGTGGAGTCCGCATGCCCGACCGATCCTCCGCGAGCCGCCGTACCGTCCTGCGAGGAGCGGCTGTCGCACCGGCCGCGGCTCTCGTGCCCGCCGCCGGGCTGGGTCTGGCCGCCTGTTCGCCGACCGGCGGGACCACGGCGCCCGCGACGCCCACCGTCCCGGTCGAACTCGGCGCGGACAGCGAGGTCGGGAAGGGGAGCGCGAAGCTCTACCGGGACCACAACGTGGTCGTCAGCCGGTCGGCGAGCGGCGAGCTGAAGGCCTACAGCTCGGTCTGCACGCACGCGGGGTGCCCCATCAACAAACTCGACGGGACAACGCTGATCTGCCCCTGTCACGGCAGCGAGTTCGACGCGACGACCGGCGCGGTGGTGCGGGAACCGGCGACCGTGCCGCTCAGCGAGCTGTCGGTCAAGGCCGAGAACGGCCGGATCGTGGCGGGGCCGCGCGCCTGATCCGGGCGGCGTCGACCGGGGCGGGTCCGTTCACTCCCAGTCCCACCCGATGCCCACCACGCCCGACCGCACACGCGGCTCGACGAGGTGGACGGAACGGTGCCGCCGGCTGAGCGGCAGTTCCTGACGGCCGCTGCGCGGTGCCGCCGCCGAGTGCCGGGTGAAGCGGTGGCAGCGTGTCGGCAGCGCGTTCTCGTCGAACCGTATCTGGAGGGAGTACTGGCCGCCCGGGGTGCCGAAGCCGCGGACGTACTCACGGGAGGCGCCCGCGGTGCCGTCCTCGACGGCGTAGCGGAAGAGGAAGGTGTCGCCGGCTCTGAGACGGGTGTCGAACAGGAGCTCGGCGACGAGGATGCCGGTCTCATGGTGCCGGCGAACGCGGCCCTGGCGGCAGTTCTCCAGGGCGTGCAGCGTCATCCGCTCGGGAGAGCAGCCGGGGTCGCCGTGGTGGACGGCCACGAAGCGGTCGACGCCGTCGCGGTGGGCGCGGACGATGTGCTGGGACTCGCGCCCCAGGAGTTCCCGGTTGGCGCCGATGCGCACCCGTTCATGATGGCCGAGGGCGTGCAGTCCGTCGTCCGGCGGGCACTCCAGTTCGACGAGCAGCTTGTCCAGGATGTCCGAGGCCTGCACGTACGAACGGTAGGAGCGGCCCGTCGGCTGCCCGTCGGCCGTGTCGGCGTCGGCCTCGGTGAGGAGCCGGATCAGTGACTCGTCCGGCAGGCGAAGAATCTCCTCCAGGGCCCGGACGGCCCTCAGCGACTCGGGGCGCTGCGGACGCCGGGCGCCCTGCTGCCAGTAGCTGAGACTGGTGACCCCGACCTTGACGCCGTGCCGTGAGAGATGGTGCTGAACGCGCTGCAGAGGCAGCCCCCGGGCGGCGATCGCGGCGCGCAGGGCGACGTGGAAGGGGCCGCCCCGCAGGGCCGCGTCCAGGTCCGCGGCGGCGACGTCGGCGGCGGCGTCCGCGTGGTGTGGGGCATGCGGCATGCAGGGGCCTTTCTGTGAATGCGCACGACGGCTGGTCGGACCGTTCGTGTTGTGCCCGGGCCCTCCGGTGACGCGGGGGCGCCTTCATACCCGTAGGGCGTGCTGCGCCGCCCCGAGTTCCCCCGCATTGAAGCGTGTTGACCAAGTCCCGACAACACCCGAGGCCCGAACGAGGCCTGCCGTTGGCCGAGTCGGGACTCCTGCCCACCACACGCCGTACCACCCCAAGCCGTCACCCCCAGCCCTCCGCCACGCCGCCCCACGCCACCCCACTCCGCCCCGCCCGCGTCGACGAACGCCTCCCGCCACCCGAGCACTCCCCGAGCCGAGCGCCCCGCCACCCGGGCCCTCCCGCGACCCGAGCGCCCCGCCACCCGAGCACCCCCGCCACCCAAGCACCCCACCCCCGGACACCTCCCCCTCCGTTGTCCACAGCCCCGCCGGACTGTCACTCCGCGCCAGTAGGGTGTGAGACATGGCCGACCCCTCCAGCTACCGCCCCAAGCCGGGACAGATCCCGGACTCGCCTGGGGTCTACAGGTTCCGCGACGAGCACCGCCGGGTGATCTACGTCGGAAAGGCGAAGAGCCTGCGCCAGCGCCTGGCGAACTACTTCCAGGACCTCGCGGGACTGCATCCGCGTACGCGCACGATGGTCACCACGGCCGCGTCCGTGGAGTGGACGGTCGTGTCCACGGAGGTGGAGGCGCTCCAGCTGGAGTACTCCTGGATCAAGGAGTACGACCCCCGGTTCAACGTCAAGTACCGCGACGACAAGAGCTACCCGTACCTCGCGGTGACGATGAACGAGGAGTTCCCGCGCGTGCAGGTGATGCGCGGCCACAAGAAGAAGGGCGTCAGGTACTTCGGGCCGTACGCGCACGCGTGGGCGATCCGCGACACCGTCGACCTGCTGCTGCGCGTCTTCCCGGTGCGCACCTGCTCCGCCGGCGTCTTCAAGAACGCCGCCCGTACCGGCCGCCCCTGCCTGCTCGGCTACATCGGGAAGTGCTCCGCGCCCTGCGTCGGGCGGATCTCCGCCGACGACCACTGGGATCTGGCGGACGAGTTCTGCGACTTCATGACCGGCCGCACCGGCACGTACCTGCGTCGTCTGGAGAAGCAGATGATGGAGGCGGCCGAGGAGATGGAGTACGAGCGGGCGGCCCGCCTGCGCGACGACATCGAGGCCCTGAAAAAGGCCATGGAGAAGAACGCGGTCGTGCTCGCGGACGCGACCGACGCCGACCTGATCGCGGTCGCCGAGGACGAGCTGGAGGCGGCCGTGCAGATCTTCCACGTCCGCGGCGGACGCGTGCGCGGCCAGCGCGGCTGGGTGACCGACAAGGTCGAGGAGGTCACCACCGGCGCCCTCGTCGAACACGCCCTCCAGCAGCTCTACGGCGAGGAGACCGGGGACGCCGTCCCCAAGGAGGTCCTGGTCCCCGCTCTGCCCGACCCGGTGGAGCCGGTCCAGGAGTGGCTCACGGGCCGCCGCGGCTCGGGTGTCTCCCTGCGCGTCCCCCAGCGCGGCGACAAGCGGGCCCTCATGGAGACCGTCGAGCGCAACGCCCAGCAGGCGCTCGTCCTGCACAAGACCAAGCGCGCCTCCGACCTGACCACGCGCTCGCGTGCCCTGGAGGAGATCGCCGAGGCCCTCGACCTGGACAGCGCCCCGCTGCGCATCGAGTGCTACGACGTCTCGCACCTCCAGGGCGACGACGTCGTCGCGTCCATGGTCGTCTTCGAGGACGGCCTCGCCCGCAAGAGCGAGTACCGCCGCTTCCAGATCAAGGGCTTCGAGGGCCAGGACGACGTCCGCTCCATGCACGAGGTGATCACCCGCCGCTTCCGGCGCTACCTCGCGGAGAAGGAGAGGACGGGGGAGTGGACCGACGGCGAGCCTGCCGCCGCCGACGGCAGCCTCCCCGAAGCTCCCGCCGACACCCTCACCGAGGACGACGGCCGCCCCAAGCGGTTCGCCTACCCGCCGCAGCTCGTCGTCGTCGACGGCGGACAGCCGCAGGTCGCGGCCGCCAAGCGGGCCCTGGACGAGCTCGGCATCGACGACATCGCCGTCTGCGGCCTCGCCAAGCGACTGGAGGAGGTCTGGCTGCCGGACGACGACGACCCGGTCGTCCTGCCCCGCACCAGCGAAGGCCTCTACCTGCTCCAACGGGTCCGTGACGAGGCCCACCGCTTCGCGATCACCTACCAGCGCACCAAGCGCGCCAAACGGTTCCGCGCCGGCCCCCTCGACGACGTCCAGGGCCTCGGCGACAGCCGCAGGCAGGCGCTGATAAAGCACTTCGGTTCGGTGAAGAAGCTGCGTGCCGCGACGATAGACCAGATCTGCGAGGTACCCGGCATAGGCCGCAAGACCGCCGAGACGATCGCCGCGGCCCTCGCCCAGGCGGCCCCGCCCGCACCCGCCGTGAACACGGCGACCGGAGAGATCATGGATGAGGAGGAGCCCGAAACGACGGCGGGCTCCCCCGGGGAGCCCGTGAGCACGGGCGCCCCACGAGAACGACGGGGGCAGGAGACATGACCGAGCACGACGCACAGCCCACAGCCGACCGAGATCAGGCGCTCACAGCAGCGTCCCAGCAAGCGCCCAGGGAGACCGGCGAGGATTCCGCCCGGCGCGACACACGCCACGACGCCGCCGCGCCCGAGACGGGCCCGGACAGCGCCGAGCACACCGCAGGACACGAAGACGGAGCACAGGTGAGTACGGACGTCACACCGCCCGGCATCCCCGAGGCGGCCATCCCCGAGCTGGTGATCATTTCCGGCATGTCCGGGGCGGGCCGCTCGACCGCCGCCAAGTGTCTGGAGGACCTCGGCTGGTTCGTCGTCGACAACCTGCCGCCCGCCCTGATCCCCACCATGGTGGAGCTCGGCGCCCGCTCCCAGGGCAACGTGGCCCGGATCGCGGTCGTCGTCGACGTGCGCGGCCGTCGCTTCTTCGACAACCTCCGCGAATCCCTCGCCGACCTCGAGGCGAGGAACGTCACCCGGCGGATCGTCTTCCTGGAGTCCTCCGACGAGGCCCTGGTGCGCCGCTTCGAATCCGTGCGGCGCCCCCACCCCCTCCAGGGCGACGGCCGCATCGTCGACGGCATCGCCGCCGAGCGCGAGCTCCTGCGCGAGCTGCGCGGCGACGCCGACCTGGTGATCGACACCTCCAGCCTCAACGTGCACGAGCTGCGCGCCAAGATGGACGCCCAGTTCGCGGGCGAGGAGGAGCCCGAGCTGCGGGCCACCGTCATGTCCTTCGGCTTCAAGTACGGCCTCCCGGTCGACGCCGACCTGGTCGTGGACATGCGCTTCCTGCCCAACCCGCACTGGGTCCCGGAGCTGCGCCCCTACACCGGGCTGAACGACGAGGTGGCGACCTACGTCCTCAACCAGCCCGGCGCCAAGGAGTTTCTCGACCGGTACGCGGAGATCCTCCAGCTGATCGCCGCGGGCTACCGTCGGGAGGGCAAGCGCTATGTGACCATCGCGGTCGGCTGTACGGGCGGTAAGCACCGCTCGGTCGCGATGTCGGAGAGGCTCGCCGCGCGACTCGCGGCCGAGGGCGTGGAGACGGTGGTCGTGCACCGGGACATGGGACGGGAATGACAGGACGTACTCCGCGGCTGGGCCGGCTGCGCAGGATGGCGCCGGAACGGCGCGTGAGCCGGCCGGTCGAAGCCCGGGGCGGCAAACCGCGCCGCCGCGGCACCCAGCCCAAGGTCGTCGCCCTCGGCGGCGGCATGGGCCTGTCGGCCTCGCTCGCCGCACTGCGCCGGATCACCGGCGACCTCACCGGCGTCGTCACGGTGGCCGACGACGGCGGTTCCAGCGGGCGCCTGCGGGACGAGCTGGGCGTGCTGCCGCCCGGCGACCTGCGCAAGGCGCTGGCCGCGCTGTGCGGCGACGACGACTGGGGCCAGACCTGGGCCCGGGTCATCCAGCACCGCTTCCAGTCGCAGGGCGAGATCAACGGCCACGCGGTCGGCAACCTGCTGATCGTCGCCCTGTGGGAGCAGCTCGGCGACCACGTCCAGGCCCTGGACCTGGTCGGCAAGCTCCTCGGCGCACAGGGACGCGTGCTGCCCATGTCGGCCGTACCCCTGGAGCTCCAGGCGCTGGTCAAGGGGCACGACCCGGCGCGGCCCGAGGAGGTCGACACGGTGCGGGGGCAGGCGACCGTCGCGTTGACGCCCGGCGAGGTGCAGTCCGTGCACCTCGTGCCGCACGACCCCCCGGCCGTCCCGGAGGCGGTCGCGGCCGTCCTGGACGCGGACTGGGTGGTACTCGGGCCCGGCTCCTGGTTCTCCTCGGTCATCCCGCACCTGCTGGTGCCCGAACTGCTGGACGCCCTCATGGAGACGAAGGCACGCCGGGTACTCTCCCTGAACCTCGCGCCGCAGCCCGGAGAAACCGAGGGCTTCTCCCCGCAGCGTCATTTGGAGGTTTTGGGACGACACGCCCCTAAACTCGCCCTGGACGTGGTGCTGGCCGACGAGGCAGCCGTGCCCGACCGCGACTCGCTGACCGACGCCGCCAAGCGGTTCGGGGCCGCGGTCGAGCTGGCGCCGGTGGCGCGGCCCGACGGCACTCCGCGGCATGATCCGGAGCTGCTGGCCGCCGCGTACGACCGTATTTTTCGGATGCATGGAAGGATCGGCCCATGGCGATGACGGCAGCGGTGAAGGACGAGATCTCCCGGCTCCCCGTCACCCGGACCTGCTGCAGAAAGGCGGAGGTCTCCGCCATCCTGCGGTTCGCCGGCGGCCTTCACCTGGTGAGCGGTCGGATCGTGATCGAGGCGGAGCTGGACACCGCGATGGCGGCCCGCCGGCTCAAGCGGGACATCCTGGAGATCTTCGGCCACAGCTCGGAGCTGATCGTGATGGCGCCCGGCGGTCTGCGCCGCGGCTCGCGCTACGTCGTGCGCGTCGTCGCCGGCGGTGACCAACTGGCCCGTCAGACCGGCCTGGTGGACGGCCGCGGCCGGCCGATCAGGGGCCTGCCCCCGCAGGTGGTCTCGGGGGCCACCTGTGACGCCGAGGCGGCCTGGCGCGGGGCCTTCCTGGCGCACGGCTCGCTCACCGAGCCCGGCCGTTCGTCCTCCCTCGAGGTCACCTGCCCCGGCCCCGAGGCCGCGCTCGCCCTCGTCGGCGCCGCCCGCCGCCTGTCCATCGCCGCGAAGGCCCGCGAGGTGCGCGGGGTCGACCGGGTGGTGGTCCGCGACGGCGACGCCATCGGCGCCCTGCTCACCCGTCTGGGTGCGCACGAGTCGGTGCTGGCCTGGGAGGAACGCCGGATGCGCCGTGAGGTGCGCGCCACGGCGAACCGTCTCGCCAACTTCGACGACGCCAACCTGCGCCGCTCCGCGCGCGCGGCCGTCGCCGCCGGCGCCCGCGTCCAGCGCGCCCTGGAGATCCTCGGCGACGAGGTCCCCGAGCACCTCGCCGCGGCCGGCCGGCTGCGCATGGAACACAAGCAGGCCTCGCTGGAGGAACTGGGCGCCCTGGCCGACCCGCCGCTGACCAAGGACGCGGTCGCCGGCCGGATCCGCCGTCTGCTCGCGATGGCCGACAAGCGGGCCTCCGACCTCGGCATTCCGGGCACCGAGGCCAACCTCACCGAGGAGCTCGCCGACAATCTCGCCGTCTGAGCACGGCTGAGGTCCTGTCAGAACGCCGGTTCCCGCCTCCGCTTGGGTGGTGGGCACCGGCGTTCGCGTGTCCTTGACGCACCCTTGACTCGATCATGGACTGTCATGAGCCTGGCTTCTGTTCGCTGCTGTGGCGGACCCACGCTAGGGGGGTTCATGAGACGTAGAGCGAGATCGATCCTCGCTGTCGGCGCGCTCCTGATCGGCGGAGCGAGCATCGCACCCATCGCCCAGGCACAGTCCGGGGGAACACCCCGGGAATCCGACGCGGACGAGGTCAAGGTCTTCCGCGCCGAGGTCACCAAGAAGCAGATCCCGCTGCTGCTGGCGGCCGGTCAGGACGGTCACGAACTCAGTGAGCAGGCGCCCGAGCGGGGCACCGCGACCGTCGAGGTCTACCTCACCGACGACCAGGCGAAGACTCTCGAGAAGCAGGGCGTCCCGCTCACCGAGCACACCCTTTCGGCCAAGGCCGAGAGCCGCGTCGAGGCCGCTTCCGACGGAGTGTTCCGCCCGTACAGCGGCAAGGGCGGCCTGAAGGAGGAGATCCTCCGCACCGGCCAGGAGAACCCCGGCCTCACCAAGGTCGTCTCCATCGGCAAGACCGTCAACGGCCAGGACATCCTCGCGCTCAAGCTCACCAAGAACGCGAAGAAGACCAAGGACGGCTCCAAGCCCTCCGTGCTGTACCTGTCCAACCAGCACGCGCGCGAGTGGATCACCCCGGAGATGACCCGCCGGCTGCTCCACCACTACCTGGACAACTACAAGACGGACCGGCGCATCAAGAAGCTCGTCGACACCACCGAGTTGTGGTTCGTGCTGTCGGCCAACCCCGACGGCTACGACTACACCTTCGAGAGCACCGACAACCGCCTGTGGCGCAAGAACCTGCGGGACGTCAACGACGACGGCGCGATCTCCACCGGCGACGGCGTCGACCTCAACCGTAACTTCGCCTACAAGTGGGGCTACGACGACGAGGGTTCGTCCCCGAACCCCACCAGCCAGACCTACCGCGGTGCCGGCCCGAACTCGGAGCCCGAGACCAAGGCGCTGGACGCCTTCGAGCGGCGCATCGGCTTCGAGTACGGCATCAACTACCACTCCGCCGCCGAACTCCTCCTCTACGGCGTGGGCTGGCAGGTCGCCACCGACACCCCGGACGACGTGCTCTACGAGGCCCTCGCCGGCACCCCGGAGAACTCCGCCATCCCCGGCTACCACCCGCAGGTCTCCTCGGAGCTGTACACCACCAACGGCGAGGCCGACGGTCACGCGGCCAACGTCAACGGCACGGCGATGTTCACCCCCGAGATGTCGACCTGTCAGACCGTCTCGAACCTCTACCCGGACGACCAGTGGAACGCGGCCGACTGCCAGTCGGTGTTCAACTTCCCGGACGACGAGAAGCTGATCCAGGAGGAGTTCGCGAAGAACATCCCGTTCGCGCTCTCCGTCGCCGAGAGCGCCGCCCGCCCCGACCAGCCGAAGTCCTCGGTCGGTCTGACCGCCGCCGACTTCACTCCGGCGCCGTTCACCACGTCGTACGCGCGCGGCGCCGACCAGGAGGTCTCCGTCGTCGTCCGCAAGGCGATCCGCGACAAGGAGCTCAACTACCGCGTCAACGGCGGCCGGGTCCACGACGAGACGCTGAGGCCCTGGAAGGGCGGCGAGACCTACGGCGGTGACGACAACCTCTACTTCGACGAGTACCGGGCCGAGGTCGAGGACGGCGAACCGGGCGACAAGGTCGAGGTGTGGTTCACCGGCGAGACCGCCGGCGGCAAGAAGGTCTCCAGCGAGCACTTCACCTACACCGTCGCCGAGCGGCCCAGGGCCGACACCCTCGTCGTCGCCGAGGAGGGCGCGGCCGCCACGCAGGCGCAGACCTACGTCGACGCGCTGAAGGCGAACGGCCGCAAGGCGGTCGTCTGGGACGTCGCCACCCAGGGCGTGCCGGACGCGCTCGGCGTGCTGAGCCACTTCGGCACGGTCGTCCACTACACGGGCGCGAGCGTCCCCGGCAACCCGACCCAGCTGCAGCTGCGCGCCTACCTCAACGAGGGCGGCAAGCTGATCGAGGCGGGAGAGCTGGCCGGCGGCAACGTCGACCTCGGCGACGGCACCCCGTCCAATGACTTCAGCCAGTACTACCTGGGCGCCTACACCCGTACGTCCCTGTCCGACGCGACCTCCTTCGAGGGCGCGGGCGCGCTCGCCGGAGCCACCGGGCCCCTGGCCGCGGCGCCCGGCAACCCGCTCAACCAGGCCGGCTCCTACGGCGTCACCTCCGACACCCTGCCCGTGAGCGCCTTCCCGCAGTTCACGAGCGCGGGCGCGGGCCGCTACCCCGGCACCGTCAACCCGTACGGACCCTTCGAGGGCGCGACCATGGCGGCCGTCACGCACAGCGACTACGTCTGGAACCGGCTGACCCGCACCATCGACCTCACCGGGGTGAGCGCGTCCGACAAGCCCGCCCTGCGCACGCGCATGCTCTGGAACACCGAGGAGGGCTACGACCACGCCGTGCTGGAGGCGCACACCGCCGGCGCGGACGACTGGACCACGCTCCCGGAGGCCGGCGGCGCCACCAGCACCGCCGTGCCCGTCGAGTGCGAGGCGGGTTACTTCATCCAGGCCCATCCCGCCCTCAAGCGGTACCTGACGCTCTCCGGCGGAGCCTGCACGCCCACCGGCACCAGCGGCTCGTGGAACAGCTTCACCGGAGCCTCGGCGGGCTGGCAGGAGGTGTCCTTCGACCTCTCCGCGTACGCCGGGAAGACCGTCGAGGTGGCGCTCTCCTACATCACCGACCCCGGCTCCGGCGGCCGCGGCGTCCTCGTCGACAACGCCTCCCTCGTCATCGGGGGCACGGCGACCGAGACCGAGGGCTTCGAGACGTCGCTGGGCGCCTGGAGCGTGCCCGGCCCGCCCGCGGGCAGCCCCGCGGTCGTCAAGGACTGGACGCGCTCCGGGGCGCTCTTCCAGACGTACGCCTCGGTCGCCACGGACGACACCGTGCTGCTGGGCTTCGGCCTGGAGCACCTCACCGCCGCGGCGGACCGCAACGCGCTCATCGGAAAGGCCCTCGACTCACTTGGCGAGTGACACGCTGAGGTCAACATCGCGCCACGCGGTGTGACCGAAACGAGTGATCGGGCCTTCGGGCCAGGGCGGTCCGTACCCCTACTGGCGGGTACGGGCCGTCCTGCCGTGTATGCGGCAACTCGATGTCACCACGGGGCCCTCGGAGAGGTAGGGTCGGGGGTGGTCGGGGACATCCCAAATACAGCTCGCCGGCACCGCATGGCCGGCGTACCAACGAGGAGATCGGTTCGTGACGATCCGCGTAGGCATCAACGGCTTTGGCCGCATCGGTCGTAATTACTTCCGCGCGCTGCTGGAGCAGGGTGCAGACATCGAGATCGTGGCTGTCAACGACCTGGGTGACACCGCGACCACCGCCCACCTGCTGAAGTACGACACCATCCTGGGCCGCCTCAAGCAGGAGGTCTCCCACACCGCCGACACGATCACCGTCGACGGCAAGACCATCAAGGTCCTCTCCGAGCGCAACCCCGCCGACATCCCGTGGGGCGAGCTGGGCGTCGACATCGTCATCGAGTCCACCGGCATCTTCACGAAGAAGGCCGACGCGGAGAAGCACCTCGCCGGCGGCGCCAAGAAGGTCATCATCTCGGCTCCGGCGACGGACGAGGACGTCACCATCGTGATGGGCGTCAACCAGGACAAGTACGACGCGGCCAACCACCACGTCATCTCCAACGCCTCCTGCACCACCAACTGCGTGGCGCCGATGGCCAAGGTCCTGGACGAGAACTTCGGCATCGTCAAGGGTCTGATGACGACGGTGCACGCGTACACGAACGACCAGCGCATCCTGGACTTCCCGCACAAGGACCTGCGCCGCGCCCGTGCCGCCGCCGAGAACATCATCCCCACCACCACCGGTGCCGCCAAGGCCACCGCGCTGGTCCTGCCGCAGCTCAAGGGCAAGCTGGACGGCATCGCCATGCGCGTCCCGGTCCCGACCGGCTCGGTCACCGACCTCGTCCTCGAGCTCAGCCGCGAGGTCACCAAGGACGAGGTCAACGCCGCCTTCCAGAAGGCCTCCGAGGGTGAGCTCAAGGGCATCCTGGAGTACACGGAGGACCCGATCGTCTCCTCCGACATCGTCAACGCCCCGGCGTCCTGCACCTTCGACTCCTCCCTGACCATGGTCCAGGAGGGCAAGAACGTGAAGGTCATCGGCTGGTACGACAACGAGTGGGGCTACTCCAACCGCCTCGTCGACCTGACGGTCTTCGTCGGCGGCCAGCTCTGACCCTCGGAGCAGGCACCCCCATGTGAAGGCAGGGCTCGGGCGGCGCACGGACGCGCCGCCCGGGCCCTGCCTCACGTACGGAACAGCCCTCTCTACGATCACCGGAGTACCACCAGCCCTCCCGGGAGTCCCTTTCATGAAGACGATCGACGAACTCCTCTCCGAAGGTGTGGCCGGCAGGCGGGTCTTCGTCCGCGCCGACCTCAACGTGCCGCTCGCCGACGGCGCCATCACCGACGACGGCCGCATCCGCGCCGTACTGCCGACCGTCAAGGCCCTCGCGGACGCGGGCGCCAAGGTGGTCGTCGCCTCTCACCTGGGCCGCCCCAAGGGCGCCCCGGACCCGGCCTTCTCCCTGGCCCCCGCCGCCGCCCGCCTCGGTGAACTCCTCGGCTCCGCCGTCGCGTTCGCCACCGACACGGTCGGCGAGTCCGCCCGCTCCACCGTCGGGGCACTGGCCGACGGTCAGGTCGCGGTCATCGAGAACCTGCGCTTCAACCCCGGCGAGACGTCCAAGGACGACGCCGAGCGCGGCGCCTTCGCCGACCAGCTCGCCGAACTCGCCGACGTGTACGTCGGCGACGGCTTCGGCGCGGTGCACCGCAAGCACGCCTCCGTGTACGACCTGCCGGCCCGCCTGCCGCACGCGGCCGGCTCCCTCATCGCCACCGAGGTCGGCGTCCTGAAGAAGCTCACCGAGGACGTCAAGCGCCCGTACGTCGTCGCGCTCGGCGGCGCCAAGGTCTCCGACAAGCTCGCCGTCATCGACGAGCTGCTCGGCAAGGCCGACCGCCTCCTCATCGGCGGCGGCATGGCCTACACCTTCCTCAAGGCCAAGGGCCACGAGGTCGGCATCTCCCTCCTGCAGGAGGACCAGATCCCGGCCGTCACCGAGTACATCGAGCGCGCCGAGAAGACCGGCGTCGAGCTGGTCCTGCCCGTCGACGTCCTGGTCTCGACCGAGTTCCCGGACCTGAAGACGAAGGCCCCCGCCCACCCGACCGTCGTCGCCGCGGACGCGATCCCCGCCGACCAGGAGGGCCTGGACATCGGTCCGGAGACCCGCAAGCTGTACGCCTCGAAGCTCGCCGACGCCGAGACCGTCTTCTGGAACGGCCCCATGGGCGTCTTCGAGCACCCCGACTTCGCCGAGGGCACCCGGGCGGTCGCCCAGGCCCTCGTCGACTCGAAGGGGTTCACCGTCGTCGGCGGCGGTGACTCCGCCGCGGCCGTGCGCACGCTCGGCTTCGACGAGAACGCATTCGGCCACATCTCGACCGGTGGCGGCGCCTCCCTCGAGTACCTCGAGGGCAAGACGCTCCCCGGCCTCGCCGCACTGGAGGACTGACCTACATGAGCACGCGCACGCCGCTGATGGCGGGCAACTGGAAGATGAACCTCAACCACCTCGAGGCCATCGCCCACACCCAGAAGCTCGCCTTCGCCCTGGCCGACAAGGACTACGAGGCCGTCGAGGTCGCCGTCCTGCCGCCGTTCACCGACCTGCGCTCCGTGCAGACCCTGGTGGAGCACGACAAGCTGAAGATCAAGTACGGCGCCCAGGACATCTCCGCGCACGACTCGGGCGCCTACACCGGCGAGATCTCCGGCCCGATGCTGGCCAAGCTCCGGTGCACGTTCGTCGCGATCGGCCACTCCGAGCGCCGCCAGTACCACCGCGAGACCGACGAGCTGGTGAACGCCAAGGTCAAGGCCGCCTACAAGCACGGCCTGACCCCGATCCTGTGCGTCGGCGAGGAGCTGGAGGTCCGCGAGGCGGGCAACCACGTCACCCACACCCTCACCCAGGTCGAAGGCGGTCTCAAGGACCTCCCGGCCGAGCAGGCCGAGACGATCGTGATCGCCTACGAGCCCGTCTGGGCCATCGGCACCGGCAAGGTCTGCGGCGCCGAGGACGCGCAGGAGGTCTGCGCCGCCATCCGCGGCAAGATCGCCGAGCTGTACTCCCAGGACGTGGCCGACAAGGTCCGCATCCAGTACGGCGGCTCCGTGAAGGCCGGCAACGTCGCCGAGATCATGGCCCAGGCCGACATCGACGGCGCCCTGGTCGGCGGCGCCTCGCTGGACGCCGACGAGTTCGTCAAGATCGTGCGCTTCCGCGACCAGTGATCCGAGCTGTGAGTATGCGGTAGCGGCGATCCGTCGTACCCTTGCGGGGCCGAGGCTGTCATCGGAGTGTGAAGCCGAAGACGCTTCGGCCCCGTCGTTATCCGATTCCGAGGAAGTTGGTCCAGCCGTGGTTTTGGGGTTCTCGATCGCCCTGATCGTCTTCAGCCTGCTGCTGATGCTGCTGGTGCTGATGCACAAGGGGAAGGGCGGCGGCCTCTCCGACATGTTCGGTGGCGGCATGCAGTCCTCCGTCGGCGGCTCCTCGGTCGCCGAGCGCAACCTCGACCGCATCACCGTCGTGATCGGTCTGCTCTGGTGCGCGTGCATCGTGGTCCTCGGTCTCCTGATGAAGACGAACAGCTGATCAGCGGCGCACACAAAAGCACATTCGGTACGTAAGGCCCCATGTTCGGTACGCGCAGCTGAGCGCGGCCTATCATGGGGCTTGCGTCTACGTGTGGGGGTTGTAACTCCAATCACTGGACGCGCGTTGGGCCTTACGTAGACTGAGGCGCTCGCAGCGAAGCGAAACGCCGACTCGCTTTGCGGCACCATCACGCAGGGAGTTACGACCGTGGCAAGTGGCAACGCGATCCGAGGAAGCCGGGTCGGGGCGGGGCCGATGGGCGAGGCCGAGCGCGGCGAGTCCGCGCCGCGTCTGCGCATCTCCTTCTGGTGCTCCAACGGGCACGAGACGCAGCCCAGCTTCGCCAGCGACGCGCAGGTGCCCGAGACCTGGGACTGCCCGCGCTGCGGCTTCCCCGCCGGCCAGGACCGGGACAACCCGCCGGACCCGCCGCGCACCGAGCCCTACAAGACGCACCTCGCCTATGTGCGGGAGCGGCGCAGCGACGCGGACGGCGAGGCGATCCTCGCCGAGGCGCTCGCCAAACTGCGGGGCGAAATCTAGGAGTTGACGTCCGGCCAGGTGCCCACAGGCACCTGGCCGGTCTTGTTTCGCCCATCGACCGGCCGCCGCCGGACCGATTGTCAGTGGCTCCCTCTACCGTTCTCGCAGTGGTTCTCGTCGCGGCCCTCGTGGCGACGGCGAACCGGCGAACGGGGAGGGGTAGTTGTGGCGACGGTCGGCACGGCGGACAGCGGAGCGCCCGCGTGGCGCGGCGGCTTCGGGCGACTGTGGAGCGCGGCCGTCGTCTCGCGGTTCGGGGACGCGTTGCGGACCACCGCACTGCCCCTGCTCGCCGTGCAGCTCACGGACGACCCCCTGGTCATCGCCTCCGTGACCGCCTGCGGCTATGTCCCCTGGCTGCTGTTCGGCCTGCTCGGCGGGGCGGTCGCCGACCGCGTGGACCAGCGGCGCGCGATGTGGGCCGTGGACGCCGTGCGCGGCCTCCTCGTGGCCGCCTTCGCGCTCGCCGTGGGACTCGGCCACGCCTCGATCCCGCTGCTGCTCGCCCTCGCCTTCCTGCTGACCACTCTCCAGACGCTCTTCGACAACGCCGCCACGGCCCTGCTGCCGTCCCTGGTGGCCCGCGAGGCCCTGGGCGGAGCCAACGCCCGGCTGATGACCGGCCAGCAGCTCGCCGGCGGCCTGCCGGCCGGGCCGGTGGTGCCGCTGCTGCTCGGCGTCGGCGCCTTCATGCCGTTCGCGGCCGACGCGGCCACCTATCTGCTGGCCGCCGCCCTCATCGCCTCCCTGCGGATACGTCCGCCCGAGCGGGAGCCGCGCCCCGCGGGCAGCACCCTGCGGGCGGAGATCGGCGAAGGGCTGCGCGTGCTGTGGCGCGACCGCGTCCTGCGGCCCGTCTGCCTGGCCACCCTGCTCTGCAACATCGGCATGGGCGCCCTGATCGGCACCCTCGTGCTGCACGTGACGCACTGGCTGCACGCCGGCGACGCCGGGTTCGCCGCCGCCATGACGGTGTACGCCGTGGGCAGCCTCGTCGGCGGCTTCGTCGCCCAGCGGATCGCACGGCGCACGGGGCGGGTCCGGGCCCTGCTGCTCGGCGGGACCGTGCAGACGGCGTCCCTGCTGCTCATGGGCACCGTCCGCCATCTCGGCGCCCTCCTCGCCGGCATGCTGCTGCTCGGCATCATGGGCATGGTGTGGAACGTCCACCAGGTCACGCTGATGCAGCAACGCAGCCCCGCGTCCATGGTGGGCCGCGTCTCCTCCGCCTTCCGGACGGCTTCCACCTCCGGCGCCCCGCTCGGTGCCCTGCTCGGCGGAGCCGTGGCGGCGGCCTTCGGCCTGAACACGCCCGCGCTGCTCACGGCGCTGCTGTTCGCCCTGGCGGTCCTGTCGTTGATACCGGCGGCCAAGGCGGACGTACCAGTGGTCGCACCGCAGGACGGTCCCGGGACAGCTCACGTCACGCGCTGATCAATTAGGTTGGGACCCGCAGCGGGACAACATGCGCAGCACGGACAGGTGAGGAAAGAGGGCTGGGTCCGACATGAACGCAGACGGCCGTACGAGGCTCAACCAGACGCCCGAGTGGACCGCTCTGGCCAAGCACCGCGAGGAACTCGGTGAGGTGCAGCTGCGTGAGCTGTTCGCCGCCGACCCCGGGCGCGGCAGCGGCTACACACTGCAGGTCGGCGACCTGCACATCGACTACTCCAAGCACCTCGTCACCGACGAGACGCTGCGGCTGCTGCGGGAGCTGGCCGCCGCCACCGACGTCTTCGGTCTGCGGGACGCCATGTTCCGCGGGGAGAAGATCAACACCACGGAGCACCGCGCAGTGCTGCACACCGCCCTGCGAGCCCCGCGCGAGGCGGTGATCGAGGTGGACGGGGAGAACGTCGTCCCCGCGGTGCACGCCGTCCTCGACAAGATGGCCGACTTCGCCGACCGGGTCCGCTCCGGAGCCTGGACCGGCCACACCGGCAAGCCCATCAGGAACGTCGTCAACATCGGCATCGGCGGCTCCGACCTGGGCCCGGCCATGGCGTACGAGGCGCTGCGCGCGTACACGGACCGTTCGCTGACCTTCCGGTTCGTCTCCAACGTCGACGGCGCCGACCTGCACGAGGCGACCCGGGACCTCGACCCGGCCGAGACGCTGTTCATCATCGCGTCCAAGACCTTCACCACCATCGAGACGGTCACCAACGCGACCTCGGCCCGCACCTGGCTGCTGGACGCGCTCGGCGGGGAGGAGGCGGCCGTCGCCAAGCACTTCGTGGCGCTGTCGACGAACGCCGAGAAGGTCGCGGAGTTCGGCATCGACACGGCCAACATGTTCGAGTTCTGGGACTGGGTCGGCGGACGCTACTCCTACGACTCGGCGATCGGCCTCTCCCTGATGATCGCCATCGGACCGGACCGCTTCCGGGAGATGCTCGACGGCTTCCACCTCGTCGACGAGCACTTCCGCACCGCCCCCGCCGAGGCCAACGTCCCGCTGCTGCTGGGTCTGCTGGGCATCTGGTACGGCAACTTCCACGACGCCCAGTCGCACGCGGTCCTGCCCTACAGCCACTACCTGTCGAAGTTCGCGGCCTACCTCCAGCAGCTCGACATGGAGTCGAACGGCAAGTCCGTCGGCCGGGACGGCAAAGAGGTCGACTGGCAGACCGGGCCGGTCGTCTGGGGCACGCCGGGCACCAACGGGCAGCACGCCTACTACCAGTTGATCCACCAGGGCACGAAGCTGATCCCGGCGGACTTCATCGGCTTCGCCGAGCCGGTCGCCGAGCTGAGCGGTGAGCTGAAGGCGCAGCACGACCTGCTGATGGCGAACTTCTTCGCGCAGACGCAGGCCCTGGCCTTCGGCAAGACGCCGGACGAGGTGCGGGCCGAGGGCGTGCCGGACGAGCTGGTGGCCCACAAGACGTTCCGGGGCAACCACCCCACGACCACGATCCTCGCGCGCGAGCTGACCCCGTCCGTCCTCGGCCAGCTCGTCGCGCTCTACGAGCACAAGGTGTTTGTCCAGGGCGCGGTGTGGAACATCGACTCCTTCGACCAGTGGGGCGTGGAGCTGGGCAAGGTCCTCGCCAAGCGCGTCGAGCCCGCGCTGACCGAGGGCGCCGACGTGCCCGGCCTGGACGCCTCGACGCGGGCGCTGGTCGCCAGGTACCGGGAGCTGCGCGGCCGGCGGTGACGACCGCCGCGGGACGGGGCGGCGCGCGGCCGCACCGTCCCGCGTAGCCCCATCCCGGGGGAGACCCGTCCCGGGGGAGCCCCGTCCCGCGAAGCCCGTCCCGGGGGAGCCCGGCGCCGGTCGGGGCACCGCGTGCGGTGCCCCCGTCAGGTCACGGCGTTCAGGTCACGGCGTTCAGGGTGTCCGCGAGACGGCGACGGGCGGCGCGGGCCGCCGGCACGGCGGCGAGCGCGCTCGCCCCCAGCACCGCGGCGGTGCCGAGCAGCAGCAGGAGAGCGGGGGACGGGCCCTGGGCGATTCCCGCGCCGATACCGCTCGACCTGCCCTGGGCATCGATCAGCCAGTGCGCGAGGGGCATGCCCAGGGCCGTACCGACGAGGACCGCGGCGAGGGCGGTGCAGCCGGTGGCGGTGACGGTGATCGCGGTGATCTGCCGCGGGGACAGGCCGATGGCCTTGAGCGCCAGCAGATCCCTTTCACCCTCGCGCACCGTGCCGCCGATCGCGGTCAGCAGCTCGATCAGCCCGATGAGCGCCAGGACGGCGATCACCCCCGCGACGACTCCGCGCAGCGGGGAGAGCCCGTCGGCCGGGTTCGTCACGGCGTGCACGTCGAGATGACCGTGCCCGGCCGTGGTCAGCCGGCTGGCGACCGTCTGCGGGTCGGCGCCGGGCCGCAGCCGCAGCTGGTACAGCGTCGGACCGATCCCCGGGTCGTTCTCCCGGAGGGTGTCGAGCGAGGTGGAGATGACCCGTCCGGCGTTCGCCGGCTCGATGCTGCGGCCCACGATGTGCAGGATCTGCGGCTGGTCGCCCACGGTCATCCGCACCCAGTCGCCGACGCGTACGTCCAGCAGGTCGAGCAGGCCCTGTCCGGCCACCGCCTCGTCGCGGTCGCGCGCGGGACGGCCCTCGGCCAGGGTGTAGGGGTACGGGTCCTGCCGGGTGCCGAGGCCACGCAGGGCGATCGTGGCCGTCTGGCCCGGGACCAGGGCCGCCACCTCCACGCCCGGGTAGGCGACGGCGACCTGCGGGTCGCGCTCCAGCAGGGTGCGTGTCTCCCGGTCGGTCAGTCCGGCGTCCGCCCGGACGGTGAGCGCGGTCGGGAGACCGGACCGCTCGGGGTTGCTGTGGAAGCGGTCCATGGTGGTCCAGGCGCTCAGCGCCACCACGATCAACAGCAGCGGCAGCGCGAGCCGGGCCACGGAAGCGGCAGACCGCAGCCGGCGGGTGAACGCCCTGTGCCAGCCCAGGACGAGCGCGGGCGGCAGCCGCAGCCCGAGCGCCCGGCGCGCCACGCCCGAGAGCCGCCCGCCCGCCGGGACCGCGGGCCGCGGCAACGGCACCGGAGGCACGCGCCCCGCCCGCCAGGCGGCGAGCCCGGTGGTCGCGCCGATGAACAGCACCGCCGCCGCCGGCACGGCGAACAGCGCCACGGTGTGCCCGGGCAGCCCCTGCCACACGCCGACCGCGTCCCCCAGGCGCCCCGGGATCCGGCGGCCCAGCGCCTGGACGAGCGCCGCCGCGGCCGCGGCGCCGAGCAGCGCGTAGGCGATGTGCTGGAGCAGGAAGATCCGGACGACCTGGCCGGGGGTGAACCCGATCGCCTTCAGCACGGAGATGTCCCGCAGATGCCCGCGGATGCGGGTGCCGATCGCCCCGTGCACGGCGAGTCCGGCGGCGGCCAGCGCGCCCAGGCCGAACAGGCCCAGCACCTGCCCCAGCAGCCGGTTGTCGCCCTGGGCCTCGGCGCGGGCCTGCTGCCAGGTGGAGACCTCGCCGACCGCGTCGGCTCCCAGCACGGTGACCGCGCGCTGGACGGCGTAGTCCGTGTCGTCGGGATCGGTCAGGCGCAGTCCGATCACCTGGCCGCCGGCGTCGGTCAGGGCCGGGGGGAGCGCCCAGACGAGCCCGGGCCGGCCGCCCGGCCGGAAGCGCGGTTCGGCGCTCTCGGCGATGCCGAGGACGGTCAGTCTCCGCGCGGTGCCGGGCGCGGTGAGGGTGTCGCCGGGTTCGGCCACCAGGGTGCGGGCGAGACGGCTCTCCAGCACCACCCCGTCGGGGGTCGCGGGGTCCAGCCACCGGCCGGAGGTGAGCAGCGGCCGGCCGACGGCGGGCCGCTCGGGCGTGCCGCGCAGCTCGACCGAGGCGCGGGCGCCGCGGGAGGTCAGGGTGACGGAGGCGACGGGGTAGGGGCCCGCGACGGACTCGACGCCGTCCAGCGCGTCGAGCCTGCCGGCTTCCGCGGCCGGATCGGTGTGGATCCACACGTGGGCGCCGCGCGCCTGCGTGAACACCCGCTGCCAGGGGTTGGTGGCGTAACCGAACAGCGCGGTGGCCAGCAGCAGCGAGGCGACGATGCCCGCCGTGGCGAGCACGAGGAACAGCGCCTCGCCGCGGTGCGTGCGCAGATCGGAGTGCGCCCAGCGCAAGGTGGCTCGCACGGCGTCAGCCCCTCCGCTCGGTCAGGGCGCGGGGACGGTCCTGGACCCGCATGTCAGTCCTTCAGCTCCAGCACGCCGGACGTCCCGATGCCGCGCGCCGGTGTGCCGTCCAGTACCGCGTCGTCGGCTATGCGCCCGTCGAAGAAGCTGATCACCCTGTCCGCGGCGCTCGCCAGCCGCGCGTCATGGGTGACCAGCACGATCGTCTGGCCGCGCTGGTGGAAGCGGGAGAGCAGCCGCATCACCTCGCGGGTGCCCTTGCTGTCCAGGCTGCCCGCGGGCTCGTCGGCGAGCAGCAGCGGCGGGCGGTTGACCAGGGCCCGGGCCAGGGCGACCCGTTGCTGCTCGCCGCCGGAGAGCTCGCCGGGCATGCTCCGCTCCTTGCCCGAGAGCCCCAGCTCGCCCAGCAGCGCCTCGCGTTCCGCGCGCGCCTGCCGGGGGGAGGCCCCGGCGAGCAGCGCGGGCAGCTCGACGTTGTCGGCGACCGACAGGTTCGACACCAGGTTGAAGAACTGGAAGACGAACCCGATGCGCTTCCTGCGCTCCACCGCCCAGCGCGCCTCGCTGTACGCGTCCGTGCACACGCCGTCCAGCCAGAGGCTGCCGCTGTCCGGCCGCTGCAGCCCGCCGAGCAGGTGCAGCAGGGTCGACTTCCCGGCTCCGGACGGACCCGTGATCGCCAGGAACTCCCCCTGGCTGACGCACAGGTCGACCCCGCGCACGGCACGTGCCGGGGCGCCCTCGCCGTGGTGCGTCTTGACCAGGCCCTCGGCGCGCAGCACGGGAGTGGGGCGGTCGCTCACTCCAGCTCCTCCAGCTCTTCCTGGCACCGCTCCAGCCAGTCGAGGTCGGCCTGCAGGTGCAGCATCGCGCCCTCGATCAGCAGATGGGCGATGCGGTTGCTCCGGTCTTCGGCGGCCGCCAGTTTCGACAGGCTGCGCATGGTGTTGAGGTACTGGCGCCGCTGTGTGTTGATGAGGGCGATCTGGTCGGCGAGACCGGTCTGCGGGGCGAGGGCCAGCTTCATGAAGAACTCGTCCCGTACCCGCGGCTCGTCCTCGGGCTCCTCGAACCAGGCGCGCAGCGCCTCCCGCCCGGATTCGGTGAGGTGGTAGACCTTCTTGTTGGGCCGGCTCGACTGCTCGACGTCCTCGCCCTCGATCAGTCCCTGTTTCTCGAGGCGGCCGAGGGTCACGTAGATCTGGCCGACGTTCGGCTGAGGGTACGCGGAGCCCAGCAGTTGCTCAAGGTCGTGCTTGAGCTCGTAGCCGTGGGCCGGACCGCGCGCCAGGAGTGCCAGGAGGGGCAGGCGCACGTGTGCTGTCCTCCTGTCTGGTCAATGTGCTCCAGACCCTAGTATCGCCCATACCTAACAGGTATACATGTCCTCTGACTCCGGGCGAAGGTGCCCGGCGCCGGGTGTGCAAGGAGGAACCTATGCGGTGGATACGCGCCGCCGGTAGGGGGCTCCTTGTTCTCGTCGTGGTCATGACCGGGTACGCGGCCTCGGGCGCGCAGGCCGACGAGGGGGCCGCGGGCGGCCGCGGGCCGCTGACGCTCGCCACCGCCGGGGACCTCACCGGCTATCTCGGACCCCTCCTGGAGGGCTGGAACCGCACCCACCCCGGCGAGCGGGTCACCCTCGTGGAGCTGCCGGACTCCGCCGACGAGACCCACGCGCAGATGGCCACCGACCTGCGCGACGGCGACCGCGGCCGCTTCGACGTCCTCAACATCGACGTGAGCTGGACCTCCGAGTTCGCCGCCGCCGGCTGGATTCGCCCGCTGCCCCGTGACCGCTTCCCCCTCGGGACCTTCCTGTCGCCGGTCGTGGACACGGCGACCTACGACGGTCGGCTGTACGCCGTCCCGTACGTCACCAACGCCGGCCTCCTGCTGTACCGCAAGGACGTCCTCGCCGAGGAGGGCGTCCCGCCGCCGCGCACCTGGGCCGAGCTGGAGCGCTACGCGAGGACCGTCGCCCCGAAGTACGGGCTCGACGGCTACGCCGGCCAGTTCCTGCCGTACGAGGGCCTCACCGTGAACGCGGCCGAGGCCGTCTACTCGGCGGGCGGCACGATCCTCGGGGACGAGGGTGCGCGCGTCACCGTGGACTCGGCCGCCGCCCGCGAGGGCATCGGGTTCCTGGCCCGGGGTGTGCGCGAGGGCTGGATACCGCAGGAGGCGCTCCGGTACAAGGAGGAGGAGTCCAAACAGGCATTCCAGGACGGCCGGCTGCTCTTCCTGCGCAACTGGCCGTACGCCTACGTCGCCGCCTCGGCCAGGGGCTCCCAGGTCGCCGGGCGGATCGGCGCCGTACCCCTGCCGGGACCGGACGGCCCGGGCACGAGCGTCCTCGGGGGATCGAACCTCGCCGTCACCGCGCACGCGCGGCACCCCGACTCGGCCGCGCGTCTGATCTCCTACCTCACCAGTGAGCCGGTCCAGCGCCAGGTCCTCACGCGCGGCGCGCTGCCGCCCGTTCGCGCCGCGCTGTACGAGGACCCCGGGCTGATCCGCGCGTTCCCCTACCTGCCGACCCTGCGGGAGAGCGTGCTCGCGGCCGCGCCGCGCCCCAAGAGCCCGCGCTACGACCAGGTCAGCCTGGTGGTGCAGTCGGTCGTGCACGACGCGATGACCGGGCACGAGGCGCCCGAGGCCGCGGTGCGCCGCCTGGCGCGCGAGCTCGCGGCCGTCTCGTCGCGTTAGGGCTGGGCTCTCCCGACCCCCCTTCTAGTTACTTGTTAGGTAACGCGGACGTCTCATCTTCCTTCTCTCTGGGTGGGTAAGTCCGGATATAAAGGTCCAACTGTCCAGTATCTTGCGACTGTTCGTTGACACCCTCGCGACACCCCTACTTAACATGCATGCATAACCGTCAGCACGCACAGACAGGTCAACGGGGTGAGTCTCCAGCGCATCGACACCCACCACTGGTGGCGCGACGCAGTGATCTACCAGGTGTACGTCCGCAGCTTCCTGGACAGCACCGGTGACGGCATCGGCGATCTCGCCGGCGTCCGGGCCGGGCTGCCGTACCTGAGGAAACTCGGCGTGGACGGGATCTGGCTGAGCCCCTTCTACCCGTCCCCGCAGCACGACCACGGCTACGACGTCGCCGACTACTGCGACGTCGACCCGCTCTTCGGCGACCTCGCCGAGTTCGACCTGCTGGTGGCGGCTGCCCGGCGCCTCGGCGTCAAGGTGCTCCTGGACATCGTCCCGAACCACTGCTCCAGCGAGCACCCGTGGTTCCGTGAGGCGCTCGCCTCCGCTCCGGGCAGCGAGGCCCGGGCCCGCTTCCACTTCGCCGACGGCCGTGGCCCGGACGGCTCCGAGCCGCCCAACAACTGGCACGCCATGTTCGGCGGCCCGGCCTGGACCCGCGTCACGGAGGCGGACGGCCGCCCCGGCCAGTGGTACCTGCACATGTTCACCCCCGAACAGCCGGACTGGAACTGGCGCAACCCCGAGGTGGCCGCCGAGTTCGACCGCATCCTCCGCTTCTGGCTGGACCGGGGTGTCGACGGCTTCCGTATCGACGTCGCCGCCGGCCTCTTCAAACACCCGGACCTGCCCGACTCCCCGGACCCGGAGGCCGACGCCCGCACCCGGGACTCGGTCAACCCGCTGGCCTGGAACCAGCCCGAGGTGCACGAGGTGTGGCGGCACTGGCGGGCGGTCTGCGAGGAGTACACGGCACGCGACGGCCGCGAACGGCTCCTGGTCGGCGAGGTCTCGGTCCCGACGGCCCGCGAACACGCCCAGTACGTCCGCCCCGACGAACTCCACCAGGCCTTCTTCTTCGACCTGCTCAGCGCCCCCTGGGACGCCGACGCCTTCCGCAAGGTCGTCTCCGAGGCCATCCAGGACATAGCCGGGACGGGCTCGACGGTGACCTGGGTCCTCAACAACCACGACCAGGTCCGCACCGTCACCCGCTACGGCGAACCGGCCACCGAGGGCAGCGGACTCGGCACCGCCCGCGCCCGCGCCGCCGCCCTGCTGATGCTGGCGCTGCCCGGCGCCGCGTACATCTACCAGGGCGAGGAACTGGGTCTCCCCGAGGTCGTCGACCTGCCCGACGACGTGCTCACCGACCCGATCTTCCGGCGCACCGGCAGCCGCGCACGCATCCGGGACGGGTGCCGCGTCCCGCTGCCGTGGTCGGGACAGGCCTCGCCGTTCGGCTTCACCTCCGGAGCCGAGGGGGCCAAACCGTGGCTGCCGCAGCCGGAGTACTTCGCCGAGTACGCCACGGACCGGGCGCTCGCCGACACCCGCTCCTTCTGGCACCTCTACCGCGACGGCCTGCAACTGCGCTCCGCACTGCCCCAGTTGGGCGAGGGTTCGCTGCGCTGGCTGGACACCCCGCCCGGCGTGCTCGCCTTCGTCCGCGGCGACGGACTGGTCTGCGCCGTGAACTTCGGTACGACACCCATGCCCGCCCCGGTCTCCGGCACACCGCTGCTGTCCAGTGGCCCCTGCCCGGCCGGCGTGCTGCCCGGCTCGACGTCGGCCTGGTGGCTGAGCGACCTCTGACCTCCGTCAACTCCCACTCCCTGAAGGGACATCAACGATGATGCGACGACGTACGACCCTGCTCACGAGCTGCACCGCACTCGCCCTGGCGCTCGGCGCCACCGCCTGTGGCGGCGGCGGCCCGGTCTCGGCCGGCGGCGGTGACAAGGCGCTCAGCGGCCGGACGGTCACCGTGGCCGGCGTGTGGTCCGGCAGCGAGCAGAAGAACTTCCAGAAGGTGCTCGACGCGTTCAGCGAGAAGACCGGCGCGAAGACGCAGTTCGTCTCCACCGGGGACAACGTCTCCACCGTCGTCGGCAGCAAGATCGAGGGCGGCAACGCCCCCGACCTGGTGATGGTCCCGCAGGTCGGCGTGCTCAAGCAGTTCGCCGAGAAGGGCTGGCTCCAGCCGCTGTCCGACACCGCCCGCAAGTCCGTGGACGCCAACTTCGCGCCCGTGTGGAAGAAGTACGGCAGCGTCGACGGCACGCTCTACGGCCTGTACTTCAAGGCCGCCCACAAGTCGACCGTCTGGTACAGCCCCGACGCCCTCACCCAGGCCGGCGTCGAGCCGCCCACGACGTACGACGAGATGCTGACCGCCGGGCGCACCCTGTCCGACTCCGGACTGGCCGCCTTCTCGGTCGCGGGGCAGGACGGCTGGACCCTCACCGACTGGTTCGAGAACATCTACCTCTCCCAGGCCGGCCCCGAGAAGTACGACGCCCTCGCCGCCCACAAGCTGAAGTGGACCGACCCGTCCGTGGTCGAGGCGCTCACCACACTCGGCAAGCTGTTCAAGGACAAGCAGCTCCTGGCGGGCGGCCAGAAGGGAGCCCTGAACACGGACTTCCCGGGGTCCGTGGAGAAGGTGTTCGGGCCGAAGCCCGAGGCGGGCATGGTTTACGAGGGCGACTTCGTCGCCGGTGTCGCCAAGGACCAGTTCGGCAAGGCGATCGGCCAGGACGCGAACTTCTTCCCGTTCCCGGCGGTCGGCGGCGGCGAGGCGCCGGTGGTCAGCGGCGGCGACGCGGCGGTGGTCCTCAAGGACGGCAAGAACGCCGAGGCGGGCATGGCGCTCCTGGAGTACCTGGCGACCCCCGAGGCCGCGGCCGTGTGGGCGGAGGCGGGCGGCTTCCTGTCCCCGAACAAGAACCTCGACCTCGCCTCCTACGGCGACGACGTCACCCGCGCCACCGCCAAGTCCCTCGTCGGAGCCGGGGACTCGGTCCGCTTCGACATGTCCGACCAGGCGCCGGCCGCGTTCGGCGGCACCAAGGGCGCGGGGGAGTGGAAGCTGCTCCAGGACTTCCTGCGTGACCCGTCCGACCCGAAGGCGACCGCGGCCGAGCTGGAAGCCGCGGCGGCCAAGGCCTACCAGGGCTGATGCGGCCATGACCACCACCCTGGTGAAAGAGGCGGCCCCACCGCCCCTCGGCCTCGCCGACCCCACGCGGCGACGGCGCCTGCGGCGGCGCGGGAGGATCGTCGCCCTGCTCTTCGTCCTCCCCGCGCTGCTCCTGCTGGGCGCCCTGGTCGTCTACCCGGTGCTGTTCTCGGTCGGCCGCAGCTTCTTCGACGCCTCCGGCACCCGCTTCGTGGGCGGCGAGAACTACGCCGAGATGTTCCGCGACCCGGCGACCCTCAAGGCCGTGCGGAACACGGCGATCTGGGTCGTCGTGGCGCCCGCCCTGCTGACCGGCCTCGGACTGATCCTCGCCGTGCTGGTGGAGAAGGTCCGCTGGGCGACCGCGTTCAAGCTGCTGCTGTTCATGCCGATGGCCGTGTCCTTCCTCGCCGCCGGCATCATCTTCCGGCTCGCGTACGACGAGGACCCGGACAAGGGCGTGCTGAACGCGGCCGTCGTCGCCGTCCACGACGCCTTCGAGGGCACGTCCGCCTATCCGACGGCCCGCGCACGCGACGGCCAGGGACTCACCGGGCAGCCGGACGGCTCGTACCGGACCGGCGCGAGCGTCTCCCCCGGCGACACGGTGACCCTCCCGCTGGTCGGCGTCCCGCCGAAGGACCTGCCCGCGGACGCCGGACCCGCGTACGCGGCAGCCGGCCGCACGGCGGCACCCGACGAGTTGCGCGGGGTGGTGTACCTGGACTTCACCCCGGGTGGCGGAGGCGAACAGGGCAAGGTCGACCGGCGGGAGAGCGGCCTGCCGGAGATGGAGGTCGAGGCGGTCCGCGACGGACGGACGGTCGCGAGCACGACGACGGCGCCGGACGGCTCCTTCCGCCTGTCCGGCCTGGACGCCGGCGCCTACACGCTGCGGCTCCCCGCGTCGAACTTCGCAGCGCCCTACGACGGTGTCTCCTGGCTCGGGCCGGCACTGGTCACACCGGCGATCATCGGGGCCTACCTGTGGATCTGGACCGGTTTCGCGATGGTGCTGATCGGCGCCGGACTCGCGACGCTGCCCCGGGACGCGCTGGAGGCGGCGCGGATGGACGGCGCGAACGAATGGCAGATCTTCCGGCGCATCACGGTTCCGCTGCTGGCGCCCGTCCTGACCGTGGTCTTCGTGACCCTGGTGATCAACGTGATGAAGGTCTTCGACCTCGTCTACATCATCGCGCCCGGACCGGTGCAGGAGGACGCGACCGTCCTCGCGACGCAGATGTGGCTGGTGTCGTTCGGCGGCGGCAACAACCAGGGGCTGGGCAGCGCGCTGGGAGTGCTGCTCCTGCTGCTGGTCGTCCCGGCCATGGTGTTCAACGTCCGCCGTTTCCGAAGGAGTCAGCGATGAACGCCTTCAGGCGCCACCTGGGCAACGGGCTCGTCCAGGCCTTCCTCGTGGTGGTCGGCCTGGTGTGGATGACTCCCCTGGCAGGCCTGTTCCTGTCCTCGCTGCGGTCCGCCGAGGACACCGCGAAGGGCGGTTGGTGGACGGTGTTCGCCACTCCCGGGCAGCTGTCCTTCGACAACTACTCGGCGCTGCTGCAGAACGCCGGGATCACCCAGGCGTTCTGGAACACCGTCCTGATCTCGGTGCCGACCACCGTGCTGGTCGTCGTGCTCGCGGCCCTCGCCGGATACGCCTTCGCCTGGCTGGACTTCCCCGGACGGGACGCGGTCTTCCTGGTCGTGGTGGCGCTGTTGGTGGTGCCGGTGCAGATCGGACTGCTGCCCGTGGCCAAACTCTTCGGCCAGCTCGGGCTGTTCGGGACGATTCCGGGCGTCGTGCTCTTCCACGTGGCGTACGGGCTGCCCTTCGCCGTGTTCCTGCTGCGCAACTACTTCGTCGAGATACCGAAGGAGATGCTGGAGGCGGCCCGGATGGACGGCGGCAGCGAGTGGCGGATCTTCACCCGTCTGGTCCTGCCGGTGGGCCGGCCGGCCATCGCGAGCCTGGCCATCTTCCAGTTCCTGTGGGTGTGGAACGACATGCTGGTGGCCCTGCTGTTCGCGGACAGCTCCGCGCAGCCGCTGACGGTCGCGCTGCAGTCCCAGATACGGCAGTTCGGGAGCAACGTCGACGTGCTGGCGCCGGGGGCCTTCGTGTCGCTGGTGGTGCCGGTGGTCGTGTTCTTCGCGTTCCAGAAGCACTTCGTGCAGGGAGTGATGGCGGGCTCGGTGAAGTGAGCGCCCACCGGGGGGGCAAGGGGCGGCGGGCCGGGAAGGCCCGCCGCCCCCGCGCGTCTCAGGGCGACGCCGGCGGGTACAGCGACCTCGGGAGCTGCGAGGCCGCAGCCGAGTCCAGCAGCCACAGGGTGCGGGCGCGGCCGTGGGCGCCGGCCGCCGGGGCCTGGATCTCGCCCGCGCCCGAGAGGGCGATGGCGACGGCCTGCGCCTTGTCCTCGCCGGCCGCGAGCAGCCACACCTCACGGGCCGCCCGGATGGCCGGCAGGGTGAGGGTGACGCGGGTCGGCGGGGGCTTGGGAGCGCCGCGGACGCCGACCACCGTGCGCTCGGTCTCCCGTACGGCCGGCAGCTCCGGGAAGAGCGAGGCCACATGGGTGTCCGGGCCGACGCCCAGCATCAGGACGTCGAAGGTGGGCACGGCGCCGTGGTTCTCGGGGCCGGCCGCCCGGGCCAGCTCCTCGGCGTACGCCTCCGCGGCCGCCTCCACGTCGGTGCCGTACGGACCGTCCGACGCGGGCATGGCGTGCACGCGCTTCGGGTCCACGGGGACGGAGTCCAGCAGCGCCTCGCGGGCCTGCGTGACGTTCCGCTCCGGGTCGCCCTCCGGCAGGAAGCGCTCGTCGCCCCACCACAGGTCGAGCCGGCCCCAGTCGACGGCGTCCCGGGCGGGCGCGGCCGCCAGCGCGGCCAGCAGGCCGTTGCCGTTGCGGCCCCCGGTGAGGACCACGGACGCGTGGCCCCGGGAGGCCTGCGCGTCCACGACCTTCGTGATCAGGCGGGCCGCGGCGGCCTGTGCCATCAGGTCCTTGTCGTGGTGCACGACGAGCTGCGGAGCGCTCACTTCGCCGTCGCCTTCTTCGTGGGGACCTTCCGGGCGGTCTTCTTCGCCGCCTGCTTCGCGGGCGCCTTCGCGGCCTCCTCCACAGGGGTCTCGACGGCGACCGGCTCCCCGGACGCCCCCGGCTCCCCGGACGCGGCCGGCTCCTCGCCGACCGCGGGCGCGGTGGAGGCGTTCAGCCGATCCACCCCGAACCGCAGCGCCGAGGCGTAGGTGTCGTCCGGGTCCAGCCGCCTGAGCTCCTCCGCGATCAGCTCGGCCGTGTCCCGGCGCTTGAGCGCCACGGCACGGTCGGGCTGGCCCTCGATGGACAGGGTGGCCAGCGAGCCGTCGGCCCGGTCCAGCACGATCGCGCCGCAGTCGGTGGCCATGCGCACCGCCGTGAGCCCCGGCCCGCCGGACAGCGAGCGCTGGACGGGGACGCCCAGCCGGTCGCCGAGCCACATCGCCAGCAGCTCGCAGCTCGGGTTGAACTCCTCGCCCTCCACCTCGACCGACTCCACCCGGCAGGTGACCTGGTCCAGGGCCGCGGCCAGCATCGAACGCCACGGCGTGATGCGGGTCCACGACAGGTCGGTGTCACCGGGGGTGTAGGCCTTGGAGCGGGCCGCCAGGTCCCGTACCGGCTGCTCGGCGGCGTAGGTGTCGGTGACGCGGCGCTGGGCCAGCGCGCCCAGGGGGTCGGCGGCCGGGTCCAGCGGCGCGTTCACCGGCCACCAGACGACGACGGGCGCGTCCGGCAGCAGCAGCGGCAGCACCACCGACTGCGCGTGGTCCACCACCTCGCCGTACAGCCGCAGGACGACCGTCTCGCCGGTGCCCGCCTCCGCGCCCACCCGCACCTCGGCGTCGAGGCGGGACTGGGTGCGGTCACGGGGGGAGCGGGAGACGCGCTTGATCACCACGAGCGTGCGCGAGGGGTGCTCGTGCGAGGCGTCGTTCGCGGCCTTCAGCGCGTCGTACGCGTTCTCCTCGTCCGTGACGATGACCAGCGTGAGCACCATGCCCACGGCCGGCGTGCCGATCGCCCGCCGGCCCTGCACCAGTGCCTTGTTGATCTTGCTGGCGGTGGTGTCCGTGAGGTCTATCTTCATGGCCGGCGCCAGCTCCGTCCGTCTCGTTCGAGCATCTCGTCCGCCTCGACGGGCCCCCAGGTTCCGGCCGGGTACTGCGCGGGCCTGCCGTTCGCGTCCCAGTACTCCTCGATCGGGTCGAGGATCTTCCAGGACAGCTCGACCTCCTCGGTGCGCGGGAAGAGGTTCGAGTCGCCGAGCAGCACGTCCAGGATCAGCCGCTCGTACGCCTCCGGGGAGGACTCCGTGAAGGACTCGCCGTAGGCGAAGTCCATCGACACGTCACGGATCTCCATCGAGGTGCCGGGCACCTTGGAGCCGAAGCGGACGGTCACGCCCTCGTCGGGCTGGACGCGGATGACGATCGCGTTCTTGCCGAGCTCCTCCGTCGCCGTGTGGTCGAAGGGGGAGTGCGGGGCGCGCTGGAAGACGACCGCGATCTCGGTGACGCGCCGGCCCAGGCGCTTGCCGGTGCGCAGGTAGAAGGGGACGCCCGCCCAGCGGCGGTTGTCGATCTCCAGCTTGATGGCCGCGTAGGTGTCGGTCTTCGACTGCGCGTCGATGCCCTCCTCCTGGAGGTAGCCGACCGCCTTCGCGCCGCCCTGCCAGCCGGCCGCGTACTGACCGCGCACGGTGTCGCGGCCCAGGTCCTTCGGCAGCCGGACGGCGCCCAGCACCTTGGTCTTCTCCGCGGCGAGCGCGTCCGCGTCGAAGGAGGCGGGCTCCTCCATCGCGGTGAGCGCCATCAGCTGGAGCAGGTGGTTCTGGATGACGTCACGGGCCGCGCCGATGCCGTCGTAGTAGCCCGCCCGCCCGCCGATGCCGATGTCCTCGGCCATCGTGATCTGCACGTGGTCCACGAAGGACCGGTTCCAGATCGGCTCGAACATCGTGTTGGCGAAGCGCAGCGCCAGGATGTTCTGGACGGTCTCCTTGCCCAGGTAGTGGTCGATGCGGAAGACCTGGTCCGGGGCGAAGACCTCGTGGACGATCGCGTTGAGCTCCTCGGCCGACCTCAGGTCGTGGCCGAACGGCTTCTCGATGACCGCGCGCCGCCAGGAGCCGCCCTTCTGGTCCGCCAGACCGTGCTTCTTGAGCTGCTGGATGACCACCGGGAAGGCCGACGGCGGCACCGACAGGTAGAAGGCGAAGTTGCCTCCCGTGCCCTGCGCTTTGTCGAGCTCCTCGATGGTCGAGCGCAGCCGCTCGAAGGCGTCGTCGTCGTCGAAGGTGCCCTGCACGAAGCGCATGCCCTGGATGAGCTGCTGCCAGACCTCCTCGCGGAAGGGGGTGCGGGCGTGCTCCTTCACGGCGTCGTGGACTTCCTGGGCGAAGTCCTCGTTGGCCCACTCGCGGCGGGCGAACCCGACCAGCGAGAAGCCCGGAGGCAGCAGACCCCGGTTGGCGAGGTCGTACACCGCGGGCATCAGCTTTTTACGTGACAAATCACCCGTGACGCCGAAGATGACCAGGCCCGACGGCCCCGCGATACGCGGGAGCCGTCGGTCTGCGGGGTCACGAAGCGGGTTCGCTCCGGAACCGGAAAGGGGGGACAACTTCTCAGCCCTCCGAAGGGGCGAGGCGCTCCAGCTCCGCCTCGGTCGACTTGAGCAGGTCGTTCCAGGACGCCTCGAACTTGTCGACGCCCTCGTCCTCGAGGAGCTGGACCACGTCGTCGTAGGAGATCCCGAGCGCGGCGACCGCGTCGAGGTCGGCGCGGGCCTGCTCGTAGGTGCCGGCGATGGTGTTGCCGGTGATCCCGCCGTGGTCCTCGGTGGCGAACAGGGTCGCCTCCGGCATGGTGTTCACCGTGTTCGGCGCCACCAGGTCGTCCACGTACAGCGTGTCCTTGTACGCCGGGTCCTTCACGCCGGTGGAGGCCCACAGCGGACGCTGCTTGTTGGCGCCCGCCTTCTCCAGCGCGCTCCAGCGGTCGGAGGAGAAGACCTCCTCGTACGCCTGGTAGGCCAGGCGGGCGTTGGCGACGCCGGCCTTGCCACGGGCGGCCCTGGCCTCGTCGGTGCCGAGCGCGTCGAGCCGCTTGTCGATCTCGGTGTCCACGCGGGACACGAAGAAGGACGCCACCGAGTGGATCAGCGAGAGGTCCAGGCCCTTCTCGCGCGCCTTCTCCAGGCCCGCCAGGTAGGCGTCCATGACCTCGCGGTAGCGCTCCAGCGAGAAGATCAGGGTGACGTTGACGCTGATGCCGTTGCCGATCACCTCGGTGATCGCCGTCAGGCCCGCCCGGGTGGCCGGGATCTTGATCAGCGTGTTGGGCCGGTCGACCAGCCAGGCAAGCTGCTTGGCCTCGGCGACCGTCGCCTTGGTGTCGTGGGCCAGACGCGGGTCGACCTCGATCGACACCCGGCCGTCCTGACCGCCGGTGGCGTCGAACACCGGGCGCAGGATGTCGGCGGCGTCCCGGACGTCCGCCGTCGTGATCATGCGGATCGCCTCTTCGACGGTGACCTTGCGGGCGGCCAGGTCCGACAGCTGCTGGTCGTAGCCGTCGCCCTGCGAGATCGCCTTCTGGAAGATCGACGGGTTGGTGGTGACGCCCACGACGTGCTGCTGGTCGATCAGTTCGGCGAGGTTGCCGGACGTGATCCGCTTGCGCGACAGGTCGTCCAGCCAGATCGCGACGCCTTCCTCGGAGAGGCGCTTGAGTGCGTCTGTCATGGAATTACATCTCCTACAGGTCGTGTGTGAGCGTCAGCGCTGGGCGGCCGCGAGGGATTCCCGGGCCTGGGCGGCCACGTTCTCGGCAGTGAAGCCGTACTCGCGGAAGAGGACCTTGCCGTCGGCCGACGCACCGAAGTGCTCCAGGGAAACGATGCGGCCGGCGTCCCCGACGTACTTGTGCCACGTCAGGCCGATGCCCGCCTCGACCGCGACCCGGGCCTTCACGTTCGGCGGCAGCACGCTGTCCCGGTACCCCTGGTCCTGCTCCTCGAACCACTCCACGGAGGGCATGGACACGACCCGCGTCCGCACCCCGTCGGCCTGGAGCCGCTCACGCGCCTCCACGGCCACGTGCACCTCGGAGCCGGTGGCGATCAGGATGACCTGCGGCTCGCCGCCGTCGGCCTCGAACAGGACGTAGCCGCCCTTCGCCGCATCCTCGTTGGGCTCGTACGTCGGCACGCCCTGACGGGTGAGGGCCAGACCGTGCGGGGCGCCCTTGCCGAACTCCTTCGTCCAGCGCTTGAGAATCTCGCGCCAGGCGACCGCGGTCTCGTTGGCGTCGGCCGGGCGGACGACGTTCAGGCCCGGGATGGCGCGCAGGGACGCGAGGTGCTCGACGGGCTGGTGGGTGGGGCCGTCCTCGCCGAGGCCGATGGAGTCGTGCGTCCACACGTACGTCACCGGCAGGTGCATCAGGGCCGACAGGCGCACCGCGTTGCGCATGTAGTCGGAGAAGACGAGGAACGTACCGCCGTAGACGCGGGTGTTGCCGTGCAGCGCGATGCCGTTCATCTCCGCGGCCATGGAGTGCTCGCGGATACCGAAGTGCACCGTGCGGCCGTAGGGGTCGGCCTCCGGCAGCGGGTTGCCGGCGGGCAGGAAGGACGACGTCTTGTCGATCGTCGTGTTGTTGGAGCCGGCCAGGTCGGCCGAACCGCCCCACAGCTCGGGGACGACCGCGCCGAGCGCCTGGAGCACCTTGCCGGACGCGGCACGCGTCGCCACACTCTTGCCGGGCTCGAAGACCGGGAGCTTCTCCTCCCAGCCGGCCGGCAGCTCGCCCGCGGCGATCCGGTCGAACTCGGCCGCACGCTCGGGGTTCTTGTCCCGCCACAGCTGGAAGGACTTCTCCCACTCGGCCTTCGCCTCCGCGCCGCGCTCCAGCGCCTTGCGGGTGTGGCCGATGACCTCGTCGGCGACCTCGAAGGTCCGCTCCGGGTCGAAGCCCAGCACGCGCTTGGTGGCGGCGACCTCGTCGTCGCCCAGCGCCGAGCCGTGCGCGGCCTCCGTGTTCTGCGCGTTCGGAGCCGGCCAGGCGATGATCGAGCGCATCGCGATGAAGGACGGCCGGTCCGTCACCTTCTTCGCTTCCTCGATCGCGTTGTAGATGGCGTGCGGGTCGAGGTCGCCGTCCGGCTTCGGGGCCACGCGCTGCACGTGCCAGCCGTAGGCCTCGTAGCGCTTGACGGTGTCCTCGGAGACGGCCGTCTCGGTGTCGCCCTCGATCGAGATGTGGTTGTCGTCCCACAGCAGGACCAGGTTGCCGAGCTTCTGGTGGCCGGCGAGCGAGGACGCCTCGGCCGAGATGCCCTCCTGGAGGCAGCCGTCACCGGCGATGCAGTAGACGAAGTGGTCGAAGGGGGACTGGCCCTGCGGGGCCTCCGGGTCGAACAGGCCGCGCTCGTAGCGGGCGGCCATCGCCATGCCGACGGCGTTGGCGACACCCTGGCCCAACGGACCGGTCGTGGTCTCGACGCCCACCGTGTGGCCGTACTCGGGGTGACCGGGGGTCTTCGACCCCCACGTCCGGAAGGCCTTCAGGTCGTCCAGCTCCAGGCCGAAGCCGGCCAGGTACAGCTGGGTGTAGAGGGTCAGGGACGAATGACCCGCGGACAGCACGAAACGGTCGCGGCCCACCCAGTCGGCGTCCGCGGGGTCGTGCCGCATCACCTTCTGGAAGAGGGTGTAGGCGGCGGGCGCCAGGCTCATCGCCGTACCGGGATGGCCGTTGCCGACCTTCTGTACGGCGTCGGCGGCCAGGACGCGGGCGGTGTCCACGGCTCGCTGGTCCAACTCGGTCCACTCGAGGTCTGTGGTGGTCGGCTTGGTGCTCACCCTGAGTCAGGGCTCCTCTCCACATGTCGAATACCGGCTGCTTCGGGCGCGCGCCCACCGGCTGCCGGTGCACTGGGTGCCCACCGGCCGCTGTCGAGCCTACCCCCGTGAGGACGTGCGTTTTTTCGAGTCATTCCAGACTGCCGGGACTCCCGGCGATCCGCCTCCCGACTGGCCGGGATCCCGTTCGCCACATGAATACGGACCCGCTCATCTGACTGCTCAATCGAGCCTCAGTGCGACCGATGAGCGCACCTCGGAAAGCGCCCGCGACACACCCCCGACCGGCCCCTCCCAACACGAGGCCACCCCCGCGAAGGGCGAGGTATGGGCAACGTCTACAGTGGCGTGGTACGCGCGAGCCTTTACCCGGACTTCACACGGGGAGGCTCGCTGGGATGTCTCTGTCAGGGGTGTGCGTGACGGCCGTTGAATCCCGTCCAGCGGGGGTTATCGGGACGAGCCAGAGCCCGAGTCGGCGGCCGGTCGGGGCCCGGGTCAAGGCGTTCGTGGCGCTGACCAAGCCACGGATCATCGAGCTGCTGCTCATCACCACCGTCCCGGTGATGTTCCTGGCGCAGCAGGGCGTGCCGGACCTGACGCTGGTCCTGCTCACCTCCGTCGGCGGCTATCTGTCCGCGGGCGGCGCCAACGCGCTGAACATGTACATCGACCGCGACATCGACGCGCTCATGGACCGCACCTCGCAGCGCCCGCTGGTCACCGGCATGGTCAGCCCGCGCGAGTGCCTCGTCTTCGGCATCACCCTCGCGGTCGTCTCGACGCTCCTGTTCGGCCTGACCGTCAACTGGCTGTCCGCCTGGCTCGCCCTCGGCGCGCTCCTCTTCTACGTCGTCGTCTACACGATGCTCCTCAAGCGCCGCACCTCGCAGAACATCGTGTGGGGTGGCATCGCGGGCTGCATGCCGGTGCTCATCGGCTGGTCGGCCGTGACGAACTCGCTGTCCTGGGCGCCGGTGATCCTCTTCGCCGTCATCTTCTTCTGGACGCCGCCGCACTACTGGCCGCTGTCCATGAAGGTGAAGGAGGACTACGCGCGCGTGGGCGTGCCGATGCTGCCGGTCATCGCCTCCAACAAGGTGGTCGCCAGGCAGATCGTGATCTACAGCTGGGTGATGGTCGCCGTCTCGCTGCTGCTGACCCCGCTCGGCTACACCGGCTGGTTCTACACGGCGGTCGCGCTGGCGGCCGGCGGCTGGTGGCTGTGGGAGGCGCACGCCCTGCAGAACCGCGCCAAGGCGGAGGTCACCGGCGCGAAGCTGAAGGAGATGCGGCTGTTCCACTGGTCCATCACCTATGTCTCGCTGCTGTTCGTGGCGGTGGCGGTGGATCCCTTCCTCCGCTGATCGATCGATCCCCGAGGATCCCCGTACGACGGGACGGCCGGGGTGCGTGGTCAAGGCCACGCACCCCGGCCGTCGCCGTTCGATCTACCCGTCGGTAGCATCCTGACCATGGCAGACACCAAGCAGGTTGACGCGAAGGCCGGGCGCACGGTGGCCCGGCTCGCCAAGCGGATCAGCACCTTCTCCAAGGCGCACGGCGGTGCGGAGGGCCAGGTCGCCTACCTCGGGGAGCGCGGCGCCCGGATCGTGCTCGTCGGCGAGGACGGCGGCTGGGGCGACCTCGTGGCGCCCTCGGTCGACATCGCGAGGCAGGCCGTCGAGAAGGCGGGCATCACCGTCCACGAGGCTTTCGACGGCGAGTTCGCGGCCAAGGTGAAGACCGGTCCGTACGAGTGGACGCGCATGGCCGGGATCCAGGTCGGCGGCCCGTCCAACACCTGAGCACTACCTGACACCGGGTTCACCCGTTAGGCCGTGTGAGGAGTACGCCGAGCACACGGTCCAGCCGTCGGGGAGTCCGGATGATCGAAACGCCGTCCCTGGTGGACCAGTACTGCCACGGCGTCCTGAGAACGGAGCTGGGCCTCGGCACGTTCGAGGCCCAGCTGGCCCGCACCGAGGGCCCGCCCGCCTCCGGCACCACCCTTTTCGACACCCAGACCGGCTTCGCGGTACGCCGCTGGTGCCCCCCGCTCCTCGGCCTGGAGCCGCACTGCCCGCCCGCCCGGTATCTCGCCCGGCGCCGTGAACTCGGCGCGTTCGAGGCGGGCCGCCGGCTGCTGCGGGGCAGCGGCATCACGACCTACCTCGTCGACACGGGCCCGCCGGGCGACCTCACGGGCCCCGACGAGATCGCCTCCGCGGGCGGCGCCGAGGCCCGCGAGATCGTCCCCCTGGAACTCCTCGCCGAACAGGTCGCCGACACCTCCGGCACCGTCGAGGCCTTCCTCGCCAACCTCGCCGAGGCGGTGCACGGCGCGGCCGCGCACGCCGTCGCCTTCACCTCCGTGGCCGGCGTCCGGCACGGCCTCGCGCTCGCGCCCGAGCCGCCCGGTCCGGGCGAGGTGCGGGGCGCGGCGGGCCGCTGGCTGTCCGCACGCCGGGTCGGCGGGGAACTGAGCGACCCGGTCCTGCTACGGCACCTGCTGTGGAGCGCCGTCGCCTCGGGGCTGCCCCTCCAGCTGCACGCGGGGCTCGGCGCGCCGGGCCCGCGCGCGGACCGCACGGACCCCGTCCTCCTCACGGACTTCGTCCGGGCGACGGCCGGTCTCGGCACGGACCTGGTCCTCCTGCACGGCTACCCGTACCACCGCCACGCCGCCCATCTCGCCGGCGCCTTCCCGCACGTCTACGCCGACTCCGGCGCCGCGCTCTTGCGCACCGGCGCCCGCGCGGCGACGATCCTCGCGGAGATCCTGGAACTGGCCCCCTTCGGCAAGATCCTCTTCTCCACCGGCGCCCGGGGGCTGCCCGAACTGCACGTCGTGGGCGCCCGTCTCTTCCGTGAGGCCCTGGGCAGGGTCCTGGGCGCCTGGGTCGCCGAGGGCGCCTGGTCCCTCGCGGACGCGCAGCGGGTCGCGGGGCTGGTGGCGGCCGAGAACGCGCGAAGGGTGTACGGGCTGGAGTGAGGCGTGCTGAACAAGGGGACGTGCGGCAGGAGCGGTGGGGCAGGCGCCCGCTGCGCCCGGCCGGTGCCGTCCGGCGCCCGGCCGAGCGGCGCGGGGCCGACTCAGGTGCGCGAGCCAACCGTGGCCTCGGCCGCCGGACCCGGCAGGTCGACCGTCGTCTCCGGGCGTTCGCGCAGCGCGAGCAGCACTCTCAGGACCGCGATCCACGTCAGGGCCGAGCCGAGCATGTGCAGGCCGACCAGGATCTCGGGGAGGTCGGTGAAGTACTGGACGTAGCCGATGACGCCCTGCGCGAGCAGGATCAGGAAGAGGTCGCGGGTGCGGTGCAGCGGGCCCGCGGGCGCGTCGACCGCCTTCAGCACGAACCACAGGGCGAACGTCAGCGACACCACGATCCAGGCCAGCACGGCGTGCACCTTGCTGACCGACTCCCAGTCGACGGGCATCCGCTCGACCTCGCTGGAGTCGCCCGCGTGCGGGCCCGCGCCGGTCACGACCGTGCCGACCAGGATCAGCAGGACCGAGGCCGCGACCAGGAACCACACCAGCTGCTGCACGGACCTGCCGACCAGTGGACGGGGCGCCGTGTCGCCCTCCCGCGTGCGCTGCCACATCACCGTCGCGACGGCGATCAGCGCCGAGGTCGCGACGAAGTGCGCGGCGACCGTGTACGGGTTGAGGCCGACGAGGACCACGATCCCGCCGAGGATCGCGTTGCTCATGACCAGCCAGAACTGCGCCCAGCCCAGCCGCGTCAGGCTGCGCCGGTAGGGCTTCTGCGAGCGGGCGGCGATGATCGCCCAGCCGACCGCGGCGCACAGCACGTACGTCAGCAGGCGGTTGCCGAACTCGATGACGCCGTGGACGCCCATCTCGCTGGTGGCGGTGAGGGAGTCGTCGGTGCACTTGGGCCAGGTCGGGCAGCCGAGCCCGGACCCGGTGAGGCGCACGGCGCCGCCGGTGACCACGATGACCACCGACATCACGAGTGCGGCGAGGGCCGCCCGCTGGACCGTCCGCGGTGTGGGGGTCCAGCGTTCGGCGATGAAGGCGAGAGGGTTGCGGACGGCCGCTACGGCGTCGGCGCGGGTCACGTTTGGCACGCGTTCCATCGTAGGGGGCCGCTTGTGCACGCTTTCACGAGGGGCCCCCGTGCCGTGCGGCCGGGCAGGCGCCTCACTCCCAGCGGAAGAACCGGCCGGCGGCGGCCAGCCCGGCGACCGCCCACACCGCCAGGATCCCCAGGTCGCCCCACGGCATGCCGGCCCCGTGCTGGAGCACGTCCCGCAGGCCGTCGGAGAGGGCCGAGACGGGCAGCAGGCCCAGGACGTCCTGGGCGGCCGGCGGGAACTTGTCCAGCGGCACGACGACCCCGCCGCCGACCAGGAGCAGCAGGAACACCAGGTTGGCCGCGGCCAGCGTGGCCTCCGCCCTCAGCGTGCCCGCCATCAGCAGACCGAGGCCGGAGAAGGCGGCCGTGCCGAGAACCAGCAGGAGCAGGACGGCCAGCGGGTTGCCGTGGGGGGACCAGCCCAGCGCGAACGCGATCCCCGTCAGCAGGGCGACCTGGAGGACCTCCGTGACGAGCACGGACAGCGTCTTCGCGGTCATCAGGCCCCAGCGGGGGAGCGGCGAGGACGCCAGCCGCTTCAGGACGCCGTAACGACGCTCGAAACCGGTCCCGATCGCCTGGCCGGTGAACGCGGTGGACATCACGGCGAGCGCGAGGACGCCGGGTGTGAGGAAGTCCACCGCCTCGCCCGCGCCCGTGTCGACGATGTCCACCGTGCTGAACAGCACCAGCAGCAGCGTCGGGATCACGACGGTGAGCAGCAGTTGCTCGCCGTTGCGCAGGAGCATCTTCGTCTCCAGCGCCGCCTGGGCCGCGATCATGCGGGGGAGGGGGGCCGCGCCCGGCTCGGGGGTGTAGGTGCCAGTGGTGGTCACGAGCGAAGCTCCTTGCCGGTCAGCTCCAAGAACACGTCCTCCAGGGTGTGCCGCTCCACCGAGATCCGGTCCGGCATCACCCCGTGCTGCGCGCACCAGGAGGTCACCGTCGCCAGCATCTGCGGGTCGACCTTGCCGTTGACCCGGTAGGAACCGGGGGTGAGCTCGGCGGCGGAGGAGTCCGAGGGCAGGGCCTTGAGCAGGGAGCCGACGTCCAGACCGGGGCGGCCGGTGAAGCGCAGCGTGTTCTCGGCGCCGCCGCGGCACAGCTCCTCGGGGGAGCCCTGGGCGATGACCCGGCCGGCGTCGATGATCGCGACGTCGTCGGCGAGCTGCTCGGCCTCGTCCATGTAGTGGGTGGTCAGGATGACGGAGACGCCGTCGGCCCGCAGGTCCCGGACGAGGTCCCAGGTGGCGCGACGGGCCTGCGGGTCGAGGCCGGCCGTCGGCTCGTCCAGGAACACCAGCTCGGGGCGCCCCACGACGGCCATCGCCAGCGCGAGCCGCTGCTGCTGCCCGCCGGACAGCCGCCGGTACGCGGTCCGGCCGCAGGTGCCGAGGCCGAGTCGCTCGATCAGGGCGTCCACGTCGAGCGGACGGGCGTGCAGCCTGGCGACGTGCCGCAGCATCTCGTCGGCGTGGGCGCCCGAGTACACACCTCCGGACTGCAGCATCACACCGATGCGGGGGTGCAGTTCACGGGCCTGTCCCACGGGGTCGAGGCCGAGGACGCGCACGGTGCCGGAGTCCGGCCGGCGGTAGCCCTCGCAGGTCTCGATCGTCGTCGTCTTGCCGGCGCCGTTCGGGCCGAGGACGGCGGTGACACCCGGCCGGGCCGTCAGGTCGAGGCCGTCCACCGCGGTCTTCGTCCCGTACCGCTTCACCAGGGCCTGGACCCGGACGACAGGCTCAGTTCGCATGGCTCCAGAGTCTAGGTTCGCGGGCGGGGACTCAGGTCGGCGGGTTGGGGATCCGCTCCCGGGAAGCCCACCGGGCCGGGCGGGAGCCTCCCTCCGCGCAGGTGGGACGGGGAGCGCGCCCCGCTCCTCCGGGCTCGGGACAGGGGCTGCCTCCCGGCCCGTCACCGCCTACGCCGTCTCCTCCCCGCGCGGCCGGTGCAGCGGCAGCCACCGTTGCGCGTAGGCCGCCGCGTCCGCGACCGGGAACAGGCGCGCGTCGGCCGCGCCCACCTTTCCGCGGACGACGGGACGGTCCCGTTCGAAGTCGTGGCCCAGCTCGTCGAACCGGTCCGAGTCGACGGACACCTCGGTGACTACCTCCCAGCCTCCGCCGGGCGCGGGCCGGCCCACTGCCACGAGGGGGGACTCGATCCGGTACTCGGCGAGGTGGAAGCTGGTGCAGCTGTCGTAGCCGACGCCCAGCAGCAGGACGCGCGCGCCGAGCTTCTCCAGCCGCGCCAGGGGGCTGCGCTCCCCGAGCCGGCAGTCCGGTGCGTGGCCCTCGACGATCTCGGCCGCGCGCGGACCGAGCGCCGCGAACGAGGTCTGCGGATGCGCGCTGCGCAGGGCGCCGGGCCAGGTCCGCAGGCTCTCGGGGATCACGCCGACCCCCCGGCTGGGGGTGATCAGCGGGTCGTAGGGCGGCATGGTGGCCCTGATCCGCTCCCACCACTCCTCCGGTACGGGAGGACGGCCCCACAGCGCCGGGTCGGACAGGTCGCCGGACTGGGTGGGGACCACGAGGGTGCCGTCCGGGCCGAGCGCGTCCCGCAGTCCCTGGACGACCGCGACGGCGCCTCCGCAGACCCAGCCGAGCGAGCTGAGGGAGGAGTGGACGAGGAGGGTCTCTCCCGTTTCGACACCCAGCCTGCGCAGGTCGACGGCGAGGCTGTCGCGGGTGACGAGTGGGCCGGTCGGAGAGGGTGTGGGCATGCTTCCGGAGTGTCCTCGCCCCGTGCTCCGGGGGCCAGTGGTTTCCTTGCCCCTCTGATCGATCAAAGATCGTTTGCGCAGGTCAGATTAGGTATGCCTAAGTGACGCAGGGCACCGTCCGCCGCTCCGGACGCCGCTTGCCTGGCTCCGCGGAATTACGCAACAATGGCGTTGTGAAAAACGTCGGACAGGCTCGGGAGACCCCCACGGGGGCCCCTCAGGAGGAGCTGGCGACCGGTGAGCGCTCGACGCGCAACCGGGTCGCGCGGTCCATCCTGGACCACGGGCCGTCGACCGTCGCCGAGCTGGCCGGGCGGCTGGGCCTCACCCAGGCCGCCGTGCGCCGGCACCTCGACGCGCTGGTCGCCGACGACGTCGTGGAAGCTCGCGAGCAGCGGGTGTACGGCGCGCGGACCCGCGGGCGTCCCGCCAAGGTCTTCGCCCTCACCGACTGCGGTCGCGACGCCTTCGACCAGTCGTACGACAAGCTCGCCGCGGACGCGCTCCGCTGGATCCAGGAGCGGTTCGGCGGGGACGAGGCCGTCGTCGCCTTCGCGCGCGCGAGGATCGCCGAGCAGGCCGCCGCGTACCGCGAGGCGATCGAGGCCGCGGCCCCCGAACAGCGCACCGAAGCGCTGGCCAAGGCCCTGAGTGCGGACGGGTACGCTGCTACGGCGCGCAGCGCACCGGTCGGCGAGCAGCTCTGCCAGCACCACTGCCCGGTCGCTCACGTCGCGGAAAAGTTCCCGCAGCTCTGCGAGGCGGAGACGGAGATCTTCTCCCAGCTGCTCGGAACGCACGTCCAGCGACTGGCGACCATCGCCCACGGCGACGGCGTCTGCACGACGTTCATCCCCAAGATTTCCCACAACGCATCTGCAAGCACGGCCGGGAGGAACCCCGCATGACTCTCCCCACGGAGACTGCTCACCCCGAACTCGAGGGTCTGGGCAAGTACGAATACGGCTGGGCCGACTCCGACGAGGCCGGTGCCGCTGCGAAGCGCGGTCTGAACGAGGACGTCGTCAAGGACATCTCCGGGAAGAAGTCCGAGCCGGAGTGGATGACCAAGCTCCGCCTCAAGGGCCTGAAGCTCTTCGAGAAGAAGCCCATGCCGAACTGGGGCTCGGACCTGTCGGGCATCGACTTCGACAACATCAAGTACTTCGTGCGCTCCACGGAGAAGCAGGCGGAGTCCTGGGAGGACCTGCCCGAGGACATCAAGAACACGTACGACAAGCTCGGCATCCCGGAGGCGGAGAAGCAGCGCCTCGTCGCCGGTGTCGCGGCCCAGTACGAGTCGGAGGTCGTCTACCACCAGATCCGCGAGGACCTGGAGGAGCAGGGCGTCATCTTCCTCGACACCGACACCGCGCTGAAGGAGCACCCGGAGCTCTTCAAGGAGTACTTCGGGACCGTCATCCCGGCCGGTGACAACAAGTTCGCCGCGCTGAACACCGCCGTGTGGTCGGGTGGCTCGTTCATCTACGTCCCGCCGGGCGTCCACGTGGAGATCCCGCTCCAGGCCTACTTCCGCATCAACACGGAGAACATGGGCCAGTTCGAGCGGACCCTGATCATCGTCGACGAGGGTGCCTACGTGCACTACGTCGAGGGCTGCACCGCCCCGATCTACAAGTCGGACTCGCTGCACTCCGCGGTCGTCGAGATCATCGTCAAGAAGAACGCCCGCTGCCGCTACACGACCATCCAGAACTGGTCGAACAACGTCTACAACCTGGTCACCAAGCGCGCCGTCGCCTACGAGGGCGCGACCATGGAGTGGATCGACGGCAACATCGGCTCCAAGGTGACGATGAAGTACCCGGCCGTCTACCTGATGGGCGAGCACGCCAAGGGCGAGACCCTGTCCATCGCCTTCGCGGGCGAGGGCCAGCACCAGGACGCCGGCGCCAAGATGGTCCACATGGCCCCGAACACGTCGTCCAACATCGTGTCGAAGTCCGTGGCGCGTGGCGGTGGCCGTACCTCCTACCGCGGTCTCATCGAGATCGGCGAGGGCGCCCCGGGCTCCAAGTCCAACGTGCTCTGCGACGCGCTGCTCGTCGACACCATCTCCCGCTCGGACACCTACCCCTACGTGGACGTCCGCGAGGACGACGTGTCCATGGGCCACGAGGCGACCGTCTCCAAGGTCTCCGAGGACCAGCTCTTCTACCTGATGAGCCGTGGTCTGAGCGAGGACGAGGCGATGGCCATGATCGTGCGCGGCTTCGTCGAGCCCATCGCGAAGGAGCTGCCGATGGAGTACGCGCTGGAGCTCAACCGGCTGATCGAGCTGCAGATGGAGGGCGCGGTCGGCTGACGCCGTCCCCGCCGTCCCGGCAGCAGCGGCCCGCCCTCCTCGGGCGGGCCGAGGATCTCAACTGACGTAGGAAAGAGAGCACAACGACAGCCATGGCTGAGGCTCAGAACATCCCCGTGGGGTCCACCACCGCGGGCTCGATCGCGGTCGCCGCGGAGTCGACCGTCGTCTCGCGCATGAGCGCGCCCCCGTCCTTCGACGTGGCGGACTTCCCGGTCCCGCACGGCCGCGAGGAGGAGTGGCGCTTCACCCCTCTGGAGCGACTGCGCGGACTGCACGACGGCACCGCCGTCGCCACCGGCGACGGCGTGAAGGTCGAGGTCGACGCCCCCGAGGGCGTCACCGTCGAGACCGTCGGCCGTGACGACGCCCGGCTCGGCAGGGCCGGCACCCCCGTGGACCGCGTGGCGGCCCAGGCCTACTCGGCGTTCGAGAAGGCCGGCGTGGTCACCGTCCCCAAGGAGACCGTGCTCACCGAGCCGATCCGCATCGCCGTGCACGGCGACGGCGGCACCGCCTTCGCCCACCAGGTCATCGAGCTGGGCGCCTTCGCCGAGGCCGTCGTCGTCATCGACCACACCGGTGACGCCGTGCTCGCCGCCAACGTCGACTACGTCCTCGGCGACGGCGCCAAGCTGACCGTCGTCTCCGTCCAGGACTGGGACGACAAGGCCGTGCACGTGGCCCAGCACAACGCCCTCGTCGGCCGGGACGCCTCCTTCAAGTCCGTGGTCGTCACCTTCGGCGGCGACGTCGTCCGCCTGCACCCGCGCGTCGAGTACGCCGGCACGGGCGGCGAGGCCGAGCTGTTCGGCCTGTACTTCACGGACGCCGGGCAGCACCAGGAGCACCGCCTGCTGGTCACCCACAACACCCCGCACTGCAAGTCGAACGTCGTCTACAAGGGCGCGCTCCAGGGCGACGACGCCCACGCCGTGTGGATCGGCGACGTGCTGATCGAGGCCAAGGCCGAGGGCACGGACACGTACGAGATGAACCGCAACCTGGTCCTCACGGACGGCGCGCGCGTCGACTCGGTCCCGAACCTGGAGATCGAGACGGGCGAGATCGTCGGCGCGGGCCACGCCTCCGCCACCGGCCGCTTCGACGACGAGCAGCTCTTCTACCTGATGGCCCGCGGCATCCCGGAGCACGAGGCCCGCCGTCTCGTGGTCCGCGGCTTCTTCGCCGAGCTGGTCCAGCAGATCGGTGTCCCGGACATCGAGGAGCGCCTCATCGCAAAGATCGAAGAGGAGCTGGAGGCGTCGGTCGCATGACGTCCTTCGTACGCGCCTGTGGGCTGAGCGAGCTGGAGGAGGACACCCCGAAGCGGGTGGAACTCGACGGCACGCCCGTCTCGGTCGTCCGTACCGAGGGGGAGGTGTTCGCCATCTACGACATCTGCTCCCACGCGAACGTCTCGCTCTCCGAGGGCGAGGTGGAGGACTGCCAGATCGAGTGCTGGCTGCACGGCTCCAGCTTCGACCTCCGCACCGGCAAGCCGTCCGGCCTTCCCGCGACGCGCCCCGTCCCCGTATACCCCGTAAAGATCGAAGGGGACGACGTTCTCGTCTCCCTCACCCAGGAGTCCTGAGGCACCCATGGCAACGCTTGAAATCCGAGACCTGCACGTCACCGTCGAGGCCGACAACGCCACGAAGGAGATCCTCAAGGGCGTCGACCTCACCGTGAAGCAGGGCGAGACGCACGCCATCATGGGCCCCAACGGCTCCGGCAAGTCGACCCTCGCCTACTCCCTCGCGGGTCACCCGAAGTACACGATCACCGGCGGCACCGTCACCCTCGACGGCGAGGACGTCCTGGAGATGTCCGTCGACGAGCGCGCCCGTGCCGGCCTGTTCCTGGCCATGCAGTACCCGGTCGAGGTCCCCGGCGTCTCGGTCTCCAACTTCCTGCGCACCTCCGCCACCGCCATCCGCGGCGAGGCCCCCAAGCTGCGCACCTGGGTGAAGGAGGTCAAGGAGGCCATGGAGCGCCTCAACATGGACCCCTCCTTCGCCGAGCGCAACGTCAACGAGGGCTTCTCCGGCGGTGAGAAGAAGCGCCACGAGATCCTCCAGCTCGAGCTGCTCAAGCCGAAGGTCGCGATCCTCGACGAGACCGACTCCGGCCTCGACGTCGACGCGCTGCGGGTCGTCTCCGAGGGCGTCAACCGCGTCCGCGAGACCGGCGAGGTCGGCACCCTGCTGATCACGCACTACACGCGCATCCTGCGCTACATCAAGCCCGACCACGTCCACGTGTTCTCGGCCGGCCGCATCGTCGAGTCCGGCGGTGCCGAGCTCGCCGACAAGCTGGAGAACGAGGGCTACGAGGCATACACGAAGGGTGGCGCATCCGCGTGACACAGCTGCCGGGCCTCCTCGACACCGAGGCGATCCGCAAGGACTTCCCCGTCCTGGACCGGCTGGTCCACGACGACAGGAAGCTCGTGTACCTGGACAACGCGGCGACCTCGCAGAAGCCGCGCCAGGTGCTGGACGCCCTGAGCGAGTACTACGAGCGCTACAACGCCAACGTCCACCGCGGTGTGCATGTGCTCGCCGAGGAGGCCACGGCGCTGTACGAGGGCGCGCGCGACAAGGTCGCGGAGTTCATCAACGCGCCCAGCCGCGACGAGGTGATCTTCACCAAGAACGCCTCGGAGTCGCTGAACCTCGTCGCGAACATGCTGGGCTGGGCCGACGAGCCCTACCGCGTGGACTCCGAGACCGAGATCGTCATCACCGAGATGGAGCACCACTCCAACATCGTGCCGTGGCAGCTGCTGGCGCAGCGCACGGGCGCGAAGCTGAAGTGGTTCGGCCTCACGGACGACGGCCGCCTCGACCTCTCGAACATCGACGAGATCATCACGGAGCGGACGAAGATCGTCTCCTTCGTGCTGGTGTCGAACATCCTGGGCACGGTCAACCCGGTCGAGGCGATAGTGCGCCGCGCGCAGGAGGTCGGCGCCCTGGTCTGCGTCGACGCCTCCCAGGCGGCGCCCCACATGCCGCTGGACGTGCAGAGCCTGCAGGCCGACTTCGTGGCCTTCACCGGCCACAAGATGTGCGGCCCGACCGGCATCGGCGTCCTGTGGGGCCGCCAGGAACTCCTGGAGGACCTGCCCCCGTTCCTCGGCGGCGGCGAGATGATCGAGACCGTCTCGATGCACTCGTCGACGTACGCCCCCGCCCCCCACAAGTTCGAGGCGGGCACGCCCCCGATCGCGCAGGCGGTCGGACTGGGCGCGGCGATCGACTACCTCAATTCGATCGGCATGGACAGGATCCTCGCCCACGAGCACGCGCTCACCGAGTACGCGGTGAAGCGGCTGGCGGAGGTCCCCGACCTGCGGATCATCGGCCCGACCACGGCCGAGGACCGGGGCGCGGCGATCTCCTTCACCCTCGGCGACATCCACCCGCACGACGTGGGCCAGGTCCTCGACGAGCAGGGCATCGCCGTCCGGGTCGGCCACCACTGCGCCCGCCCCGTCTGCCTGCGGTACGGAATTCCCGCGACCACCCGGGCGTCGTTCTATCTGTACTCCACGCCCGCGGAGATCGACGCGCTGGTCGAGGGCCTGGAGCACGTACGGAACTTCTTCGGCTGAGGGGCGTGCTGACAACGTGAAGCTGGACTCCATGTACCAGGAAGTCATCCTGGACCACTACAAGAACCCGCACGGGCGTGGTCTGCGGGACGGCGACGCCGAGGTACACCACGTCAACCCCACGTGCGGGGACGAGATCACGCTCCGCGTGAGGTACGACGGTACGACGATCGAGGACGTCTCGTACGAGGGCCAGGGCTGCTCCATCAGCCAGGCGAGCGCGTCCGTACTGAACGAGCTCCTCGTCGGCAAGGACCTGTCCGAGGCGCGGAAGATCCAGGAGACGTTCCTGGAGCTGATGCAGTCCAAGGGCAAGATCGAGCCCGACGACGCGATGGAGGAGGTGCTGGAGGACGCGGTCGCGTTCGCCGGCGTCTCCAAGTACCCGGCCCGGGTCAAGTGCGCCCTCCTCAGCTGGATGGCGTGGAAGGACGCGACGGCCCAGGCGCTGGGCGCCGACGCCGAAAGGAAGACGGCATGAGCGAGACCGTGGAGATGAAGCCGGCCTCGGAGGAGGAACTCCGCGAGGCCCTGATGGACGTGGTCGATCCCGAACTGGGCATCGACGTCGTCAACCTCGGCCTGATCTACGGCATCCACATCGACGACTCCAATGTGGCGACCGTGGACATGACCCTGACCTCCGCGGCCTGCCCGCTGACGGACGTCATCGAGGACCAGGCCAAGTCCGCCACCGACGGCCTGGTCAGCGAGTTGCGCATCAACTGGGTCTGGATGCCGCCGTGGGGTCCGGACAAGATCACGGACGACGGCCGCGAGCAGCTTCGGGCGCTCGGCTTCAACGTCTGAGACCACCGACCGCGTGAAAAGCGGCGGCACCCTTTTTGGTGCCGCCGCTTTTTCCGTGTTCCGGGAGTCTCAGGCCAACCCGTTCACCAGTCGGAACGCCGAGTCCGCGGCGTACTGCCCGCCGTGCTCGAACCGCTGCAGCTTCACCTGGAAGTTCTCGTGGCGGAGGAAGTGGCCCGGGTAGTTCACCGCCTCCAGCATGACCGCGCCGGAGAAGGAGGAGGCGCGGGGGCAGAAGGTGGCGTCCTGACGGAACAGGGCCGAGCCGTCGTCGCGTTCGGCGCGCAGCACGAAATCGCGGTGGCGCAGATAGGTCCCGTCGGACGCGACGAAGGAGTGGCAGGAGCCGCCGGCCAGGCCGGCGACCACCGTGAAGGTGGCGTCCTCGCGGAACTCCGAACCGCCGGCCTGCTCCAGCCGCACCGTGCCGCGGCCCGACCGCCAGTACCGGTCGGGGTAGTTGGCCGACTGCACGGAACGCCGGACGGCGGCCGGCCTCGGATCGGGCGCGCCCTTGGTCGGCGCAGCCGCCGACGGGGCGGGGGAGGCCGACGTACGCGGTGACGAACTGCCCTGCGGCCGGGGCGAGGCGGAGGCGGACGGCGACGCGCTCGTCCGTCCGGCCGACGGCGTGGGGGAGCCGCTCACGGACGGCGTGGCGAAGGAGATCAGCCCTGGCGAGGTCTCCTCGATCTGCCCCTGACGCGCGGCCGACGTCCCGTCAGCGGGCTTGTCCCCGACGGCGATGGCCGTCACGCAGGCCACGACGGTGGCCACGGCGAGAGCGCCGGCCAGCCACAGGCGTCGCGTTCCGGGTGCCCGGGAGGTGTCCGGGGCCCAACCGTTCTCCCAGGGATGCTCCTGGGAAGGCCGGGACTTGTTGTCTGGCATGCGCTGTTCCTCCAGCGGCGTCCCTGACGACGGCCGCGGCTGCGATGGCCCGGTGTGTGAACGCTGAAACAGTAGTGGAACAAGTGACCTGCGAGTAGCTGTTTGAGCGAGCGGTTTCCATAACGGTTTCTTACCGCTCGTCGCCAGGACGTGATGAACCATCACAGCCGCCGACGCCGTTATGTACGCTCGTACACATGGGATACGTGACGCTCGCCGGAGCCATCGCGGCCGAGGTGGCCGCGACGACCGCCATGAAGTACAGCCAGGGCTTCACCCGGCTCTGGCCCTCCCTCCTGACGGCCCTCGGCTACGTCATCTCCTTCGCCCTGCTCGCCCAGACCCTGAAATCCGTCGGCATCGGCACGGCGTACGCCATCTGGGCCGGTGTCGGCACCGCGACGATCGCCGTCATCGGCCTCGTCCTCTTCGGCGAGGCGCTCACCCTCGCCAAGGTCACCGGCGTCCTGCTGATCGTCGCGGGAGTGGTGATCCTGAACCTCGGCGGTGCTCACTGATGCCGCGCCGCTACGACCCCGACCGGCGCCGGCGGATCATCGACGCGGCGATCAGGGTGGTCGGCGACAAGGGGCTCGCCGGCCTCACCCATCGCACGGTCGCGGCCGAGGCGGACGTACCGCTCGGCTCCACCACCTACCACTTCGCCACCCTCGACGACCTGATGGTCGCGGCCCTGCGCCAGGCGAACGAGGGCTTCGCCAGGATGGTCGCCGCACACGGCGGCCTGACGGACCGCCACACCGACCTGGCCACCGAACTCGCGGACCTGCTCGGCGCATGGCTCGCGGGCGACCGCACCGGAGTCGAGCGCGAGTACGAGCTCTACCTGGCCGCCCTGCGCCGCCCCGCCCTGCGCCCCGTCGCCGCCGAATGGGCCGAGGACCTCGCCGACCGGCTCGCCCGGCGCACCGACCCGGTCACCGCGAGGGCACTGGTCGCGCTGATGGACGGCATCTGCCTCCAGGTGCTCCTGACGGACGGCACCTACGACAAGGAGTACGCCCGCGTGGCCCTGGCCCGCCTCATCCCTCCCACAGCCCCCTGACCACCGCCGGCGCCGCCTCCAGGCTCCCCGCAGCCGCCCCCCCCGCGGCGGAGGGCGGGTCGTGGCGGTGCGGCGCAGCCGGTCGCCTGGCGCTGCACAGCCGAGGCCCCCTGCTACCGACAGGCAGCCGTACGCCCGACCGGCGACGGGCTCGTCGCACCACCACGCACCCGACGCCGACCCCACCCCCCGACGCCCACCCCCCCGGCGCCGGCCCCAGCCCCGGTCCCGCTTGCGGACCCGGTCCCTCCCCCGCCCGCCCCGCCCGCCCCGCCCGCGGCCCCGGTCCCGCCCGCGGGCGACGGTCCCGCCCGCCACCTGAGACGCGACGCCGCTGGTTAGCCTCCACGGCCCCCCGCCGGTTAGGTTTCCCTCATGACCGACACCACTGCTCCTCGCACCACCGGCGCCGCGGCCGCCGGCCTCGCCACCATCGCCGCCGACGGCACGATTCTCGACACCTGGTACCCCGCGCCCGAGCTCACCACCGAGCCCGGCCCCTCCGGCACCGAGCGCCTGTCCGCCGAGAAGGCCGTGGAGCTGCTCGGTGAAGGCGCCGCCAAGGCGATCGGCCCGGACGCCCGCCGGGGCGTCGAGGTGGTCGCGGTCCGCACGGTCATCGCCTCCCTCGACGACAAGCCGATCGACGCGCACGACGTCTACCTGCGTCTGCACCTGCTCTCCCACCGCCTGGTCAAGCCGCACGGCCAGAGCCTGGACGGCATGTTCGGCTTCCTCGCCAACGTCGCCTGGACCTCCCTCGGCCCGGTCGCGGTCGACGACATCGAGAAGGTCCGCCTCAACGCGCGCGCCGAGGGCCTGCACCTCCAGGTGACCTCGATCGACAAGTTCCCGCGCATGACGGACTACGTCGCGCCCAAGGGCGTCCGTATCGCCGACGCCGACCGCGTCCGCCTCGGCGCGCACCTCGCCGAGGGCACCACGGTCATGCACGAGGGCTTCGTCAACTTCAACGCGGGCACGCTCGGCACCTCCATGGTCGAGGGCCGCATCTCCGCGGGCGTGGTCGTCGGCGACGGTTCCGACATCGGCGGCGGCGCCTCCACCATGGGCACCCTCTCGGGCGGCGGCAATGTGATCATCTCCATCGGCGAGCGCTGCCTCATCGGTGCCGAGGCGGGCGTCGGCATCGCCCTCGGCGACGAGTGCGTGGTCGAGGCCGGCCTCTACGTCACCGCGGGCACCCGCGTGACGATGCCCGACGGCCAGATCGTCAAGGCCCGCGAGCTCTCCGGCGCCTCCAACATCCTCTTCCGCCGCAACTCGGTCACCGGCACGGTGGAGGCCCGCCCGAACAACGCGGTGTGGGGCGGCCTGAACGAGATTCTCCACAGCCACAACTGATCACCGGCGGCCGTGACCTGCGGCCGCCTTGTCGATCAACGTCCTGACCGGCTGTCGAGCTGTCGGCAGCTGTCGGCGTTGGTCATCGTTGAGCGCCCTTCCACGGCCTGAGGCGGCCCGGGAGGGCGCTCGGTGCTGACCCACGGAGATGGAATCCTGCGGTGTACGCACACGAGGTGATCCTGAACGGTCTCGCACAGGGGCTCAGACCGGTGGCCGAGGGCGTCGAGTGGTTCGAAGGCCTCTCAGAGGATGACCAACGCAAGGTCCTGCACTCATTGGTGTTGTTCTGCGGGCAGGCCCGCGCCTGCGAGGAGGACGTGTCGGAGAGCATCGCGCGTTCCGGCATCCGCCCCACACACACGCCGGCGGTGATGCTCACGAAGTGGCGCTTCGGAATGGAAGCACTTCCGGCCCACGAACTCACCCAGTCCTTCCGCCTGCTCGTCGCCCTCTTCAGCATTGCGGACACCCGCCGGCGGACGTTGTACTGCACCGGAGGGTGTGGTCACGCATGGCACAACCTGCCGGATCCGCCACGCGACGCCACCTGAGATGCTTGCCCTGGGTCTTGCCGGGGATCTTGGTGAGCTGCGCTTTCGCTGCTGGTGCGGCGGCCACGGAAGGGGGCGGCGTCACGACGGGAGTTCCTTCGCGAACGCCGTCAGCGCCGCGAAGTCGGGGTCGCGCAGTCCGATCCGCGGGTTGACGTGGTGCAGCAGGGCGGCCGCGGGGTGGTGCCGGGCGACGTACGCCTGGTCGGCGGGGGACTGCTCGTCGTCCACCCAGGCGAAGGGCCGTCCCGCGGCGTGCGCCACGAGGACCTCCGTCTTCCAGTGCACCAGGTCGTCCCGCACGGCGAACAGCCGCTCGCCGAAGTCCACGTAGGGCAACTCGGGCAGCCCGATCACAGGGGCGATCCACCGGTTGGCCTCGCCCATCCATGTGGTGGCCCAGCACAGCTCGTAGGGCAACGCCAGCAGGGCGGCCCCGTGCCCGGGATGCAGCCACACGCGCAGCGGACGGCCGGGGCGCACGGCGGCCCTGATGGTCGTGTAGCCCGCGGGCCGACGTTCCGGCTTGGCCGCGTAGGGGTTGAGGGGCCCGTCGACGTCGAGGTAGAGCAACGGTCGGCGCATCGGGCCACGGTAGGCGGGACGGTGATGATCCGACCAGGATCAGCGGACCGAACTGCCCGGGATCAGACGACCGGCTCGGCCGCCAGTCGTGCGTAGGCCGCCCGCAAGGCGTCGGCCGTCTCCGGCCGGGCATCCCGCAGCGGCGCCCGGACAGGTCCGGCGGGCAGGCCCAGTGAGGTGAGGAGGGCCTTGGCGGTGACCGTGCCGGGCGTGCCCGAGGCCATCATGGTCTCGATGAGCTCCATGGCCCGTCGCTGGAGCCGCGCCGCCCGCCCGGTGTCTCCGGCGTCGAACGCGTCGATGATCGCCCGGAATTGCTCCGGCACGACGTTGGCGACGGTGCTGACGTATCCCACGGCGCCCACCGCGTACAGCGCGAGGATCTGCTCGTCGCAGCCCGCCTAGTACGCCAACTCGGTGCGGGACAGCACCTTCTGGGTGCCGAGGAGGTCGTAGGCGCAGTCCTTGACGGCGACGATCCGGGGGTGTCCGGCGAGACGGATCAGCGTGTCCGGTTCGATGCGGGTGCCGGTGCGCCCGGGGATGTCGTACAGCATGACGGGCAGCCCGCAGCCGTCCGCGACCTCCCGGAAGTGTGCTTCCAGGGCGTCCTGGGGTGGCCGGCTGTAGTAGGGGCTGACCACCAGCACCCCGTCCGCGCCGGCCTTCTCGGCGGCGCGGGCGAGGTCGACGGTGTGGCGGGTGTCGGCGGTGCCGACACCCGCCACCAGGGGGACGCCGTCGCCGACGGCCGCCCGCACCGCCCGCACCAGCTCCGCCTTCTCGGCGTCCGTGGTCGTCGGCGACTCCCCGGTCGTCCCGGACAGCACGAGCCCGTCGCAGCCTCCCGCCACCAGCCGCCCGGCGAGCCGCTGGGCACCGTCGAGGTCGAGGACACCCGCCTCGGTGAAGGGGGTGATCATCGCGCAGAGGGCGCGTCCGAAGGGCGGCGTGGAGGAGTCGGAGTGCGTCATGGGGTCAGTCTCGACCTGTCGATCACGTAGCTCCACTTAAATTTTCTGCGAGGTATGTGTAAGGATTGCTGAGACGTCGGGTCGGGAGGACCGGGATCAGCCCGCTGCCGAGCCGGGGGACCGCCGAAGCGGTGCGAGCGCAAGGGGTGGCGCGGCGCCCCGGGCCGGAGCGGTCGACGACGTCGTCCGCCCGGCCCGGGCGTGCCGAACTGGTCGCCGTGGCGGCCCTGTTGCGGGCGCGGCTCGACCGGTGCCGGGCCCGGCCGGCGAGCCCCGGCGAGCGCCGCCCCGGCGAGGCGGCGCAGGGGTAGCGGCGGACCGCCGGGGTACCCGGGTGTTCCGAAACCGAGAGGAGGCGGAACACCGTGACCGGGACCATGGACACCCGGCCCGTCCACGACGGGCACCACACGGTCGGCGAACTCGTCGGCCAGGCCACCGAGCAGCTCTCCCGGCTCGTACGGCAGGAGATCGCCCTCGCCAAGGAGGAGCTGACCGAGAAGGGCCGTCGCGCGGGCCGCGGCGGCGGCATGCTCGGGGCCGCGGGCGCGTTCGCCTACGCAGGTCTGCTCGCCCTCGCCGGCACGGGCGTCGCCGCCCTCTCCCTGGCGCTGCCCGTCTGGGCCGCGGCGCTGATCGTCACGGCGGTGCTGTTCGTGATCGCCGCCGTGCTGGCCGCGATCGGCCGCGGTCAGTTGCGCCGGGCGACACCCCCGACCCCCAAGGAAGCCATCGGCAGCGTCAGGGCGGACGTCGAGGAGATCAGGGAAAGGGCGCACCGATGACGGACAGGACAGGTTCGGACGGTACGGCGAGCGGTGCCGGCGGCTCCGCGGAGCTGCGTCGGCAGATAGCGGAGACCAGGAGTCAGCTGGGCCAGACGGTGGAGGAGCTCGCGGCGAAGACCGACATCAAGGGCCGGGCACGGGCCCGCGCGGCCGACCTCCGCGACCGCGCCGGCGCGATGACGGTCCAGCTCCGCAGCACGGCGGCCCAGGCGACCCACGCCGTCCAGGACCGGGCGAAGGGTGCGGGGCACATCGTCCAGGACCGGGCGAAGGACACCTCCCACACGCTTCAGGACCGGGCGAAGGGTGCGGGGCACACCGTGCAGGACAAGGCGAAGAGCGCCGGCCACAGCCTTCAGGACCGTGCGAGGGAGACCGGCCACGGCCTGCAGGACACGGTGGCTCGGGCCGGCGACACCGTCGAGCACCGCGCTCCCGCGCCGCTGCGCACGCCGGTGCGATACGCGCGGCAGCACCCGCGGCCGGTGCTGATCGCGGTGGCGGCAGGGGCGACGCTCGCCGCCGCGGCGATGCTGACGTGGCGCCGGGCATCCCACTAGGCGGCAGGAGCGGGCCCGGCACCCCCACTGCGGGTGCCGGGCCCTTCCTCGTTTGCTGTCCGCCTGCCTCGTCCGTCTGCCTCGCCGCCGCATCACCTGCGCGCGGCCCGCCAGACCCCGCTCCCACGGTGTGCCCCGCACCAGGCCGCCCGCAGACGTGCCGGCCACTTCCGCACGTCCCGCGGCTCCACGTACGGCTCCTCCTCCGCCGCCCGCCCGCCGCAGACGACCGCCCGCTCCCGGGCCAGCTCCGCGTCGAACTCCAGCCCCAGCAGGATGGCCAGGTTGCTCAGCCACAGCCACACCAGGAAGACGACGGCACCGGCGAGGGTGCCGTAGGTCCGGTTGTAGAGGGAGAAGTTGGCCGCGTAGACGGCGAACCCGGCGGAGGCGCCCACCCAGATCAGCGTTGCCACGACGCTGCCGGGGGAGATCCAGCGGAAGCCGCGCCCCCGGACGTTGGGGGCCGCCCAGTACAGCAGGGCGATCATCAGCACGACCAGGAGCAGCAGCACCGGCCACTTGACGACGCCCCACACGGCGATCGCCGCGTCACCGACGCCCACCAGCCGCCCGGCCCGCTCGGCGACCGGCCCGGTGAACACGACGATCAGCGCGCTGGCCGCCAGCATCAGCATCAGCGTCAGGGTCAGTGCCAGCCGCAGCGGCGTCAGCTTCCACACCGGGCGGCCCTCCGGCAGGTCGTACACCGCGTTGGCCGCGCGGATGAAGGCGGCGACGTACCCGGAGGCCGACCACAGCGCGGCGAGCAGGCCGACGACCGCGAGCACACTCCCCGTGCCGCCGCTGTCCCCCAGCTGGACCACCGCGTCCCGCAGGATCTCCCGCGCCGGGCCCGGCGCCAACTCGCCCGTGTTGTCGAGGATGTGGTCCGTGGCGCGCTGTCCCACCACCCCCAGCAGCGACACCATCACCAGCAGCGCCGGGAACAGCGACAGAACGCCGTAGTACGTCAACGCGGCCGCCCGGTCGGAGAGTTCGTCGTCGAACAGCTCCTTCGCCGTGCGCCGGGCCACCGCCCACCACGACCGTGCGGGCAACCGCCCGGGACTGTCCCTGCCGTCCGTGTCGTCCGTGTCTTCGTCCATGACCGGCGGGTTGCCCGAAAGCCGGTCGCGAACCGCGGACTTGACCTGAATCATGGTTGAGGTCGGAACGTGGTGGACATGACTCGTCGTACCGACACCCACCCCGACGTCACCGACCCGCGCGTCGGCGCCCCCTTCTTCAGCACCTGGCGCGTCGGCACACCCGAACGCCAGGCCAGGGCGGTCGAGGCCGTCGCGCACACCTGGGAGCGGCGCCCCTGGCCCACCGCCGACCTGCTCGGTTACCACCTCTACACCGGCCACGACGGCTCGACCCTGCTGCACCATTCCCGATGGACGGGCGAGCAGGCCTACGAGGCCTTCGTCAGGACCCACCGGCAGGAACGCAACGACGAGATCGACACCGCCGTGCCCGGCATCGAGCGGCAGTGGCTCGGCCGCTACCGGCGCCACCGCAGCCGTGAGCGCGCCGCCGGCGACACCCGGGTCCCGGGACTGATCGTCACCGTACGGATCGACTTCGCACCGGACGCCGCCGAGCACCGCGCCGACTGGGCCGATCTCGTCCTGAAGTCCCTCGCCGACGACCCCGACGGCCACCGCGGCCTGATCTCCGCCCACTTCCACCTCAGCACCGACGGCACCCACATCCTGAACTACGCCGAGTGGGAGAGCGCGCGGGCCTACGACGAGAGCGTGGCCGCGCCGGAGAAGGAGTCGTGGGAGCGGGTGCGGACGTACCCCGGGGTCAAGGGCTTCACCGGCAGCCGCTTCGCCCACGCCGTCGGTCTCGTGCCGGACTGACGCCCGGCGGACGTGCGGCGGGGCCGCCCGGACGGGTGTCCGGGCGGCCCCGCGCCGTGCTCCGGCCGGCGTCACGGCTTGAAGCGCAGCACCTGCGGGTCGTGGTCGCTGATCTGGTCGTTGAACTCCGCGTTGATGTGCACGCTGTCGTACTCGAAGTCGCAGCCGCGCCGGATCGACGGGCTGACCAGGATCTGGTCGAGGACCTGGCTGTTGCCCTGGTAGACGTAGGAGTAACGCTCGCTCCTCGGCAGCGACTTGATGGCCGACCACAACTCGCCGTCGCCCTCGAGGATCTGGGCGGTGCCGGAGAACTCGAAGTCGTTGATGTCGCCGAGCGCTATGACGTCCGCGTTCTTCTGGATGTCGAGGACGTCCTTGACGAAGGCGTTGACGAGCGCCGCCTGCTGGTGGCGCTGGGACTCGGAGCTGCGCGCCACCGGCTGGTACTGCGAGGTCAGCCCCTGGTCGCCGCCCTTGGAGTTGAAGTGGTTGGCGATCACGAAGACCGTGCGGCCCCGGAAGACGAACTCGCCGACCAGCGGCTTGCGGCTGGACTTCCAGGCCGTGTTCGCCGGGTCGACGCGGCCGGGGGAGACCGTCAGGGCGGCCTTGCCGCGCTCCTCGGTGACCCCGACGGCGGTCGTGGCGTCGCCGCCCGCGCGGTCGGTGAAGGAGACCCGCTCCGGGTTGAACAGGAACACCTGGCGGATGTTGCCGCCCGGCTCGCCGCCGTCGGTGTCGTCCGCCGGGTCGATCGCGCGCCAGTCGTACCGGGGGCCGCCCGCCGCGACGACCGCGTCGATCAGCTGGGTCACCGTCCGGTCGGCGGCCACGGTGCCGTCGTTCGTCGCGCCGTTGTTGTCCTGGATCTCCTCCAGGGACACGATGTCGGGCGACTGCAGGTTGTTCACGATCGCGGAGGCGTGCTCCTCGAAGGTGGCGTCGGACGGGTCGAGGTTCTCGACGTTGTACGTCGCGACCGCCAGCTCGCCCTTCTTCTGCTTCCGCGTCGTCTCACGCTCCAGCCCGGCGCTCTTCAGGGTACCGAGCTGGTTGGCGACGAGGGTGTAGCCGCCGAACTGGTTGTAGTCCAGCGGGCCCGCGGTGACGCCGGTGAGCGAGTCGCCGACGTTCGCCGTCGGGAAGTCGGCGACCTTGCCGAGCGACTGGATCATCAGCCGGCCGGTGTTCTGGGAGTCGTAGGAGCCGTAGACCGTACCGCCGCGGCGGTTGCGGTTCTCCCACGGCTTCACCGTGACCCACAGCTCGGTGTACGGGTCGGTGGCGCCGACCACGCGGACGTCGGAGACCTGGACGTTCATGCCCTCCAGGGACTCGTAGCGGTCCAGGGCGTACTGCGTGGGCCGCAGGGGGAGGCCGTTGATCGAGTTGTTCGCCGCCGGGTCGCCGGCCGGGGCGTACGCCGCCGGGACCGACCCGGCGTCGACGACGGTCGCGGCAGGGACGGCGTTGCCACTGGAGACGACGGTCACGGTCGGGCGGACGATCTCCGTCAGCGCCTGGTTGCCGGACGAGGTGCCGCCGGGGACGAACTCCGAGACCGTGCCGGACACGGTGACCGCGTCGCCCACCGCGACCTTCGGGGTGGAACTGGTGAAGACGAAGACGCCCTCGCTGGTGGCCGGGTCGGCGTCGGGGTTCGGGTCCTGGATCCAGAAGCCTCTGGAGGAGCCGTAGGTGCGTACGCCGGTGACAATTCCGGTCACGTCCGTGACCTGCTTCCCGGCGTACGGCGAGACGCGCGTGGTGCCCTGGATGTCGTGGATGCGCACCGAGTCGGCGTGCGCGGGCGCGGCGATGACGACGGTGGACGCCGCGGAGCACACGGCGGCGACGGTGAGCGCGGCGAGGCGCGCGGAAGACCTGCTAGGCAACGGATTCCCTCCGGGGACGTGCATGAGCGCCGGGACGAGGGTGAGGCGTGGGACGCGGACGACGCGCGGAGAAAAAACAGTGAACACCTGTCCCCCCAACTTCTACGCGCGTCAATCTCGTGCCTGCCCAGGTCAGTTGTCAAGGTTCCAGCCATGTACGGAAGCCGTCCGGGAGATGAACCGGGCGGCATGGGTGGATATCCGTCTAGGCTGAGCGACTGAGTGGCACGACCGTCCTAGGAGAACCAGCCGATGTCAGACAGCTCCCCCCTGCCGCCCGTACGGCTGCACCCCGAAGCGGAGCTGGCGCGCGACGCGCTGTCGACCCCGTTGCTCTCCCGCGCCGCCCGCCTCGCCCGCTGGGCCGGTCCCGACACCCGGGTCGACGCCGGGGGCGGACTCGTCGAGGAACAGCTGCCGGCCGCCGCCGAGGTGCTCGGCCTGACCGGCGACGAGGCCGCCGCGTACGCGAGCGAGGCCTGGCGGATCGCGGTGGACGCCGGGCTCGTCGAGATCGCCGACGAGGAGGCCGGCACCGTCACCGCCGGCGAGGACCTCGCCCTCCTCACCGGCGGCTCCCCGCACGACGTCCTCGCAGTCTGGCTCGGCGCCCTGGAGGCGGTGCTCGCCGAGGCGAGCGTGCCCGACCTCGACGAACTGATCGAGGCCATGGACGAGGGCGGGGAGGTCGACTTCTCCCGCCTCGACTGGGACCCCGAGGCCGAGGCCGCCTTCCTCGACGGCGTGCTCGGCAACCTCTACCTGCTCACCGCCGGCGAGGACGGCCCCGGCGGCGGCCCCGTGCCGCTGCCCGCGCTCGCCGCCTCCGTGATCGTCCCCGGTGACATGAGCGAACCCACCAACGACATACTGGAGCAGGTCTCCGACGCGATGATGCGCCTGGACGACCAGTTCCGGCTCCTGGAACCGATCGGCCTGGTCGTCTACCAGCCCGTCGACGAGGCCCTGATGGGCGAGCCCGAGGAGGAGCCGGCCGCGCCCGTCGACGAGACCGACGTCTCCCGCTACGGCATGGTCCGCCTGACCCCGCTCGGCCAGTACGGCCTGCGGGCCCGTCTGCTGGAGTCCGGTTTCGAGGCGCCCGCCGTCGGCGACCTCGCCGACAAGGGCGCCGACGCCCTCCTCGACGGCAGCGCCTCCTACGGCCCGCATGCCGCGCGCGCCGAGACCGAGCAGTGGCTGGCGCGCCGCGAACCGGTCGCCGCCGCACGGGAGTTGCTCGCCGCCGCCCGCGGCTCCGACAAGGGCGCGCCGCTGCGCCGGCTGCGCTGCCAGCAGGCCCTCTCCCTCGTCGGCGGACAGGCCGAACCCGCGGTGCGCGAGGTGCTCGACGACCCCGAGCTCGGCGGCCTCGCCCGGGTCTGGCTCAGCGAGCTGGGCGCCGCGGACGTACCGGCCCCCTCCGAGGACATGGTCTTCTGGCTGACCATCGACACCGTGGCCGCGCAACTGGCCGCCGAGGGCAACTCGGAGGAGCTCCAGGGCCTGGTCGAGGGACTCGCCCAGCAGCACAGCGGCTTCTTCGCGGCGGCCTGGCGGGTGGAGCACCCGGCCACGGCCGACGTCCTGGAGGCGATGGGCCGGCTGCACCCCGACAAGCGCATCGCCAAGGAGGCCCGCAAGGCCGCCTTCAAGGCGCGGTCCCAGCAGGGCGGCTGACACACGCACCGGGAAGAGGCCCCACGGCCTCTTCCCACCCCGGCCCCCACGGACGCACGCAAGCAGTCCACCCGAAGTCTCCCGCCGTTCAACCCGCGTTCAGGCATGGGCGAAACGGTGTCGCCGACCCGAGGTCCGCCACCCTCCACGGCACACCCACCGTCTCAGGAGACACCATGTCGCTCACCCGCAGGGACTTCGCCAGAACATCCGCGGTCACCGGTGCCGGAGTCGTGCTGGCGGGCAGCGTCGGCGCCCTCGCCAGCGCGCCCGGCGCCCTCGCGTCGACGGACACCGAGCGCTCCGGGGAGGCGTCGACGGCCGCGCACGGCGGGGTCGGCTACGGACCGCTGATCCCCGACCCCCAGGGCGTGCTCGCGCTGCCCGCCGGATTCACCTACCGCGTCCTCACCCACAGCGGGCGGACCAAGCTGGAGTCGGGCGAGTTCACCCCCTCCCACCACGACGGCACGGCCACCTTCGACGGCCCGCGCGGCACCACCCTCCTCGTCAACAACCACGAGCTGAAGGGACCGCGCGCCAACTGGGAGTACCCCGTGCCGCTCACCGAGGGCCTGGTCTACGACCCGGCCGCGTCCGGCGGCTGCACGGTCGTCGAGGTGCGCCCCGACGGCCGGGTCGCCGAGTGGGTGGGCATCGCCGGCACCTCCACCAACTGCGCGGGCGGCCGCACCCCGTGGGACACCTGGCTGACCTGCGAGGAGAACTCCGACCGGGCCGGCGTCAACGGCATGACGAAGGACCACGGCTACGTCTTCGAGGTCGACCCTGTCGACCGGCGCGCCAACAAGGACCCCAAGCCCCTGAAGTTCTTCGGCCGGTACGACCACGAGGCCGTCGTCATCGACCCCAGGCGCGGCCACGCCTACCTCACCGAGGACGCCGCGAACCCCAACGGCCTCTTCTTCCGCTGGACCCCGCCGAAGGGCTTCGAGCACGGCCGCGGGAGGTTCCGGACCCTCGCCGACGACGCCGGCGTCCTGCAGGCCCCCAAGTGCTACGACTCCGGCGGCAAGTTCGTCGACGACCTCTCCCGCGCCACGCGGATCGGCACGGTCTACGGCGTCGACTGGGTGGACGTCCCCGACCGCGACGCGCGGACCACGCCCGTCCGCAAGCAGTTCTCCGCCGGCGAGATCACCCGCGCCCGCAAGCTGGAGGGCATGTGGTGGGGCGACGGCGGCGCGTACATCGTCTCCTCCTACGCGCGCGAGGAGAGCCCCGGCCAGCACGACGGCCAGGTCTGGTTCTACGACCCCAAGCGCCGCACCCTCACCCTGAAGGTCCTGCTCGGCGTGAACCCCGACCCCTCCGCCGACGGAGCCTTCGACGGCCCCGACAACATCACCGTCTCCCCCTACGGGGGCCTCGTCATCGCCGAGGACGGCGAGGGCGTGTCCCACCTCTTCGGCGCCACCGACAGCGGCCGCACGTACCCCATCGCCCGCAATGAACTGAACATCGGCACCGAGGAGGAGCCCGAGTACAGCGAGTTCGCCGGGGTGACCTTCTCGCCCGACGGCCGCACCCTGTTCGCGAACATCCAGACCCCCGGCATCCTGCTCGCCATCACCGGGCCCTGGAAGCGCCGGCGCCGCTGATAAATTCGTTCGCCCGTCCCGCGGTACGCCTCCTAGAGTGATGAACGTCCAGGTGCGAAGGCAGGACCTACTTCCACTCATAATGGGGCGGCCGCGGGTTCGAGTCCCGCCACCGGTACAACGCGCCGGTGTAGCTCAGGGGCCAGAGCACCTGATGTCGGTTCCGCCGACCTGAACTCTGGACACCACAACTTCATGCACCTCCCGGTGCGCAGGCTGCGGCTACTTCTTCTCTCAAAAGAATCCCATGCCGCCGCCGACTTGATCTCGGGAGGCGCAGCTCAAGGTGGGTGCCCGGTGCGCAGGCAGCGGATACTTCGGCACTGGTGAGGGAAACCCCTTGTGCGGGTTCGAATCCCGTCATCGACTTCGGGTCGGTGTGGCGGAACGGAAGACGCGCCAGTTATCAGCAACCGCAGTCGAATTCGACCTCGGGCACCCTCCTTTTGCTGCGCCTCCCTCCGAAACCGACTCGACTCGGGGGAATTCAGCAATGGCGCGCTTCAACACGCGTACCGCGAAGGCACGGCCCGTCTCGCCCGTGAGGACCACGGGCCGTGCGCTCCACACCGCTCTCGGCGGCCGGGGCCACGAGCGCGACGCCCGGTCCGAGCTGTTCCTGCTCGCGGTCGCCCATTTCGTCTCCCAGCAGACCTTCCACGAGTCCGGCGCCGACCGCGACGACCGCTTCGTGGAGCTCGTCCGCGAGCTCGCCGTCAGCGACCCGGCCTGGACGGCCGGCCTGCTCGGCTGGCGGGCCCGCAGGGGCCCGCACTCCACCGCGTACGTCCGTACGAGGGTGCCGAGTGCGGGCCCCTTGTCCGTCACCTGACTGACATCTAACATTTCAGTTGTGGAGCCCCTACGACCCGTGCCCCGCACCCTTCTCCGGGAGCGCGCGTACGCCGCCATCCGGGACGCCATCGTCACCGGTGAGATCGAGCCGGGTGCGGTGGTGCGGGACGCTGATCTCGCGGAGCGGCTCGGGCTGTCGCGGGCGCCGGTGCGGGAAGCCTTCTCGCGGCTCGTGGACGAAGGACTGCTGGAGAGCAAGCCGCAGAGCTACACGCGTGTCACCCCGGTCGTCGCCGCCGACGTACGCGACGCGGCGGCCGTGGTCGGGGCCATGCACGAGCTGGTCGCCCGGGTCGCGGTGCCCCGGCTGTTCGCCGCGGACGTCGAGGCGATGCGCGCCGCCAACGAGCGGTTCGCCGCCGCCGTGGGCACCGGCGACGTGGACGGCGCCCTGCGCGCCGACGACGAACTGCACGACGTCCTGGTGCGGGTCAGCGGCAACCGGGCGGCCGCCGCCACCGTCGCCCGCTACACCCCTCTCATCCGGCGGCTGGAGCGACGGCGCTTCGGCGAGGGCGGCACCTGCCGCTCGGCCGGACTGCACGACCGGCTGATCGAGGCGTGCGCCGACGGTGACGTGGACGAGGCGGTCCGGGTCACGGCGGAGATCTGGCGCACCTTGGCCGACCTGGCCGACTCCGACGACTGACCGACCCTCTCCGGGAGGCCCCATGTCCCTGGCCACGCCGCTCTCCTCCTACGAGCGGTATCCGCTCCTCTTCGGCCCCTCGCCCGTGCACCCGCTGGAACGGCTCACCGCCCACCTCGGCGGCGCCTCCCTGTGGGCCAAGCGCGAGGACTGCAACTCCGGTGTCGCGTACGGCGGGAACAAGACGCGCAAGCTGGAGTACCTGGTCGCCGACGCGCTCGCGCAGGGCTGCGACACGCTCGTGTCGATCGGCGGAGTGCAGTCCAACCACACCCGGCAGGTCGCCGCCGTGGCCGCGCGAGCCGGTCTCAAGTGCGTGCTGGTGCAGGAGAGTTGGGTGGAGTGGCCCGACTCCGTGTACGACAAGGTCGGCAACATCCTGATCAGCCGGCTCGCCGGCGCCGACGTCCGGCTGGTGAGGGCCGGGTTCGGGATCGGGTTCAAGGAGAGCTGGGAACAGGCGCTGCGCGAGGTCGAGGAGTCGGGTGGCAAGCCGTACGCCATCCCGGCGGGCGCCTCGGACCACCCGCTCGGCGGCCTGGGCTTCGCCGGCTGGGCGTACGAAGTGGCCGAGCAGGAGCGGGAGCTGGGCGTCTTCTTCGACACGGTGATCGTCTGTTCGGTGACCGGGTCGACGCAGGCGGGCATGGTCGCCGGGTTCGCGGCGCTCGAGGAGGCGGGCGGGCGGCCCCGGCGGGTGATCGGCGTCGACGCCTCCGCCAAGCCCGCCGAGACCCGGTCGCAGATCGCCCGTATCGCCGACCGCACCGGCCGGCTCATCGGTGTCGGGCGGGAGCTCACCGAGGCGGACGTCGAGCTGGACGAGCGGTACCACGCCGGTGTCTACGGCGTCCCCGACGCGGCCACGCTGGAGGCCATGAAGCTCGCCGCGCGGACCGAGGGAATGGTCACCGACCCGGTCTACGAGGGGAAGTCGATGGCCGGGCTGGTCGACCTGGTCGCCCGCGGCGAGATCGCCCGCGACTCCACCGTGCTCTACGCCCACCTGGGCGGCCAGCCCGCGCTGAACGCGTACAGCGCGCTGTTCTGAGACCCCGGCGATCACCTCGGGTCGGTGCAGGCCGCGACCGGGGACCGTCTCCGCAACGCGCTCGGTACCATACGGAGAGTCCCCGGCTCGCGAGGAGTGACTGGATGGCGCGGGTCAAGCCCATGCGCGCGGACGCCCGCCGCAACTACGAGCGGTTGCTGAAGGCGGCGGCGGAGGCCTTCGCCGAGCACGGGGAGGGCGCGTCCCTCGATGACATCGCCAGGCGGGCGGGGGTCGGCTCCGGGACGCTGTACCGGCACTTCCCCACGCGTCGGGCGTTGCTGGAAGCGGCGTACGTCGACCGGGTCGACGCACTCGCCGCGCGCGCCGGCGAACTCGCAGAGGAGCTGCCGCCGGGCGAGGCGCTGGTGGCCTGGCTGAACGAGCTGTGCGTCGGCACCCTCCAGGTCCGCGGCATGAAGGCCCTGCTCGGGTCGGCCGTCACCGACGGCAGCGTCGCGGCCGTCACCGCCTGCGGCACGCAGGTGCGGCACGCGGCGACCCGGCTGGTCCGGGCGGCTCAGCGGGAGGGGACGCTGCGGGCGGACGTGGAGCCGGTCGATGTGCTGCGGCTGGCGCACGGAGTGGCGACGGCGGCGGAACTGGCGAGCGGGGACGGCGACAGCGTCCGGCGGTACGTGTCGCTGCTGACCGAGGGGCTGCGGCCCGCCCGGTGAGACGGCGGCGGGCGCCCCCCTCGCCGGGGCGCCCTCGGAGGTCGTACGGCCGCTCTAGAGCGCCTGGGCCGCCGGCTTCACCATGTTCCGCACCGTCCGCGCCTTCACGAACTGACCCATCGCCGTCATCTCCCACTCGCCGGAGAACTGACGGATCAGCTTGGCCATCATCACGCCCGTCTGCGGCTCGGCGCTGGTGAGGTCGAAACGGACCAGCTCCTCGCCGGTCGTGCCGTCCAGGAGCCGGCAGTACGCCTTGGCGACCTCGGTGAACTTCTGGCCGGAGAAGGAGTTGACGGTGAAGACCAGGCCCGTGACGTCCTGGGGGAGCCGGCCCAGGTCGACGGCGATCACCTCGTCGTCGCCGCCGCCCTCGCCCGTGAGGTTGTCGCCGGAGTGCTTGATCGCGCCGTTCACGATCGACAGCTTGCCGAAGTAGCAGCTGTCGATGTGGTTGCGCTGGGGGCCGTAGGCGATGACCGAGGCGTCCAGGTCGATGTCCCGGCCGCGGTACGCCGGCTCCCAGCCGAGGCCCATCCTCACCTGGGAGAGCAGCGGGCGGCCGCCCTTCATCAGGGACACGGTCTGGTTCTTCTGCAGGCTGACGCGGCCCTTGTCGAGATTGATCTTCCCGGCGCCCGGTGCGGGCGCGGCGGGCGGTGCCGGCGGGGCCGGGGGAGCGGCCGGGGTGGACAACGGGGGCGCCGGAGGGGTCACCGGCGGCTGCATCGTGGGCGTCGGCGGGGCGGCCGGCTGGGGCGGGGCAGCCGGAGCGGGCTCCTCCACCGTGACGCCGAAGTCGGTGGCGATGCCGGCCAGGCCGTTGGCGTAGCCCTGGCCGACGGCGCGGGCCTTCCAGGCGCCGTTGCGCAGGTAGATCTCCACGATCACCAGGGCCGTCTCGGTGCCGAGCTGCGGGGGCGTGAACGTGGCAAGGACGCTGTTGTCGTCCGCGTTGCGGAGGGTGGCCGTCGGTTCGATGCCCTGGAAGGTCTGGCCGGCGGCGTCCGGGCTGGCGGTGACGACGATCTTCTCGATGCCGGGGGGTACGGCCGACGTGTCGATCGTGATCGCGTCGGGCGTGGTGCCGCCGCCCGAGCGGTACGTCACGCCGGGTCCGGTCGGCTGGTTGTAGAAGATGAAGTCGTCGTCGGAGCGCACCTTGCCGTCGGCGGTGAGCAGCAGGCCCGATACGTCGAGCCGCACCGGAGCGGCGACGTCCACCGTCACGCGGGCGGCGGAGAGGGGGATGTTCGAGCCGGGGGTCATAGCTGTCATGCCAGGTGAACGAGCGAGCGCGTTTTGCCGTTCCCTTACCGTCCCGGTACGGCGGGCCGGTGTCGGCCGCCCGGCTTTTTCGCCCCCGCCGCCCCCTTCCCGACCCGTCCCCGAGGGCTCCGCCCCCGCCCCCCCGACCGGCCGAGCCCCTAAGGCCCCACCACGGGCTGGGCCCCGGTGGGGGCTCAGGGGTCGAGACCCCGGTGTGGGATCGGGTAGGGGCGGGGTGCCTACGGCACCACGACGATCTTGCGGCCCACGCCCGCCGCGAACTGCTCCAGCGCCTGCGGATAGCGCTCCAGCGGCACCCGGTCGCTGATGAAGACGTCAGGATCGAGGACACCGTTCGCGAACAGCTCCGCCGCGCGTTCGAAGCTGTGCAGGACGGCCATGGACCCGGTGATCGTGATCTCCTGGTTGTAGATCCGGTACGGATCGATGGTCACCCGCGTCGCGTAGTCGGCCACTCCGAACTGCAGGAACGTGCCGGCCTTCGCCACCCGCCCCAGCCCGTCCTGGATCGCCGCCGCGTTGCCCGTCGCGTCCACCACCACGTCCCAGCCCTGCGGCCGGTCCAGCTCGTCCGCGTTCGCCGCCGACGCCGAGACGCCCAGCCGGACCGCCGTCTCCAGCCGGGCCGGGTTCACGTCCACCACGTCGACGCTCGCCGCGCCCGTCCGCTTGGCGAGTTCCAGCATCATCAGTCCCATCGTGCCCGAGCCGTAGATCAGGACGTGGGCGCCCAGACGGGACCGGAGGACGTCGTAGCCGCGTACCGCGCACGACAGCGGTTCCACCAGTGCCGCGTCCTCGGTGCGGACGTGGTCGGGGAGCCGTACGCAGTTCGCTACCGGAGCCACCGCGTAGCGGGCGGCGCCGCCGGGCGTCGTCACGCCGATCGCCGCCCACCGTTCGCAGAGGTTGTTGTGGCCGGTGCGGCAGTAGCGGCACTCGTGGCAGTACAACGACGGGTCCACCGCCACCCTGTCGCCCACCGACAGCTCCGTGACGCGGGTGCCGACCCCGACCACCTCGCCCGCGAACTCGTGCCCGGGCACGATCGGCAGCTCGGGCGCGAACTCCCCCTGGAGGATGTGCAGGTCGGTCCCGCACAGTCCGCACGCCGCGACCTCGACGACGACCTCGCGCGGCCCGGGCGCCGGGTCCGGGACCTCGGCGACGACGGCCTTGCCCACGGACTCGATGACGGCGGCCTTCATTTCACGGCTCCCAACGACAGGCCCTGGACCAGCTTGTCCTGGGCGGCGAACCCCGCGGCGAGCACCGGCAGGGAGATGACGAGCGACGCGGCGCACACCTTCGCCAGGAACAGGCCCTGGCTGGTGATGAAGCCGGTCAGGAAGACGGGGGCGGTCTCGGCGACCACTCCCGTGAGCACCCGGGCGAAGAGCAGTTCGTTCCAGCTGAAGATGAAGCAGATCAGGGCCGTCGCGGCGATGCCGGGCAGGGCGATCGGGGCGACGACGCGGGCCAGGACCGTCGGCAGCCGTGCTCCGTCCACCCGCGCCGCCTCGATCACCGCCACCGGCACCTCGGCCAGGAACGACTGCATCATCCACACCGCGATCGGCAGGTTCATGGAGGTGTAGAGGACGACCAGCAGCCAGATGTTGTCGAGCAGGTCCGCGTTCTTCGCGAACAGGTAGATCGGCAGCAGACCCGCCACGACCGGCAGCATCTTCGTCGACAGGAAGAAGAACAGGACGTCCGTCCACTTCCGGACGCGGTTGATCGACAGGGCGTACGCGGCGGGCAGCGCCAGCAGCAGCACCAGCAGCGTCGACGCGACCGACGCCACCGTGGAGTTGATGAGCGCCGGCCAGGGGCTCGCCCCGCCGCCCGCGCCGAAGAACTCGCGGTAGCCGTCCAGGGTCAGCGACGCCGTGAAGGAAGGCGGGTTCGTCGCCGCGTCCTGCTCCGAGTGGAAGGACGTCAGCGCCATCCAGGCGATGGGCAGGAAGAAGACGACGCCGGCCAGCCAGGCCAGCAGGCCCAGACCGGTGGTCCTGCGGCGGGCGAGTACGGTCGGTGCGCTCATGCGCGGGACACCTCCTCGCGGAACAGGGACGAGACGACCCGCAGGGCGAAGGTCGCGATGACGATCGAGCCGATGACCACCAGGACTCCCGCGGCGGAGGCGAGGCCGTTCTCGTGGGCCTGGTAGAAGCTCTGGTAGACGGTGTAGGGCAGATTGGCGGTGCCCAGGCCGCCGGACGTGATCGTGAAGACCGCGTCGAAGTTCTGGACGATGTAGATCGAGCCGAGCAGCGCGCCGAGTTCGAGGTAGCGGCGCAGGTGCGGCAGCGTCAGGTGGCGGAAGATCTGCCAGTCGCTCGCGCCGTCGACCCGGGCGGCCTCGATCTGCTGCTGGTCGCGGCTCTGCAGGCCGGCCAGCAGGATCAGCATCATGAACGGGGTCCACTGCCAGACCAGGGACGCCTCGACCGCCAGGAGCGGGGTGTTGGAGATCCAGTCCGGCTGGGGGCCGCCCACATAATGCAGCAGGCCGTTGAGCAGGCCGTATTCGGGGTTGTAGAGGACGTGCTTCCAGAGCAGGGCCGCTGCCACCGGCACCACGAGGAAGGGGGCGATCAGCAGGGTGCGGACCACGCCCCTGCCCCGGAACCTCCGGTCCAGCAGCAGGGCGAGGAGCAGACCCAGGACCAGGCTCGCCAGCACCACCGCCGCCGTGAGCAGCACGGTCGTCCAGACCGAGTGGCGCAGGTCCGCGTCGGTCAGGACCTGGCGGTAGTTGTCGAGGCCGGTGAAGCGGCGGGCGTCGGGGTAGAGGGCGTTCCAGTCGAAGAAGGAGATCACCAGCGTGGCCACGAACGGCAGCTGGGTCACGGTGATCATGAAGATCAGGGCGGGGAGCAGCGGGGCGCGGGTGGCCCAGGCCCGCAGCCGGGCGGAGGGCTGCCGTGCGGAGCGCACGGGGGCGGTGGCCGCGGGGGCCGTCGTGGTGGCGGTCATCGTCCCTCGTACTCCTCGGATATCCGCTCGGCGAGCTGCTGGGACTTCCTCAGGGCCGACTCGACGGACTGGCGTCCGGCGATGGCCGCGCTGATCTCCTGGGAGACCTTGGTGCCGAGGTCGGTGAACTCGGGGATGCCGACGAACTGGATGCCGGGCGCGGGGCGCGGCTGGACGCCGGGGTCGTTCGGGCGGGCGGCCTCGATGGCCTCCTTCGTCATCTCCTGGAAGGCGGCCGCCTCCGCGCGGTACGCCGCGTTCCGGTAGGTCGACGCCCGCTTGCCGGCCGGGACGTTGGACCAGCCGATCTCCTCGCCGACCAGCTCCTCGTACTGCCTGCTCGAGGCCCAGGAGACGAACCGCCAGGCCTTGTCGGCGTTGCGGGACGCCTTCTGGATGCCCCAGGCCCAGGTGTAGAGCCAGCCCGAGGAGTCGGTCCTCTCGACGGGCGCGGGGGCGTAACCGACCTTGCCCTTGACGGGGGAGCCGGCCGCCTCCAGGGAGCCGGCGGCGGAGGTGGCGTCGTACCACATGGCGACCTTGCCCTGGGTCATGTTGTTCAGGCACTCGGCGAAGCCGGACTGGGCCGCTCCCGACTGGCCGTGGTCACGGACCAGGTCGACATAGAACTTCGTCGCCTTCTCCCACTCGGGGGAGTCCAGCCGGGCCTTCCAGTCCTGGTCGAACCAGGTGCCGCCGAAGGTGTTCACGACGGTGGTGAGCGGGGCCATCACCTCTCCCCAGCCCGGCAGGCCGCGCAGGCAGATGCCCTTCATGCCAGGTTCGGCGCCGTCGGCCTTCGCGGCGAGGTCGGCCACCTGGGTCCAGGTGGGGTGCGCGGGCATCGTCAGGCCCTTCGCGGCGAAGACGTCCTTGCGGTACATGAGGAAGGAGGACTCGCCGTAGAAGGGCTGGCCGTAGAGCTTGCCGTCGTCGCCGGTGAGGGACTCCCGCATCGGCTTGAGGACGTCCTGCTCGTCGTAGGCCGGGTCCTCGCCGACGTAGGAGTCCATCTCGTGCAGCCAGCCGTTGCGGGCGTAGATCGGTATCTCGTAGTTGGAGAGGGTCGCCACGTCGTACTGGCCCGCCTGGTTGGCGAAGTCCTGGCTGATCTTGTCGCGGACGTCGTTCTCCGGCAGGACGGTGAAGTTCACCTTGATGCCGGTGTCCTTGGTGAAGTGGGCGGCGGTGAGTTTCTGCAGTTCGGTCATCTGGGGGTTGTTGACCATCAGGACGTTGATCGAGTTTCCGCCCGATCCGGCTCCGCCCGCCCCGGCCCAGCAGCCGGAGAGCAGCGGGGCGAGCAGCGTCCCTGCGGCGGCCATGGCGAGCGTGGCTCGCGGTGGCCGTCGTCGGCTCTGGGTTCGCATGGATCGCTCCTGGACGTATGGGGAGATAAGGGGCGTGATGGGGTAGGGAAACGCCCCCGAGGGAGGTGGGTTGGACTGTCAGACGCGGATGACCTGCGGTCCCATCAGCGAGTAGCGGTGGGCCTCGGCCGAGGGCAGCAGCGTGCTCGTGACGATCGCCTCCAGCGCGCCGATCTCCGCGAACCGGCAGAAGCTGACCGCGCCGAACTTGGTGTGCACGCCCGCGAAGACCGTGCGCCGCGCGGCGCGGATCGCCTGCGCCTTGACCTCGCTGACCGCGGGGTCGGGGGTGGTGAGGCCGTGCCCACGGGAGATCCCGTTGGCGCCGATGTAGGCGAGGTCGACGACGAAGCCGGCCAGCATCTTCGTCGTCCAGTGGTCGACGGTCGCCAGCGTGCCGGAGCGGACCCGGCCGCCGAGCAGGAGCACGGAGACGTTCCCCTTCCCGGCCAGTGCGCCCGCGACGGGCAGGGACGCGGTGACCACGGTCAGCGGCCGGTCCGCGGGCAGCGCCTCGGCGATGAGCTGCGGGGTGAAGCCCTCGTCGACGAAGACGGTCTCGGCGTCCCCGAGCAGCTCGGCCGCGGCGGCCGCGATCCGGCGCTTCTCGGGGACGTGGCTGGTGGCGCGGAAGGCGAGCGTCGTCTCGAAGCCGGCGCTCTCCACGGGGTAGGCGCCGCCGTGGGTGCGGCGGACCAGGCCGTGGTCCTCCAGGGCCCGCAGATCCCGGCGTACGGTCTCCTTGGCCACGCCCAGGTCGGCGGCGAGCGTGGTGACGTCGACCGAGCCGGTGGCGCGGGCGACCCGCACGATCTCCCGCTGGCGCTCTTCCGCCGTCCTCGGGATGTTCGCTGTCATCGTGGTCACCCGCCTCCGCGCCGTTGTGCCCGTTCGGGCCCGGTGCGGCCCGTGGGAGAAGTTGTACAGCGGGTGCGCGGCGCTGACCAGGCCTGTTGCGGGCCCGATACTGCCCGGGTGTGCCCGTTCGCCGGGTGGAGTGCCCGCCTCGGACCTGCGCGGCTGCGTGGGGAGGCGTGGGATCGGGCAGGGGCGGTGCCCGAACGCGGCGGCGGGCGGGCCCGTTCGGTGCCCGCCCGCCCCGCGAACGATCGTTTTCCGCCGTTCGGCGGTGTCAGTACGGCCAGATCGGCGGGTCGCTGACGAAGTGGCCGCCGAGGTAGGCGTGCGCGATGTTGTCAGGGTCGAGTTCGCCCTGCTCGGCGATCAGCTTCTCGGCGTAGGGCTCGGAGTCGTCCTGCGGCTCGTAGCCGAGCGCGCGGGCGGTGGAGAGGTCCCACCACAGCCGGGTGTTGGCGGAGGAGCCGTGGACGACGGTGTGGCCGACGTTCTCGGCGGTCAGGGCCGCGTGGAAGAGGCGCGCGCCGTCGGCTGGGCTCATCCACACCGACAGCATGCGCACGCTGGTCGGCTCCGGGAAGCAGGAGCCGATGCGCACCGACACCGTCTCCAGGCCGTGCTTGTCCCAGTAGAACTGCGCCAGGTCCTCGCCGAAGGACTTGGACAGGCCGTAGAAGGTGTCCGGGCGGCGCGGGGTGTCGACGGGGATCAACGCACCGGGATCGAGAGGCGTGTCGCCCTGGGGGCGGGGGGTGAAGCCGACCGCGTGGTTGGAGGAGGCGAACACGATCCGGTCGACGCCCTCCTCGCGGGCGGCCTCGTAGACGTGGTACGTCCCCTCGATGTTCGCCTTGAGGATCTTCTCGAAGGGGGCTTCCAGGGAGATGCCCGCGAGGTGGATGATCGCGTCGACGCCCCGTACGGCCTCCCGGACGGCGTCCTTGTCGGCGAGGTCCGCGACGATCGCGTCCGGCTCGCCCTCGATCGGGCGCAGGTCGAGCAGGCGCAGGTGGTAGCCGTAGTCGGGGAGCAGGTCCCGCATCAGGGTGCCGAGGCCACCGGCGGCGCCGGTGAGCAGGACGGTGCGCGGTGCGGGCATCCCGGGGTCTCCTTGGATCTCACGGCCGTATGCGTGGACGTTATTCACATGCGTGGACACGCTAAGGATCTCTCGCGCGCCTCGTCAAGGGGTGCGCCGAGTCGACAAGTCCCCTTCCGTGTCGCCGTACGCGCGCTTGACCGGGTCTGATCGGCTCCTTAGGGTGAGATGCGTTCAGAAATGTGGACACCAATCATAAGAATGCACGCGTCGCCTGAGGGAGAGTCCGTGACGTCAGCCCCGCTCGCCGCACGCCTGCGCGTCCCCAGCGGACCGCTGTTCTTCCCCGTCACCGCCTTCGCCCCCGACGGCTCCGTCGACCTCGGCGCCTACCGGACGCACGTCCGCCGCGGGGTGGAGGCCGGGGCGGCGGCCGTCTTCGCGTGCTGCGGCACCGGGGAGTTCCACGCGCTCACGCCGGAGGAGTTCGCACAGTGCGTGCGGGCGGCCGTCGAGGAGACCGGCGGACGCGTGCCGGTCGTCGCGGGAGCCGGCTACGGCACCGCGCTCGCCGTGCGCTACGCCCGCCTCGCGCACGAGGCCGGCGCGGACGGGCTGCTCGCGATGCCGCCGTACCTGGTCGTCGCCGGACAGGAGGGACTGCTGCGCCACTACCGGGAGGTGGCGGCCGCGACCCCGCTCCCCGTGATCGTCTACCAGCGCGACAACGCCGTCTTCACCCCGCGGACCGTCGTCGAACTCGCCCGCACCGACGGGATCATCGGCCTCAAGGACGGGCTGGGCGACCTCGACCTCATGCAGCGGACCGTCAGCGCCGTCCGCACCGAGGCGCCCGGCGACTTCCTCTACTTCAACGGCCTGCCGACCGCCGAACAGACCCAGCTCGCCTACCACGGCATCGGCGTCACCCTCTACTCGTCGGCCGTCTTCTGCTTCGCCCCCGAGATCGCCCTCGCCTTCCACCGGGCGCTCGCCACCGGCGACGAGGCCACCGCGCACCGCCTGCTGGACGGCTTCTACCGCCCGTTCGTCGAACTGCGCGCCCAGGGCCGCGGCTACGCCGTCGCCCTCGTCAAGGCCGGCGTACGGCTGCGCGGCCTCGACGTCGGCGAGGTCCGGCCCCCGCTGCACGAACCGGGCGAGGATCATGTCAAGCAGCTCGCTCAGGTGATCGAGCGCGGATACGCGCTGCTCGAAGAGGACACGTCGGAGGACAAGTGAAGGCGTCGGCATTCGTCTACCCCTGGGACGTCAACGGGGACCCGGAGGCCCCGGCCCGCATCGCCGCCCTCGGCGTGCACCAGGTGACCCTCGCCTCCGCCTACCACTCCACCCGCGCCCTCACCCCGCGCCACCCCCGCCACCGCATCGTCACCGCCGAGCACGCGGCCGTGCTGTACCCGGCGGACGCACGCTGGGAGGGGCGCACCCTGCGCCCCCACCCGGCCGGTGACTGGGCCCCCGGCGACGCCTACGGCGAGGCGGCCCGCGCGCTCGCCGGGGCCGGTCTGGAGGTGCACACCTGGGTGGTCCTCGCGCACAACTCCCGCCTGGGCGCCGAGCACCCGGACACCTCCGTCGTCAACGCCTACGGCGACCGCTACCCCTGGGCGCCGTGCATCGCGCAGCCCGCCACGCGCGCGTACCTCGTCGACCTGGCCGCCGAGGCCGCCGTACGCCCCGGCGCGGCCGGCACCGAGCTGGAGTCCCTCGGCTGGTACGGCCTGCAGCACCTGCACGCCCACGACAAGACCGGCGGGGTCGCTCTCGGGGACGCCGGCCAGTACCTGATGTCGCTCTGCTTCTGCCCCGTCTGCCGGGAGGGCTACGGGGCGCGGGGCCAGGACGCCGACGAACTGGCGGCGGCCGTGCGCACCGCGCTGGAGCCGCTGTGGCGGGGGGCGCCCGACGACGGGGGCTGGGCGGCGGTCCAGAAGCTCCTCGGGGAGGGGCCGGCGGCGGCCACGCGCGCGTGGCGCGACGACACCGCCCGCACCCTCCAGGAGGCGGCCGTGGCGGCCGTCCGCGCGGCGGCACCGGAGGGCTTCCAGGTCCTGCTGCACGCGGACCCGGTGACGTACCACGTCGGCGCCAACCCCGGTGTCGACCCCGCGCACATCCTGTCCGTCGCGGACGGCGTGGTCGTGCCCTGCGCGGGCGGCCCCGGCCTGCTCACCCCCTTCGCCGAGCAGCGCCGCCGGAACGCCGTGATCGCCGCCAACCTCACCGTCGTCTCCGGTATGGGCGGCAGCCCCGGCACGCTCGCCGCCGACGCGGCACGCGCGCGTGAGCGGGGCGCCACCGAGCTCCGGCTCTATCACGCGGGGTTGGCGTCGGACGGCGACCTGGAGGCCGTGCGCAAGGGGCTCAGCGCGCTCTGAGCCAGCGCCGCCAGCTGCGCGGCGCCCAGGACGGCCAACAGCAGCCGGTGGTCGGCCAGTTCCACCAGGACCGCCCCCACCGCCAGCCCGACCGCGTTCGGCGCGAACATCAGGGTGTGGGCGGTGGCGGCGGCCCGCCCCAGCAGCCGGTCCGGCGTCCGGCGCTGCACGGCGGTGAGCGCGGCGATCAGCACACACGGCAGGCCCATGCCGATCGCCGCGCCGCACGCCAGGGCCACCGCGTCCGACGGCACCGCCCGCAGCGCCACCGCCAGACCGGTCAGCCCGATGCCGGCCGCCGCGAACCGCCGCTCGCCCAGCCGCCGCAGGGCGGGCCCGGAGAGCAGCCCGATCACCACGGACCCGGCGCCCTGGACGGCGTAGAGCACGCCCGCGTACGCGGGAGAGTGGCCGAGGCCCTCGACGAGGGCGTGGACCAGCGCCCCGTTGACGCCCGCGAACAGCATCGTCGTACCGCCGGCCAGGACCAGGGGCCGCAGCCGCGGGTCCCGCCACAGGTGCCGGGCGCCCTCCGCGGTCCGCTCGCGCCGGCCGGCGGTCGGCGGCTTCGGCCTGCTCTCCCGCGCCCGGACACAGGCGTACAGCACGGCCGCGCCCAGGAAGGTCGCCGCGTCCAGCAGGGCGACGCCCGCACCCCCGTGGGCCGCGTACACGCCCGCGCCCGCCAAGGGGGCGAGGAGCTTCGTGCCCTCGAGGGCCGTGGTGCGCAGCCCGTTGAAGTCGCCCAGGAGCTCGGGGGCGACGGCGGTGGCGACCAGGGCGGACGCGGCGGCCTCGTGCACCACGGACGCCGTGCCGTACACCAGCAGGACGGTGAGCAGCAGCCACAGCCCGTGCGGGGAGTCGACGGTGAGGAGGACCGGCAGCAGCGCCGCCAGCAGCAGATCGAGCGTGATCAGCAGGGGCTTGCGGCGGGCGCGGTCGGCGAGGGTGCCCAGCGCCGGGCCGGCCACGGTCGGCGCCCACAGGGCGAACGTGCACAGCGCGGCCAGCCCGTCCGACCCGGTGAGGTCCTTCACCCACACGCCGGACGCCAGCCACAGCGCGGAGGTGCCGAAGCCCGAGAGCACCAGCGCGGCGAGGTAGAGCGCCGCGTCCCGGTCGCGCAGGACGCGCAGCACGGACCGACCCGTCGTCTTCGTCGTCGTCATGCCTGGTCATCGTGGGTCTAAGGCAGGCCGCGAGGCATCGGGCAGGTGCCTTAGAAACGGCGGCGGGGAATCCGCCGCCCACCCGGGGGCCGGCCGGCTGCCGCCAGGGCCGGGCCCGGTCTGCGATGAGTTCGCGGGCCGTCACCGGTCTGCCTTCCAGCACCCATGACACGTCCGGAGAAACGATGACGCACCCGGAAGACCTGACGACGCACCCGGAAGACCCGACGACACACCCGGAGGAGCAGCCATGACCGACACGACGACCCTCGACCTCGGCCCGCAGGCCCGGATCGTGGCCCGTCTCGCGGCGGGCGTGACCGACGGGCGGCTGGAGCAGGGGACGCCCTGCCCCGCCTACACGGTCCGCAACCTGCTCGGCCATCTGACCGGCCTCGCCGTCGCCTTCCGCGACGCCGCCCGCAAGGACCTGGGCCCCACCACGGACACCGACCCGGGGGCCGCCACACCTGACGTCGGCCCCGGATGGCGCGAGGAACTGCCCCGCGTCCTCGACGAACTCGCCGCCGCCTGGAGCGACCCCGCCGCCTGGACCGGTATGACGCGTGCGGGCGGCATCGACCTGCCGGGTGAGGTGGCGGGCGCGGTGGCCGCCGACGAACTGGTCATCCACGGATGGGACCTGGCGCGGGCCACCGGTCAGGCGTACGAGCCGGATCCCGCCGCGCTGCGCGCGTCGCACGCGCTCCTGCGGGCCGCCGCCGACCAGAACGACCGGGGGGAAGGCATCTTCGGCCCGGTCGTGCCGGTCCCGGACGACGCCCCGCTGCTCGACCGGGCGGTCGGGCTGAGCGGGCGCGACCCGGGCTGGACGCCGTAGACGCCCCGAGCAGGAATCCGTAGTCCGAGGTGATCCGGGCGCGACGCGGGAGCCCGGTCCGTACTCTCCCCACCATGCCCCTCAGCCTCACCGTCCTCGGTACCGCCTCCCCGCACCCCGGGCCGGACCGCCCCTGCTCCGGCTACCTGCTGCGCGGTGGGGGCGCCGAGGTGTGGGTGGACGCCGGTACGGGCACGTTCGCGGAATTGCAGCGGCACACGGACCCCCGGCGGCTCACGGCGATCTGGATCTCCCACCTGCACGCCGACCACAGCGCCGACCTCCTGGCCGCCGTCTACGCCTTCGCCTACGGCGGCCTCACCCCGCCCGCCCCGATCCCGGTGTACGCGCCGGCCGACTGCGCCCGGCGCCTGGCGGGCTTCCTCGGACGGCCGGACGTGCGGTTCCTGAGCGGTGTGCTGGACTTCCGGCCGCTGTACGACGGGCACGCGGTCCGGCACTGGAACCTCCGGCTCACCTCGCGCGCGGTGACGCACGACACCGAGGCGTACGGGCTGCGCGCCGAGTGCCAGGGCAGCGTCCTCGCGTACTCCGGCGACAGCGGACCGTGCGACGCGCTCACCGAACTCGCCACCGGGGCCGACCTGTTCCTGTGCGAGGCCGACATCGACGCGCATCGCGAAGGCGAACAGCGGGTGCACCTCACCCCCGAGGACGCGGGGGCCTGCGCGAAGGGCGCCCGGGAGCTGCTCATCACCCACGTCGGGCCCACGCTCAGCCGCGAGGAGGCCGTCGGCCGCGCCGCCCTGGTCTTCGCCGGACGGACAACCGCCGCCCGCGAAGGCGAGACCAGGTCCTTCTGACCCCTCACGACGCGGCAACCTCAACTTCCTTTGTCAGAAGCATTGACGAAACACGGGGCCCCTCCTACCTTCAACGCGTCGTACTTCGTACGTCATATATGAGACGCGATACGCGAGATCAGATACGCGACATCCGAGAGGCGCGCATGACCTCTGTGCCCACGCCGATCCCTTCCCGCACGCAGTACGTGCTGGAGGAGATCAAACGCCGCATCCTCACCGGGCAACTGACGCCCGGACAGGCGCTGGTCGAGACCGAGCTCGCCGCACAGTTCGGGGTCTCCAAGACCCCTGTGCGCGAGGCGCTCAAGACCCTCGCCGGCACCGGCCTGGTCGTCATGAGCCAGTACAAGGGCGTCACGGTGCGCATGGTGGACGCGGACATGGCGCGCGAGGTCTACGACGTCCGGCTCCTGCTGGAGCCCGAGGCACTCAAGCGCGCCGTGCGGCGCGGAGCCTCCCTCGACGCCGCCCGGGACGCGCTGACCAGAGCCGACGAGGCGACCGACACCGCCGAACGGTCCCTGGCCAACCGGGAGTTCCACCGCGCCCTCTACCTGCCGTGCGGCAACCCGCTGCTCGGCCGGATGCTCGACGAGGTCCGCGACCAGGCCGCCCTGGTCTCCGCCGTCGCCTGGGCCGCCTCGCCCAGCTGGGAGCGGGAGGCCGGCGAGCACCGCGAGATCCTGCGGCTCGCCCTGGACGGCGACGCGGACGGCGCGGCCCGCGCCCTGCACGCCCACATCGCGTCGTTCGTACAGCGAGCGTTCCCCGAGGCCGAGGCCCAGGCAGAGGAAGGTCAGGAATGAGCAGCGTGGCGTTCGAGACCCAGCGGACGGCCCTGGCCGACGTCGTGGCCATCCCGGTGACCCCCTTCGCCGAGGACGGCTCCGTCGACCAGGACACCCACCGGGCCCTGCTGCGCCGTCTGCTCGACGGCGGGATCACCACCCTCACGCCCAACGGCAACACCGGCGAGTTCTACGCCCTCACCCCCGAGGAGCGCCGCCTGGTCACGGAGATGACGATCGAGGAGTCCGGCGGCCGCGCCGTGATCCTCGTCGGCGTCGGACACGACGTCCCCACCGCCGTCGCCTCCGCCCGCCACGCCCGCGAGCTGGGCGCGCAGATGGTGATGGTCCACCAGCCCGTCCACCCCTACGTCTCGCAGAGCGGCTGGGTCGACTACCACCGCGCCATCGCCGAGGCCGTGCCCGAGCTCGGCGTCGTCCCGTACATCCGCAACGCGCAGCTCGCCGGCGTCCGCCTCGCCGAGCTCGCCGACGCCTGCCCGAACGTGATCGGCGTGAAGTACGCCGTCCCGGACGCCGCCCGCTTCGCCGCCTTCGCCCGCGACGCCGGGCTGGAGAGATTCGTCTGGGTCGCCGGCCTCGCCGAGCCGTACGCCCCCTCCTACTTCTCCGCGGGCGCCACCGGCTTCACCTCCGGCCTGGTGAACGTCGCCCCGGCCGTCTCGCTGAACATGATCGAGGCGCTGCGCTCCGGCGACTACCCGGCCGCCATGAAGGTCTGGGAGCAGATCCGCCGCTTCGAGGAACTGCGCGCCGCGAACGGCTCCGCCAACAACGTCACCGTCGTCAAGGAGGCCCTCGCCTCCCTCGGACTGTGCCGCCGAGAGGTCCGCCCGCCGAGCCGGCCGCTGCCCGAGAACGAGCGCGCGGAGGTCGCCGCCATCGCCGCCGGGTGGTCCATATGACCGACAGGAAGCGACCCGAAGACCTCAGAAGCCACCAGTGGTACGGCACCGACGGCCTGCGGTCCTTCAGCCACCGCGCCCGCACCCGCCAGCTCGGCTACCTCCCCGAGGAACACCTCGGCAAGCCCGTCATCGCCGTCCTCAACACCTGGTCCGACATCAACCCGTGCCACGTCCACCTGCGCGACCGCGCCCAGGCCGTGAAGCGGGGGGTGTGGCAGGCCGGCGGCTTCCCGCTGGAGTTCCCGGTCTCCACCCTCAGCGAGACCTTCCAGAAGCCGACTCCGATGCTCTACCGCAACATGCTCGCGATGGAGACGGAGGAACTGCTGCGGTCGTACCCGGTCGACGGGGCCGTGCTGATGGGCGGCTGCGACAAGACGACCCCCGCCCTGCTCATGGGGGCGGCGAGCGTCGACCTGCCGACCGTGTTCGTGCCCGCCGGCCCGATGCTGCCGGGCCACTGGCGCAACGAGGTCCTCGGCTCCGGCACCGACATGTGGAAGTACTGGGACGACAAGCGGGCCGGCCTCATCGGCGACTGCGAGATGGCGGAACTGGAGAACGGCCTCGCCCGTTCGCCCGGCCACTGCATGACCATGGGCACGGCGTCCACGCTGACCGCGGCGGCCGAGGCGCTCGGCGTCACGGTCCCGGGCGCCTCCAGCATCCCGGCCGTCGACTCCGGGCACGACCGCATGGCCGCCGCGGCGGGCCTGCGCATCGTCGAACTGGTCCACCGGGGCCGGACGCTGAACGACATCCTCACCCGCGACGCCTTCGAGGACGCCGTCACCACCGTCCTCGGCCTCGGCGGTTCCACCAACGCCGTGATCCACCTGATCGCCATGGCGGGCCGGGCCGGCGTCAAGCTCACCCTCGACGACTTCGACCGCATCGCCCGCACGGTCCCGGTCCTCGCCAACGTCCGTCCCGGCGGCCGGAAGTACCTCATGGAGGACTTCCACTTCGCCGGCGGCCTGCCCGGTTTCCTCTCCCGGATCCCGGACCTGCTCCACCTCGACCGGCCGACGGTCTCGTACGACACCCTGCGCGAGCAGATCGCCGGCGCACAGGTCCACCACGACGACGTCATCCGGCCGCGGGACAACCCGGTGGCGAGCGAGGGCGGGGTGGCCGTGCTGCGCGGCAACCTCTGCCCGGACGGCGCCGTCATCAAGCACATCGCCGCCGAGCAGCACCTGCTCAAGCACACCGGTCCCGCGGTCGTCTTCGACGACTACAGGACGATGCAGCGGACCATCAACGACCCGTCGCTCGGCATCACCGCGGACAGCGTCCTGGTGCTGCGCAACGCCGGTCCCAAGGGCGGCCCGGGCATGCCCGAGTACGGCATGCTGCCCATCCCCGACCACCTGCTCAAGCAGGGGGTGCGGGACATGGTCCGGATCTCCGACGCCCGGATGAGCGGCACGAGTTACGGCGCGTGCGTGCTGCACGTGGCGCCCGAGTCGTACATCGGCGGCCCCCTCGCGCTCGTGCGCACGGGGGACTCGATCACCCTCGACGTCGGGGCCCGCACGCTTCAGCTCAACGTGGACGACGAGGAGCTGGAACGCCGGCGGGCGGAGTGGACGCCGCCGCCCACGCGGTACGAGCGCGGCTACGGCGCGCTCTACAACGAACAGATCACCCAGGCCGACACGGGCTGCGACTTCGAGTTCCTGGCCCGGCCCGGCAAGGTCCAGGACCCTTACGCGGGCTGACCCGCACCCCCGGTACCACCGAGCGCGACCCCGCACACCGCTGCACAGGGAGAAAGCGCTTCCCCCGCGCGCACGACGCAAGCACGCACGACGCAAGCACGCACGACGCAAGCAAGCACGACTCACGCACGACGCACGCACGACGCACCAGAACGGAGAACAGTCATGGCCCAAGCCGCAGCCGTGGCGAAACCGCCCGCGCCACCCCGGCGGCGCCGTGCCTCCGCCACGCCGCGCAGGCTGCCGTACCTGCTGATCGCCCCGGCGGCCCTGCTGATGCTGGGCTTCATCGCCTACCCGGTCATCAGCGTCTTCTACTACAGCCTGCAGAACTACAACCCCACCAAACCGTGGCGGAACGGCTACGCGGGCTTCGACAACTTCGTCCACGCCTTCACCGACGACCCGGTGTTCTGGGACACGCTGACCTTCAGCGCCAAGTGGGTCTTCGTCGAGGTCGGGCTGCAGCTGCTGTTCGGTCTGGCGCTGGCGCTCATCGTCAACCAGACCTTCGTGGGCCGGGCGCTGGGACGCGCCCTGGTCTTCTCGCCGTGGGCCGTCTCCGGAGTCCTGACCTCCGCGATCTGGGTGCTGCTCTACAACTCCCAGACGGGCATCACCCGTTACCTCGCGGACATGGGCATCGGCTCCTACGGCACCAGCTGGCTGTCGGACACCTCCACCGTCTTCCCGGCGGCGATCGTCGCCGACCTGTGGCGCGGTGTCCCCTTCTTCGCGATCCTCATCCTCGCCGACCTCCAGTCCGTCTCCAAGGACCTGTACGAGGCCGCCGAGGTCGACGGGGCGAGCAAACTCAAGCAGTTCTGGCACATCACGCTGCCCCACCTGAAGGACGCCATCATCCTGTCCACGCTGCTGCGCGCGGTGTGGGAGTTCAACAACGTCGACCTGCTCTACACGCTGACCGGCGGCGGTCCGGCGGGCGAGACCACGACCCTGCCGCTCTACATCGCCAACACCTCGGTCGACGCCCACAACTTCGGTTACGCGTCCGCCCTGACCACGGTCGCGTTCGTGATCCTGCTCTTCTGCTCGATGGTCTACCTGCGGCTGAGCAAGTTCGGAAGTGAGGCCAAGTGATCACCAAGGAGGCCACCGAGGTGGCGCCCACGCCCGTGAGCGTCCCCACCGCGCCCGACCAGCGGCCGCGACGGAAGAACCGCTCCTGGGACGAGGCCCCGCGCTGGCAGATCTACCTGCCCCTGTCGATCTACCTCGTCTTCACCCTGATCCCCTTCTACTGGATCCTGCTCTTCGCGCTGCGCCCGGCCGGCTCGACCTCGCTCGTGCCCTGGCCGATGACCTTCGAGCACTTCGAGAAGGTCTGGACGGAGCGGAGCTTCGGCACCTACTTCCAGAACAGCCTGCTCGTCGGCGTCGCCACCCTGGTGATGACGACGCTGGTCGCGCTGGCCGGCGGGTACGCCCTCGCCCGCTTCGACTTCAAGATCAAGCAGGCCTTCATGCTGGCCCTGCTCTGCTCCCAGTTCGTGCCGGGCGCGCTGCTCCTGGTCCCGCTGTTCGAGATCTTCGCCGAGCTGCAGATGATCAACTCGCTGGGCAGCGTCATCATCGCGGAGACCGTCTTCCAGCTGCCGCTGTCGATGATCCTCATCAGCAACTTCATCAAGAACGTGCCGTACTCGCTGGAGGAGGCCGCCTGGGTCGACGGCTGCAACCGCCTGACGGCCTTCCGGATCGTCGTGCTGCCGCTGTTGCGGCCGGGTCTGATCGCCGTCGGCTCGTTCGCCTTCGTCCACTCCTGGAACCACTTCCTGTTCGCCCTGATGTTCCTGAACAACCAGGAGAAGCAGACGATCCCGGTCGGTCTGAACACCCTGATGAGCGCGGACAGCGTCGACCTCGGCGCGCTCGCCGCGGGCGGCATCATCGCGGCCGTCCCCGTGGTGATCGTGTTCGCCTTCATCCAGAAGTGGCTGATCACCGGCTTCAGCGCGGGGGCGGTGAAGGGATGAGAGCACGTCACATCGCCGTGGCCGCGGGGATGCTGGGGCTCCTGTGCGTGCCCGCCCACGCCGAGGCCCGCGACATCAGCCGCGACACCCTCGCCCCGAACGACGGCTGGGCCGCCGCCGAGGGCGGCACCACGGGCGGCGCGGCCGCCGACGACGCGCACGTGTACACGGTGACCGACCGGGCAGGCCTGGTCCGCGCCCTGGACGACGGCAGCGACACCCCGAAGATCATCAAGATCGCCGGCACGATCGACGCCAACACCGACGACGACGGCGACCACCTGGACTGCTCCGACTACGCCACCGGCGGCTACAGCCTGAAGAAGTACCTGGCCGCCTACGACCCCCGCACCTGGGGTTCGGCCAAGCCCAGCGGCCCGCAGGAGGAGGCCCGCCAGGCGTCGGCGGCCAAGCAGGCCGAACGGGTCGTCCTGCGCGTCGGCTCCAACACCACCCTCGTCGGGCTCGGCAAGGGCGCCGTCCTCAAGGGCGCCAGCCTCCAGGTCAGGAACGCGGACAACGTCATCCTCCGCAACCTCGACCTGCGCGACGCCTACGACTGCTTCCCCGTCTGGCAGCCCAACGCCGGAGGCCTCGGCGACTGGAAGACGGCCTACGACAACCTCTGGCTGGCCGGCGCGACCCATGTGTGGGTCGACCACGTCACCGCCTCCGACAAGGGCCACCCCGACGCGGCCGAACCCACCCACTTCGCCCGCAACTACCTCCGTCACGACGGCCTGCTGGACATCACCAACGGCTCCGACCTCGTCACCGTCTCCTGGAGCCGGTTCGCCGACCACGACAAGGCGATCCTCATCGGCAACGGCGACACCGCGACCGGCGACCGGGGCAGGCTGCGGGTCACCCTGCACCACAACACCTTCGAGTCGGTCGTCCAGCGCGCGCCCCGCGTCCGCTTCGGACAGGTGCACCTCTACAACAACCGGTACGTGGTCGCGGAGGACGGCGGCCACCGGTACTCGCTCGGCGTGTCGACCGAGTCCGCGATCCACGCCGAGAACAACGCCTTCCACGCACCCGGCCATGTGGAGGTCGCCGACCTCGTGAAGAGCTGGAACGGCACCGCCCTGCACCAGAGCGGCACCCTCTTCAACGGCTTCCCGGTCGACCTCCTCGCCATCTACAACGCCTACAACTCCGGCAGCGAGCGCGACCTCACGGCGGACGTCGGCTGGACGCCCACCCTGCACGGGAAGATCGACAGCGCCTCGGTGGCCGACCGCGAGGTGGCGCGCGGCGCGGGCGCGGGGAGGATCCCATGAGCACCGCCGTCCCCGTCGTCCTCGCGGGCGCGCGCGGCCACGGCCGCTGGCACCTGGACAACATCCGCCGGCTCCAGGACAAGGGCATCGTCCGCCTGGCGGGCATCTGCGAGCTGACCCCGCTCACCGCGGACGAGATCCCGGAGGGCCTGGGCACGCCCGAGCAGTCCGCCGACTTCGGCGCGCTCCTCGACTCCACCGGCGCCCGGATCGCCGTGATCTGCACCCCGATCCCCACCCACACCGACCTGGCCCTGACCGCGGCCGGCAAGGGCGTGCACCTGCTGCTGGAGAAGCCGCCGGCGCCGTCCTACGCGGAGTTCCGCCGGATGGCGGACGGGGTGGCCGAGGCGGGCGTGGCCTGCCAGATCGGCTTCCAGTCGCTGGGCTCGCACGCGGTGCCCGCGATCCGTGAGCTGATCGCCGACGGGGTGATCGGCGAGGTGGCCGGGGTCGGCGGTGCGGGCGCCTGGGCGCGCGCGGAGTCGTACTACCGCCGGGCGCCCTGGGCGGGCAGGCGGCGGCTGAACGGCGTCGACGTGATCGACGGCGCCCTCACCAACCCGCTCGCACACGCCGTCGCCACCGCCCTCGTGCTGGCCGGCGCCACGCGCGCCGACGGGGTCACCGGCATCGAGACCGAGCTGGCGCACGCCAACGCCATCGAGTCCGACGACACCTCCTGCGTCCGGGTCACCACCGCCGACGGCCGCCCGGTCGTCGTCGCGGCCACCCTGTGCGCCGAGGACCCCGACGACCCCTACGTCCTCGTCCACGGCAGCCGCGGCCGGATCACCTTCTGGTACAAGCAGGACCGCGTCCTGCTCCAGCGCGCCGACCACGGCCCCGAGGAGGTCGAGTACGGCCGCACCGACCTGCTGGAGAACCTCGTCGACCACCTCACCGACGGGACCGAGCTGCTGGTCCCGCCGGCCGAGACCGAGGCGTTCATGCGGGTCGTCGAGGCGATCAGGACCGCGCCCGACCCCGCCCAGCTGCCCGAGGGCGCCTGGCGTCTGCTGCCCGACGAGGGCCGCCGGGTGGTCCCCGGCGTCGACGGGCTCGTCGCGGCCGCCGCCGACACCCTCGCCCTCTACTCCGAACTGGGCGCCGCCTGGGCGTCCCCGACCGCGCATCCGAAAGAGGTGAGCACCTGATGACGGCATCCGACGCACCGGTCGTCCTGCGCGTCGCGGGCCGCCCCGTCGGCCGCTACGTCACCCGGCCCGAGCTGCCCGCCCGGCTCTCCCCACGCCCCTTTCTGCACCCCGTCACCACCCTGACCGGCACGGCGGTCACCGAACTGAGCCCCGCCGACCACACACACCACCTCGGCGTCGGTGTAGCCGTTCCCGACGTCGAGGGGCACAACTTCTGGGGCGGACGCACCTTCGTCCGCGACCAGGGCCCGACCGAGCTCGACAACCACGGCGCCCAGCGGCACATCGGCTTCCAGCTACGCGACCCCGACGGCTTCGTCGAGGAGCTGCGCTGGGTCGCCGCCGGAGCCGAGCTGCTGCGCGAGCGCCGTACCGTCGCGGCCACCGAACTCACCCACGTCGCCTGGGCGCTGGACTTCACCTTCTCCCTCACCAACGTCACCCCGGACCCCGTGACGATCGGCAGCCCCGCCACCAACGGGCGCCCCGGCGCGGCGTACGGAGGCTTCTTCTGGCGCGCCCGCAAGGAGGCGGCGGCCCCCGACGTCTTCACCGCAACCACGTCCGGCGAGGCGGGGGCCCACGGCGAGCGCGCCGACTGGCTCGCCCTGGCCGGCACGGACTGGACCCTGGTCTTCGCGGGCGCCACCGACGCCACCCGCCGTGACCCCTGGTTCGTCCGCACCGCCGAGTACCCGGGCGTCGGCTCCTCCCTCGCCTCCGCCGAACGGCTCGCGATCGCCCCCGGCGACACGACCGTCCGCCGGATCGTCACCGTCGTCGCCGACGGCCGCCTGGACCGCGGCGAGGCGGCGGCCCTCGTACGGAAGGCGGTCAGCCAGTGACCGACGAGACGCAGGGGACCCACGAGATCTACGAGACCTACGAGAACCCGATCCTCGACGCGGACTGGTCCGATCCGGACGTGGTGCGGGTCGGCGACGACTTCTACCTCACCGCCTCCAGCTTCGGCCGCGCCCCCGGCCTGCCGCTGCTGCACTCGCGCGACCTGGTCAACTGGACCCTGATCGGCCACGCCCTCGAACGCCTGGAACCGGCGGACGAGTTCGCGAGGCCCCGTCACGACTGCGGTGTCTGGGCCCCCTCGATCCGGCACCACGACGACCGCTTCTGGATCTTCTGGGGCGACCCCGACCAGGGCATCTTCCAGGTCAACGCCCCGGAGATCAGAGGCCCCTGGACCCGACCGCACCTGGTGAAGGAGGGCAAGGGCCTGATCGACCCCTGCCCCCTGTGGGACGACGAGACCGGCGAGGCCTACCTGGTCCACGCCTGGGCGAAGTCGCGCTCCGGCGTCAAGAACCGCCTCACCGGCCACCGGATGCACCCCGACGGGACGTCGGTGCTCGACGAGGGCAAGGTGATCGTCGACGGCGACCGCGTCCCCGGCTGGTTCACCCTGGAAGGCCCCAAGCTCTACCGGCACGACGGCTGGTTCTGGATCCTGGCGCCCGCCGGGGGAGTGGAGACCGGCTGGCAGGGCGCCTTCCGCGCCCGGGACTTCTTCGGCCCGTACGAGGAGAAGATCGTCCTGGAGCAGAAGGACACCGACGTCAACGGCCCCCACCAGGGCGGCTGGGTGCGCACCCCGTCCGGCGAGGACTGGTTCCTGCACTTCCAGCAGCGCGGCGTCTACGGCCGGGTCGTCCACCTCCAGCCGGTGCGCTGGGACGCGGAAGGCTGGCCGGTGATGGGCGACGACGGCGCCCCCGTCGCCGTGCACCGCAGGCCCGCCCTGCCCCGGCAGCCGGCCGCCGCGCCCGCCACCGACGACGACTTCCCCGGCGGGCGGTTCGGCCACCAGTGGCAGTGGACCGCCAACCCTCCCCCACTCTCTGCTGCGCTGGAGCGGGGGGACCCCCATGACGGCTGGGCCACCCAGCACTCCGGGGACGGGCTGCGCCTGAGCTGCGTCCGCACGGCCGACGCGCATGATCTGCGCAAGCTGCCGAACGTGCTCACCCAACGGCTGCCCGGCACTCCCTGCGCCGTGGAGGTCGAGCTGGACCTGCGCGGTGAGGAGCCGGGCGCGCGGGCCGGCCTCGCGGTCCTCGGGGACGCCTTCTGCTGGATCGGGCTGCAACGAGGGGCCGACGGGACGGTCCATCTCGTGCACCGGTTCGCCGAAGCCGTCGCCGAGAGGGAGCGGGACGCCGACCGTCCGCGGCTCGCGCCCGGCGGACGCGCCCGACTGCGCGTGGAGATCGGCACGGGCGCCCGCTGCCGCTTCGCCTACGACATCGGCGACGGCTTCCGGTCCTCCGGCCCGGTCTTCGCGGCCACCCCCTGGCGCTGGGTCGGCGCCCTGCTCGGCCTGTTCGCCCTCGCCCCCGAAGGACCGGGCCACGCGGGGGCGGCCACGTTCACCGCCTTCCGGATCAAACCCCTCTGACCCGTCGCACCAGTACGCCTGTTGGGAGCCGCAATGACGCACTTCCGGAGCAAGCGCTTGCCGAGAGCGGGGGCGACCCTGCGCCCGGGTGTCGTGATGGCCGCCGTGGCCGGCCTGGTCGCCGCACTGGGCCTCGGCGCGGTCGGCGAGGCGCACGCGGCGCCGCCGTCCGCCCCCGCCCCCGCCGCCGCCCCCCGGTGGTCCGACCGTGCCCATGGCTTCGCCTCCCTGGCCGGCGGCACGACCGGCGGCGCCGGCGGCAAGGTCGTCACGGTGACCGACCAGGCCTCGCTGGCGAAGTACGCGGCCGCCGAGGAGCCGTACGTCATCCGGGTCGCCGGTTCCATCGCCGTCGAGCCCTTCGGCGCGGAGATCGCCGTCACCTCGAACAAGACCGTCGTCGGCGTCGGCGACACCGGCGAGATCGTGCACGGGGAGCTGCACCTCGACCCCGGCACGCACAACGTGATCATCCGCAACCTGACGATCCGTGACTCGGCCGTCGAGGGCAACTGGGACTGCAAGGACACCGACTTCGACGGCATCCAGATGGACACCGTCCACCACGTGTGGGTCGACCACAACCGCTTCTCGAACATCTGCGACGGCCAGCTCGACGTCCGCAAGAACAGCGAGTACGTCACCGTCTCCTACAACCGGTTCGAGAACAACAACAAGACCTTCGGCCTCGGCTGGACGACCGACGTCAAGACCCAGATCACCATCGACCACAACCTGTTCTCCCACACCAAGCAGCGCAACCCGTCCGTCGACAACGCCGCCTACGCGCACCTCTACAACAACTACCTGACGGCACAGGCGGACCCGGACGACCCGGTGTGGACGTACGGGAACTGGTCGCGCGGCCGGACGAAGATGGTCATCGAGAACAGCTACTACCGGGACGTCCAGCACCCGTACCAGGCCGACGCCACCGCGGAGCTGGTGGAGCGCGGCTCGATCCTGAGGAACACGACGGGCCGGCACGACGAGTGGGGCGCCGCCTTCGACCCGAGGGACTTCTATTCCTACCGGCTGGACCCGGCGGCGGCCGTGCCCGCGCTGGTGACGCGGTTCTCCGGCCCGCAGAAGCGGATCGGCGACGCGGTGACGCTGCGGGTCCCGGCGGACTACCCGACCGTCCAGGCGGCCGTGGACGCCGTGCCCGAGGGCAACGCGCTGCCCGTGACCGTCGCCGTCGCGCCCGGCACCTACCGCGAGAAGGTGTTCGTCCCGGCGACCAAGCCGAACATCTCCCTGCAGGGGACTGGACAGAAACGCTCGGACACCGTCATCGTCTACGACACGCCCGCGGCGTACGGCGGTTCCACCGGCAGCGCCACCGTGCGGATCGCCGCGAGCGACGTCACCGCCCGCAACCTCACCTTCAGCAACGACTTCGACGAGGCCGCGCACGAGCTGAACGGCGAGCAGGCGCTGGCGGTGAAGACGACCGGTGACCGGATCGTCTTCGAGAACACCGCCTTCCTGGGCAACCAGGACACCCTGATGACCGACAGCCCCAAGCTGGACGTCATCAGCCGGGTCTACATCCGCGACTCCTACATCGAGGGCGACGTCGACTTCGTCTACGGGCGGGCGACGACCGTCATCGAGCGGTCGGTGATCCGGGCGCTGAGCCGTGGCTCCGCCACCAACAACGGCTACGTCACGGCCGCCTCGACCTGGACGGGCAACCCGTACGGGTTCCTGATCACCCGGTCGAGGATCGTGAGCGACGCGCCGGAGGGGACGTTCCACCTCGGACGGCCCTGGCATCCGGGCGGGGAGCCGGCGGCCGTGGCGCAGGTCCTGATCCGGGAGACGGAGCTGCCGGCCGCGATCAAGTCCGCGCCGTGGACCGACATGAGCGGGTTCTCGTGGAAGGACGCGCGGTTCGCCGAGTACCGGAACCACGGGCCGGGAGCGGCCGTGACCGCGGACCGGCCGCAGATGAGCGACGCCGACGCCCGGACCCACACCGTCGCGCACTACCTCGAGGGCACGGACGGCTGGGCCCCGTACGCCCGCCACCACTGAACCCCCACACCTTCACAGTCAGTTGGATCCAGAAGAAGAGAGCCGACCAATGAAGATCAGCATCCGCAGAAGCAGGCGCGCCGCCACGGCTGTCGCCCTGGGGGCCGCGCTCACCCTGACCGCCACCGCCTGCGGTGACGACGGCAGTGGCGCCGGTGGCGACAAGGGTTCCGAGGGCAGCGGCAAGGGCAAGATCGTCTTCTGGGACAACAACGGCGGTGTCCGCACCGACATCTGGAAGGAGATCATCGCCGACTTCGAGAAGGCCAACCCGGACATCGACGTCGAGTACGTCGGCATCGCCTCCACCGAGTACCAGTCCAAGGTCGACACCGCCATCCAGGGCGGCGGCCTGCCGGACGTCGGCGGCGTCGGCGCGGCGATGCTCGCCGGCTTCTCCGCGCAGGGCGCCCTCGAGCCGCTCGACGACCGGCTCGGCAAGTCCGCCCTCAACGGCAAGCTCAACGAGGACATGGTCAAGGTGCTCAAGGCCTCCGGCGGCGGAGACGGCACCCTGTACTCGATCCCGACCTCCGCCAACAACGGTGTCCTCTACTACCGCACCGACCTGTTCCAGGCGGCGGGCCTGGAGGAGCCGACGACCTGGGACAAGTTCTACGAGGCGGCGGAGAAGCTCACCGACGCCAAGAAGAACGCGTTCGGCTACACCATCCGCGGCGGCGCCGGATCCATCGCGCAGGCGCTGGACGCGATGTACGGACAGAGCGGGATCACCTCGTTCTGGAACGGTGACAAGACCACGGTCAACGACCCGAAGAACGTGGCGGCGCTGGAGAAGTACGCCGGTCTCTACAAGAAGGTCACCCCGGCGGCCGACCTCAACAACGACTTCACCAAGATGGTCGCCCAGTGGGACTCCGGCACCATCGGCATGCTCAACCACAACCTGGGCTCCTACCAGGACCACGTGAAGGCGCTCGGCGTCGACAAGTTCCGGGGCATCCCGCAGCCGACGGGCGCCGACGGCAAACGGGTCCAGGTGTCCAACCCTGTCGACGGGCTCGGGCTGTTCAAGAGCTCGAAGAACAAGGAAGCCGCCTGGAAGTTCATCGAGTTCGCCCTCTCGAAGGCGGAGAACTCCAAGTTCAACGAGTCGGCCGGGCAGGTGCCGGCCAACAACGAGGCCGCGTCGGACGCCTGGATCTCCAAGGCCGAGCCGACGAAGCTGGCCGCGCAGGCGCTGACGGACGGGTCGACGACGATCGTGCAGCTGCCGTACTACCTGCCGGACTGGAACACGATCTCCAAGGCGGACAACGAGCCGAACTTCCAGAAGGTGCTGCTCGGGAAGATGAGTGCCAAGGAGTTCCTGGACACGCTGGCCGACCAGCTGAACGAGGCCCAGGCCGAGTGGAAGCAGCAGAACGGCTGAGCTCGCCGGGTGTCGCCGCGGGGCGGTCCCTTCCGTCGCAGGACGCGGGCCGTCCCCGGTCGATCGAGCCCCCCGCGGCCGAGCCGCACGTCGATGCGGCCCCGCGCCCCTCAGCCAGCACACCTTCCCCCTGTCGAAAGGTGCACGTTCGTGTCGCTCACGCGCAGACAAGTCGCCACCGCGGCCGTTGCCGCCCTTCCGCTCGGCGTCGCGGCCACCGCCACTCCCGCCCGCGCCTCCTCCGGCCGCCCCCGCACCCTCTACATCGCCGGCGACTCCACCGCCGCCCAGAAGTTCGCCGACGCCGCGCCCGAGACCGGGTGGGGCATGGCGCTCCCCTTCTTCCTCCACAAGGACCGGCCCGTCGCCAACCACGCGGTGAACGGACGGAGTTCGAAGAGCTTCGTCGACGAGGGGCGGCTCGACGTCATCCTCGCCTCGATCCGGCCGGGTGACTTCCTGCTCGTCCAGTTCGCGCACAACGACGAGAAGACCACCGACCCGACGCGCTACACCGAGCCCTGGACGACGTACCAGGATTACCTGCGGCTGTACGTCGACGGCGCCCGGGCCCGTGGAGCGCGGCCGGTCCTGCTGACGCCCGTCGAGCGGCGGCGGTTCGACACGGCGGGCAACGCCGTGCCGAGTCACGGCGACTATCCGGCGGCGATGCGCGCGCTGGCGGAGGAGGAGGGCGTGGCCCTGCTCGACCTCCAGGCGCTGTCGCTGGCGCTGTGGCAGAGGCTCGGGGCCGAGGCCACGAAGACGTACTTCAACTGGACCGAGACCGAGCAGGACAACACGCACTTCAATCCGCCGGGCGCGATCGCCGTGGCCCGGCTCGTCGCCACCGAGCTGCTGCGCCGCCGGGTGCTGGCGCCCCGGGACGTGCGCCGGCTCGACGCGGAGATCCCGGAGTCCTGGATCACCTGGCCGCCGGCCGCCGCGTAACCACCACCCCCCTTCTCCGTCGAGAGAGAGCCGCACAATGAACGCACAGAGATGGCATGGGCATGTCACAAGCGCGGCCGTGGTCGGCTGCACCGCCCTCGCGCTGACGGTCACCGGCACCACGGCCCAGGCGCAGTCCCCGCGTGACCTCGCCCGGCAGACCCTCCCGGCCGGCGACGGCTGGGCGTCCTACGGGACCGGCACCACCGGCGGGGCCGCGGCCGACGCCGACCACGTGTACACCGTCACCACTTGGGCCGAGTTCAAGGCCGCCCTCGCCGCCGGCGGCAGCGCGCCGAAGATCATCAAGGTGAAGGGCGTCATCGACGCCGTCGCCGACGGGTGCGAGGCGTTCGCCGTCCCCGGCTACGACTTCGACGCCTATCTCGCGACGTACGCGCCGGAGACCTGGGGCCTCGACACCGACCTGAGCGCCGAGCCCGACGACAGTCCCGAAGGGCTGCGCCGGGCCTCCGCCGCCAACCAGGACAAGGCCATCAAGGCGAACATCCCCGCCAACACCACCATCGTCGGCGTGGGCAGGAACGCCGGATTCAAGGGCGCCAGCCTGCAGATCAAGGCCGTCGACAACGTCATCGTCCGCAACCTCACCTTCGAGAGCCCCGTCGACTGCTTCCCGCAGTGGGACCCGACCGACGGCTCGAACGGCAACTGGAACTCCGAATACGACACCGCCGTCGTCTACGGCTCCACCCACGTCTGGCTGGACCACAACACCTTCACCGACGGCTCCCACCCCGACAGCGCCGCGCCCACCTACTTCGGCATGCTCTACCAGCAGCACGACGGCGAGCTCGACGTCGTCCGCGGCTCCAACTACGTCACCGCCTCCTGGAACGTCTTCACCGAGCACGACAAGACGATCCTGATCGGCAACAGCGACAGCGAGTCCACGGCGGTGGGCGACCGCGGCAAGCTGAAGGTCACCTTCCACCACAACCTGTTCTCGAACCTGGTGGAGCGCGCGCCGCGGGTGCGGTTCGGGCAGGTCGACGTCTACAACAACCACTTCGTCGCCGACGACTCCTACGCCTACAGCTTCGGCATCGGCAAGGAGTCCCAGCTCGTCGCCCAGCACAACGCGTTCACGCTGCCGAAGGGCATCAGCGCGGCCAAGGTGCTGAAGAAGTGGAGCGAGGCGCCCCTGACCGCCGACGGCAACCGCGTCAACGGCAGGGCCGTCGACCTGATCGCCGTGCACAACGCGGAGATCCCCGCCGAGACCCTCCAGTCCGGCGCGGGCTGGACGCCGACCCTGCGCACCAAGGTCGACCCGGCGAAGGCCGTCCCCGGGATCGTCGGCGCTCGCGCCGGTGCCGGGAAGATCTGCTGACCGCCCCCTCGTGTGCGGGCCGGGGCCGTCGCCCCGGCCCGGCAACCCCCGGCAACCCCCGATCCCCGCAACCCCCGCAACCCCCCACCCCCGAGGAACCCCGTCTGACGAGCCGCACGTAGAACAAGGAGCACCCGCATGCCCTCGTCCCACCCCCGACGTCCCCTGTCCCGCAGGGGATTCCTGACGGCGAGCGCCGGTGCGGGCGCCGCCCTCGGGCTCCTGGCCACGCCCGCCGCCCGGGCCGCCACCCACCCGACGCGCCCGTTCGGCCGCTACGGCTCGCCGTCCGCCCGTCTCACCCCGCAGACCCTGTACGTCGACGCGCAGGGACGCGGCGACCACACCTCGGTCCGGGCCGCCGTGGCCGCGGCCGCCGGCAGCGGCTGGACCCTCGTCCTCGCCCCCGGCACCTACCGCGAGACGGTCGCCGTCGACGCCACCCGCACGCAGGCCACCTGGATCGGCGCCTCCGAGAACCCGCGGGACGTGGTGATCGTGTACGACAACGCGGCCGGCACCCCCAAGCCCGGCGGCGGCACCTACGGCACCACCGGGTCGGCCACCACCACCGTGCAGGCCGACGGCTTCACCGCCCGCTGGATCACCTTCGCCAACGACTGGCTGCGCGCCGACCACCCCGGCATCGCGGGCACCCAGGCCGTCGCGATCAAGGTTCAGGGCGACCGGTCCGCCTTCCATCACTGCCGCTTCCTCGGCCACCAGGACACCCTCTACGCCGACTCCATGTCCCTGGGCGTCTTCGCCCGGCAGTACTTCTCCCACTGCTACGCCGAGGGGGACGTCGACTTCGTCTTCGGGCGGGCGACCGCCGTCTTCGACCACTGCCACTTCCACACCCTGACCCGCACCGACCTCGCCTCCGCCCCCTACGGCTTCGTCTTCGCCCCCTCCACGGCCGGCGCCAACCCGCGCGGCTACCTGGTGACGAGGAGCCGTGTCTCGAGCGGCGCGCCGGACGCCTTCTACAAGCTGGCCCGCCCCTGGGTGCCCAGCTCCGACACCACCGCCCGCCCGATGCTCACCGTCCGCGACACCCACCTGGACGCCGGCATCGACGCGGTCGCCCCCTACACCGACATGTCGGCCTCCTTCCCGTGGCAGAACCAGCGCTTCGCCGAGTACCGCAACACCGGGCCGGGCGCCCGGATCACGGTCCCGGAGAACCGGCCCCAGCTCACCCGCGAGCAGGCCGCGTCGGCGACCCGCGAGGCCTACCTGGGCGACTGGGAGCCCTGGAAGGGGGCCTGCTGACATGCGCAGGCGCACCCTCCTCGCCGGCCTCGCCGCCGTCGGCAGCCTGACGGTGGCGCCGCCCGCCCACGCGGCGCCCCGCCGGGTCCTGCACGTCCGCCCCGGCGACTCCGTCCAGGCCGCCGTGAACCGGGCCGACGGGCCCGGCTGGACGATCGTCGTGCATCCCGGCACCTACCGCGAGGTCGTCGACATCCCCGCCGACAAGGCGGAGTTGACCCTGCGAGGCGCCTGCCGCGACCCCCGGGCCGCCGTCCTGGTGTACGACAACGCCAACGGCACGAAGAAGCCCGACGGCACCACGTACGGCACCGCCGGCTCCGCCACCTTCACCTCCGCCGCCCCCGGCCTCACCGTCCGCGACCTCACCCTCGCCAACGACTGGCTGCGCGCCGACCACCCCGACATCACCGGCACCCAGGCGGTGGCCGCGTACGTCACGGGCGACCGCTCGCACTTCGACAACGTGCGCTTCCTGGCCCACCAGGACACCCTGTTCGCGGACACCACCGCCCTGGACGCCTTCGACCGGCAGTACTACCGCCGCTGCCACATCGAGGGAGACGTCGACTTCGTCTTCGGGCGGGCGCGGGCCGTCTTCGACGCCTGTCACTTCCACACCCTCCAGCGCGACGTGACCTTCACACCGAAGGGCATGGTCTTCGCCCCCGCCACCGCCCGCGCCAACCCCTACGGTTTCCTCGCCGTGCGCGGCCGGATCACCTCCGGCGCCGAGGACGGGGCGTACAAGCTGGCCCGTCCGTGGGTGCCGTCGTACGAGACGACCGCCTGGCCCTCGCTGGTCGTGCGGGACACCTGGATCGGCCCCGGCATCGACGCGGTCACCCCGTACACCAACATGCGGGACGCGTACCCCTGGCCGACCATGCGGTTCCGCGAGCACGCCAACTGCGGTCCCGGCGCGACGATCTCCGAGCCGGCCAACAGGCCGCAGCTGTCGGCGGCCGAGGCGGCCGTGCACACCCGGCGGACCTACCTCGGGGACTGGAGGCCGTATGAGCGTCCGTGAGCCGGTGGGACGGCGGGCGTTCGTCGTCGGGACGGGGGCCGCTCTGCTGGCCGGAGGAGCGGCGACCGGTGCGGAGGCGGCCGTGGTGGACGGACCGCTGCCCGACTTCCACCCCGCGCTGAAGGACGCGCTGACCTTCCCGCTGGCCTGGGGCACCTCCCCGATCCGCGACTTCCGCGCCTGGCGCCGGGCGGCCCGCGCCCAGGTCGAGGAGGCGCTGATCGTCGACCGGGAGGACGCGACCCCGTACGCCCCCGAGTTCGGGGAACGTACCGAAGCGGACGGCTACACCCGGCAACTGGTGACCCTCTCCCTCACCCGGCACGAACGCGTCCGCGCCGCCCTCCTCACCCCGCACGGCCCCGGCCCCTTCCCGGCCGTGCTCCTCCTGCACGACCACGGGGCGAGGTTCGACATCGGCAAGGAGAAGCTGGTCCGCCCCTGGTACGACGCCACACGGCTCGCCTCCGCCCGGGCGTGGACGGAGAAGTACTTCAGCGGACGGTTCGTCGGCGACGAACTGGCCCGGCGGGGATACGTGGTCCTGGCCGCCGACGCCCTGGGCTGGGGCGACCGGGGACCCCTCGCCTACGACCAGCAGCAGGCCCTGGCCGGCAACTTCTACCACCTGGGCTCCTCCCTGGCCGGTCTCATGGCCCGTGAGGACGCCCGCGCCGCCGGTTTCCTCGCCCGGCTCGACCGGGTGGACCGGCGGCGGATCGCGGCCGTCGGCTTCTCCATGGGCGCCTTCAGGGCCTGGCAGACGGCGGCGCTCAGCGACGACGTCGCCGCCGCGGCCGCCGTCTGCTGGATGACCGGGCTCAAGGAGATGATGGTCCCGGGCAACAACACCCTGCGCGGCCAGTCCGCCTACTACATGCTGCACCCGGGGCTTCCCCGCCACCTCGACTTCCCCGACGTGGCGAGCATCGCCGCCCCCAGGCCGATGCTCTTCTTCAACGGCGGTCTCGATCCGCTGTTCCCCGCCGACGGCGTCCGCGTGGCCCACGACAAGCTGCGCGCCGTCTGGCGCTCCCGCCACGCCGAGCGGCGGCTGCACCTGAGGACCTGGCCCGACCTCGGCCATGTCTTCGTCGACCACATGCAGGACGAGGTCTTCGGCTGGCTCGACCGCGTCCTGTGATCCGCCCCCCGCACGACGAAGCGCGGCACGACCATCGGCGCGACGGGCGCGTCTGTACGACAACTCCGACGACGGGCTCGACCTGTGGCAGTTCTCCACGCCGGTCACCGTCGAGCACTCGTGGGCCTTCGGCAACGGCAGGAACCGGTGGAACGACTCCGCCTTCGAGGGCAACGGCAACGGGTTCAAGCTGGGCGGTGGCGGCGTCGCCGTCGCGCACGTCGTCAACAACAACGCGGCCTGGGACAACACGCTGAACGGGTTCACCGAGAACTCCAACACCGGGGCGATCGCCCTGAACCGCAACACGGCCTACGCCAACGCGGAGGCGGGCTTCTCCTTCGCCACGGGGAAGGCCCGGCCGGCCCGGAACCTCGCGGTGGGCAACGAGGGCGGAGCGTCCCGGCTGGGGCCGTCGACCGTCTCCGCGGCCAACAACTGGGACAGCGGGGTGGCGACGCCCCCCTTCAGGTCGACGGACGCGACCACCGCGTACGGCGCCCGCGCAGCGGACGGCTCGCTGCCGGCGACGACCTTCCTTACCACGGGCTCGACGACCATCGGCTCGACGATGGACCAGCCGTACGGCACGGTGAGCACAGCGAACCGCCCGCCGGTGAGCACCGGCGGGGGCGTTCTGCCGGCCGGAGAGGGGCTCCGGCCGGCAGGTCCCGATCACTTGTAGGTGATGTCGGACGAAGAGAACGTGCAGGTGGTTCCGTCGGCGCCGGTGCCCAGCTCCTTCGGCTCCTTACCGGTGTTGTTGCCCTGGAAGCGGACGCACGTCTTGGTCTTCCTCTTGCTGTCGCCCTGGATGCGGATCTTCGACAGCGTGGCGGTGTCGCCGTAGTTGGCGTTCACGCCGACGATCGCCTTCAGCGGCGCGACGACGTCGATGTCGCTCAGCACGATCGTGCGCTTGTACTGCGTCTTGCAGTTGCCGCAGGAGCGGACCAGCTTGCCGGAGTTCTCCACCCGGAAGCCGGTCACGACCAGCTTGCCGGCGCCGTTGAACTGCAGCACCTTGTCGGCGCCGTTCTTCGCGCCGCCGCCGATGACCTTGTACACCGACGACGAGGACTTGCCCTTGAAACTGGCCGCGTCCTCGCCGACGTCCAGCCACCACACGTTCTGCAGCGTGCAGGAGCCCTTGCAGTGGACGCCGTCCGCGGCCGGCGTCCCGATGATCACGTTCTTCAGGACGGCGCCGTCGGCCAGTTCGAAGACGGGATCCTGGCCCTCGTCCTGCCCGCTGCCGCCCAGGGCGCCGGTGCCGTAGAACTTCTGCAGCTTGCCGTCGTACGTGCCAGACACCTTGATCGTCGAGGAGACGGCCTTGCTGCCGTCGGCCGTCGGCCAGGTGGACGCGGCGCCCGCGGACGAGAGCATCGTCGTGGTGACGACCGCCGCGCCGGAGAGGGCCAGGGCGGCGGATCCGGCGATCAGCGCCCGCCGCTTGGTGACCTTGCGGCGGTGCCGGACGCGCGGTTCTGCCGGTGCAGTCATGTACCGATTCCTCAAGTGGGTGGTGACTCGTGCGTGATGGGGTCGCCACCGGTGAGGAAAGGGTTGCCGCCTCTGCGGGAACTTTTTACGGGACTTCCCTACGAGTCGCCCTCGTCGTCGTCCTGGGCCGCGAAGTCACCGCCCACAACGCTGCCCCGGCCGTCCGACGTGACCTCGATCGTGTAGCTGTCGTCCTTGGCGTCCCGGCCGCCCCGGTCGTGGTCGTACTGCCCGGCGAACACCCACTCGCCCTTCGGGACCGTACGGCCCTCCTTGAGCACCCAGGTGTAGACGAGGAAGCCGTCCCGCTCGGCGACCGTGAAGTCGAAGTCGTCCTCGGGCAGGGAGCGCCAGGCGCCCGTCGAGGACACCCCGCCGGTCTGCGCGATCCTCACCTGCACGGTCAGCGCGGTGAGTTGCTCGGACGTCTTGAACGTGATGTTGCTCTGCGCCCAGAAGTCGTTGCTGTGCGGGTCCACCGAGCCGTCCGACCACAGCGGGCCGTCCTCGGTGTCGTCGAGGACCGGCAGCAGGTCGGCCGCGGGCGGCGCGGAGGGCGTCGACTGCTCCGTCCGCGCCGGGGGACCGCTCGGCTCGTCCGGCTCCTGCGCCCCGCCGCCGGTGGTCGGCGTCGCCTTCGGGGAGGCCGGCGGGCGGCTCGTGGCGTCCGGGGACTCCACCGGTGCGGGCGAGACGGCGACCGTCTGCTGCGGCGGGGCGTCGTCCTTCACCGCGGACGCCACCGCGTAGCCGCCGACCGCGAGCATGCCCGCGACCGCGGCCGTGGCACTCGCGATCCGCGCCCAGCCCCACAGGAGCGGACGTGTCGCCCGGTGATCGATCCGTTCCTGTCCCGCCATGCCGCGCTCGATCCGGGCGAGGATCCGCTCGCGGTCCGGCTGGTGCGCCTCGGCCGCCTCGTGCAGCCGGGCGCGCAGCTCGTCGTGCACGTCCCGCTGCATCGTCATCGGTCCCTCCCTCCGGCTTCACCGGTGCGCACCGCCATCACGGCGTGCACCTTCTGCGGGGCACCTTGAGCGCCGAGCAGCTTCTGCAACTCGGCCATTCCCTTCGAGGTCTGGCTCTTCACGGTACCCACCGAGACCCCCAGGGCGAGCGCGGTGTCCTTCTCCGAGAGGTCGAAGGCGTGCCGGAGCACCACGCAGGCCCGTTTGCGGAAGGGGAGTCTACGCAGCGCCGACCGCACGTCCACAACGCCCGCCACATCGGGGTTCTCCGTCTTCTCCTCGCGCTGCGACCAGAACAGGGAGATCCTGCGGCGTTCGCGGACGGCACTGCGGATGCGGGTGCGGGCCAGGTTGGCGACGACGCCGCGTGCGTACGCCACCGGATGGTCGGCCGCGCGCACCCGGTCCCAGCGGTGCCACAACGCCAGCAGCGCGTCCGCGGCCAGGTCGTCGGCCGTGTCCGCCTCGCCGGTCAAGAGGTGGGCGAGCCGGGACAGTTCGGCGTAGTGGCGTTCGAAGAAGGCATGGAACTCCACGGAGGCGGCGTCGTCGACGACTGTGCCCACGGGTGACCTCTTCTCGATGACTTCCGGCACCCGCCGGGGCGCCTGCTGTGCGTGTCATGTGAATGACATGAGGATGTCCCGGGGAGGGGGGCGGGACGAGATCGGGAGCGTAGCAGTGATCGACCGCTTGGTTTGGTACGGGGGTTCGAACGCTGTGTGGTGGTCCGAACGTAGTGCGCACCCGATTCCGTAACACGGCGAAAACCTGAAACAGGTTCAGCGGGGGAACAATCCAGCCAGCATCCGCACACCGATCGACCAGGCCACGAGGAGTTCTGTCATGTCCGAGACGAAGAAGGCGATCGACCGGCCAAGTACGGCGCCCCCGGCGGTGAACAGCGTCGACCGGTTCTTCAGGATCTCCGAACGGGGATCGACCTTCGGCCGTGAGATACGCGGCGGCTTCGCCACGTTCTTCACGATGGCCTACATCCTTGTCCTGAATCCCATCATCCTGGGCAGCGCCAAGGACAAGTTCGGGGAGTCCCTGGACCCCGTCCAACTCACCACCGCCACCGCCCTGGTGGCCGCCGTCATGACGATCATCATGGGCGTCGGCGGCAACCTGCCCCTCGCGCTCGCCGCGGGCCTCGGCCTGAACGCGGTCGTCGCCTTCCAGATCGCCCCGCTGATGAGCTGGGACGACGCGATGGGCCTCATCGTCCTCGAAGGCCTGCTGATCTGCGTGCTCGTGGTGACGGGCCTGCGCGAGGCCGTCATGCACGCCATCCCGCAGCCGCTCAAGCAGGCGATCAGCGTGGGCATCGGCCTGTTCATCGCCTTCATCGGCTTCGTCGACGCCGGCTTCGTCAGCCGTATCCCCGACGCCGCGAACACCACCGTCCCGGTCCAGCTCGGCGGCTCGGGAACCCTCACCGGGTGGCCGATCCTCGTGTTCTGCCTCGGCGTGCTGTTGACCATCGGGCTGCTCGCCCGGAAGGTCAAGGGCGCCATCCTCATCAGCATCGTGACGATGACCCTCGTCGCGATCGTCGTCAACTCGGTCGCGGACGTCGAGTCGTGGGGCCTGACCACGCCCGAGTGGCCCGACAAGGTCGTCGACACCCCCGACTTCGGACTGCTCGGTCACTTCAGCCTGTTCGGCGCGTTCGGGGAGACCACCGTCATCACGGTCGTCCTGCTCGTCTTCACGCTGATCCTGTCCGACTTCTTCGACACCATGGGCACGGTCGTCGGCGTCAGCGCCGAGGCCGACCTCCTCGACGAGGACGGCAAGGTGCCCCACCTGGGCCGTGTGCTGCTCATCGACGGCGCGGCGGCGGTCGCGGGCGGCGCCGCCTCGTCCTCCTCCGCCACCTCCTACATCGAGTCGGCGGCCGGCGTCGGCGAGGGCAGCCGCACCGGCTTCTCCAACCTGGTCACCGGCGGCCTGTTCGCCCTCGCCCTGTTCCTCACCCCGCTGCTCACCATCGTCCCGCTGCAGGCGGCGGCCCCCGCGCTGGTCGCCGTCGGCTTCCTGATGATGACCCAGGTGAAGTCCATCGACTGGGACAGTTACGAGATCGCCATCCCCGCGTTCCTGACGATCGCCGTGATGCCGTTCACCTACTCCATCACCAACGGCATCGGCGCGGGCTTCCTCGCCTACGTGGTGATCAAGACGGTGCTGGGCAGGGCCAAGGAGGTCCACTGGCTGCTGTGGGGCGCCTCGGCGCTGTTCGTGGTGTACTTCGCGATCGACCCGATCGAGCAGGTTCTCGGCGTCAAGTGAGGAACGGCGCGCGACCGGTGCGACGTCGTCGTGGCCGGTCGCGCCCGTGCCGCGGGGCCGCACACCGACACGGCCCCGCCCCTTACGGCGCTACCGCAGCGCTGCTTTCATGACGGCCTTGGCCACGGGCGCCGCCAGTCCGTTACCGCTGACCTCCGACCTCGCCGCGTCCGACTGCTCCACCACCACCGCCACGGCGACCTCCTTGCCGTCGGCCCCGCCGTACGACGTGAACCACGCGTACGGCGTCTTGCTGTTGTTCTCGCCGTGCTGGGCGGTGCCCGTCTTGCCGCCGACGGTGACGCCGTCGATCAGTGCGTTGGTGCCCGTGCCCTTCTCGACGACCGTCCGCATCGCCGACCGCAGTTGCTCGGCGGTGCCGGAACTGACGACCCGTGTCGTCCCGGCCTCCTCGTCGTAGTCCGTCAGGACGTCGCCGTTGCTGTCGGTGATCTGCGAGACCATGTGCGGCGAGACCAGCTTGCCGTCGTTGGCTATGGCCGCGGAGACCATGGCCATCTGGAGCGGGGTCGCCGTCACGTCGTACTGGCCGATACCGGTCAGCGCGGTCGACGACTCGTCCATGTCCGACGGGTACACGCTCGTGTAGGCCCGCACCGGCACGTCCTGCGTCTCGTCGTCGAAGCCGAACCTCTCGGCCATCGCCCGCACCTTGTCCTGTCCGAGCTGGACCGCCATGCGCGCGAAGACGTTGTTGCAGGAGTACTGCAGGGCGACCCGGATCGACGCGTTCTCGCAGGGCGCCGACGTGTTCTCGTTGCGCAGGACCGTCCTCGTGCCCGGCAGCGTGTAGGGGTCGGGACTGTCCGTCCTCTCGTCCACCGACGCGTACAGCCCGTCCTCCAGCGCGGCCGCCGCCACCACCAGCTTGAACGTCGAGCCCGGCGGCAGCGGCTGCCGCAGCGCGCGGTTGACCAGCGGCTTGTCCGCGTCCGTGGTGAGCTTCTTCCAGGCGGTACCGGCCGTGTTGGCGTCGGTGAGCGACGACGGGTCGTACGACGGCGTCGACACGACCGCGAGGATCCTGCCGGTCGCGGGGTCGATCGCCACGGCCGCGCCCTTGGTGTCACCGAGCGCGTCGTAGGCCGCCTTCTGCACGTCCGGGTCGATCGTCGTGACCACGTCGCCCGGGTCGGCCCGCTGGTCGGTGACCGTGTCCATCACGGTCCTCAGCCGACTGTCCGTGCCGTTGAGCAGGTCCGCGTAGACGCCCTCCAGCTGGGTGGGGGCGTAGCTCTGCGAGGCGTAGCCCGTGACCGCCGCGTACAACTCGCCGTCCGTGTACGTGCGCCGGTACTTCAGGTCGCTGTCCGTCGTCACCGCCGAGCCGGTGATCGCCTTCCCCGCGACGATGATGTTTCCGAGGGGCTCCGCGTACGTCTCGATCGCGTTGCGCCGGTTGTCCGTGTCGTCCGCCAGCGCCCGGCCCTCGTAGAACTGCACCCACGTCGCCCGCACCAGCAGGGCGAGCACCAGCAGCAGCGCGAAGACCGAGGCGCGCCTGATCGTCTTGTTCATGACGTCCGGGAAGACGAGCGGGCGGAGGGGAATCGTTCCCGTCCGCCCGCTTTCTCATCGTCCGTTCATCTACGGCCCCGTCAGGCCTCCAGGAGGAGGACGACCTCCTCGATCTCCTCCCCGCGCGCGGGGGCGTACCCCGTGGCCAGCGTCGTCGCCCGGAACCCGCACTTCTCCAGCACGCGCAGCGAGCCGGCGTTGTCCGCCGCCGCGCGCGCGTACAGCGGCCTTTCCGGCACCTCGGCCAGCAGCCCGCGCAGCGCGGCCGTCGCCACGCCCCGCCCCCAGTAGGCGCGGTCCACCCAGTAGGTGACCTCGCGCTCGCCGGGCTCCCCGTACACCGCCGCGTTGCCGACCACGTCCCCGTCGGCCAGGATCGTGCGGACCAGGGAAGTGGACCTTATGCGCTTCCAGCGGTCCTCGAAGGCGTTCCGGTCGGCCGGGTCCTCCGGGGTGAAGGCGGCCATCCGGAGGGCCTCCGGATCGTTGAGCTGCCGGTAGAAGACCGGCAGGTCGCTGTCGTGGACCTCACGCAGTACCACGTGCACCGTTCAGAGCCTCCGGGTCGCCAGGGTGAGCCGGTCGCGCGCGTCGAACAGCGCGTCCTTCACCATCTGCTCGTGCGCGGGGGTCAGCCGGGCCACCGGCACCGAGCAGCTGATCGCGTCCCGCGCCGGGGTGCGGTACGGGATCGCCACGCCGAAGCAGCGCAGACCGAGCGTGTTCTCCTCGCGGTCCACGGCGAAGCCCTGCTCGCGCACCTGGTGCAGTTCCTCGATGAGCTTCTCGCGGTCCGTGATCGTGTGCTCGGTGAGGGCGGGCAGCGTCTCCGGGAGCAGCTTGCGGACCTGCTCGTCCGTGTAGGTGCTCAGCAGCGCCTTGCCGAGGGAGGTCGAGTGGGCCGGGAGGCGTCGGCCGACCCGCGTGAAGGGGCGCAGGTAGTGCTGGGACTGGCGGGTGGCGAGGTAGACGACGTTGGTGCCGTCCAGACGGGCCAGGTGGATGGTCTCCGTGGTGTCGTCGGAGAGGCGGTCCAGCGTCGGACGGGCGGCCGCGACCACCTCGTCGCCGTCGATGTAGGAGGTGCCCACCAGCAGGGCCCGCACACCGATGCCGTAGCGCGTGCCGGTCGCGTCCGTCTCCACCCAGCCCAGCTCCACGAGGGTGCGCAGCAGCATGTAGAGACTGGACTTGGGATAGCCGACGGCCTCCTGGACCGACGCGAGGGAGTGCATGCCGGGGCGGCCGGCGAAGTATTCCAGCAGCTCAACCGTCCGCACCGCGGACTTGACCTGCGCCCCGCCCCCCGTCTCGCCAGCCGACATCGCCCTTGACCCCTTCGTTCGACGGGAAATAGTCTCCAACAGCATATTCACCATCAGAGACGGCGTTCAGTATATCGAACGACCCTGGTGGTGACGTAAGGACTGCGGCATTGCGTATACGGCATTGCGGCAACAAACGTGGAGGGAACCCGCGGTGGCAGCAGCACCAGTCTGGAGTGTCGACCCCCGAACCGGGAAGCAGCGTGAACAGGTTGCGGTGGAGGCCACGGCCCAGGAGGTGGACTCCGTCGTCCGTGCCGCGCACACCACGCGCGAGGCCCTCGCCGACCGCACCGTCCGCGCGGCCTTCCTGCGCACCGCCGCCGACCGCCTCGAGGCGGCCAAGGACCAGCTCGTCGAGGTCGCCGACGCCGAGACCGCGCTCGGCCCGGTCCGGCTGACCGGTGAACTCGCCCGCACCTGCTACCAGCTGCGCGCCTTCGCGGACATCGTCGACGAGGGCGCCTTCCTCGACGTCGTCATCAACCACCCCGACGACACCGCCACCCCGCCCGTCCCGGACCTGCGCCGCTACAAGGTGCCCCTGGGCGTCGTCGCCGTCTACTCGGCCTCCAACTTCCCCTTCGCCTTCTCCGTCGCCGGCGGCGACACCGCGAGCGCGCTCGCCGCGGGCTGCCCGGTCGTCGTCAAGGCCCACCCCGACCACCCGGGCCTGTCCGAGCTGGTCGCCCACGTCCTGCGCGCGGCCGCCGCCGAGCACGGCATCGACCAGGCCGTCGTCGGTCTCGTCCACGGCTTCGAGGCGGGCGTCGAGCTCATCAAGCACCCGCTGATCGCCGCCGCGGGCTTCACCGGGTCCATCCGGGGCGGGCGCGCGCTGTTCGACGCGGCGGCGGCCCGGCCGGTGCCGATCCCGTTCCACGGCGAGCTGGGCTCCCTCAACCCCGTCGTGGTGACGGAGGCGGCCGCCGCCGAGCGCGCCGAGGCGATCGGCGCCGGGCTCGCCGGGTCGATGACGCTGGGCGTCGGGCAGTTCTGCGTGAAGCCGGGACTGGTGCTGGTGCCCTCCGGCGCCGCCGGCGACGGCCTGGTCAAGTCGCTGACGGACGCCGTCAGCGACACGGACGCGGGCGTGCTGCTCGACCACCGCATGCGGGACAACTTCATCGCCGGAGTCGCCGAGCGCGCGGAACTGCCCGACGTGGAGTCCCCGGTGACGCCGGGTGCGGGCGGCGAGCACACCGTCAGCGCCGGGTTCCTGAGCGTGCCGGCGGCCCGGCTGGCGGCGGAGGGCGAGTACGACCTGCTGCTGGAGGAGTGCTTCGGGCCGGTCACCGTCGTGGCCCGCTACGAGTCCGAGGGGGAGGTCAAGGCCGTGCTCTCGCGGCTGCCCGGAAACCTCACGGCGACGGTCCAGCTGTCCGAGGAGGAGGCGGCCGGGGAGGGACGCGGCGCGGAGATCCTCGCCGAGCTGACGCCGCTCGCCGGGCGCGTGCTGGTGAACGGCTGGCCGACGGGCGTCGCCGTCGCTCCGGCACAGCACCACGGCGGGCCGTACCCGGCCACGACGTCCACCTCGACCTCGGTGGGCGGGACCGCCATCGAGCGGTGGCTGCGGCCGGTGGTCTACCAGAACGCCCCGCAGGCCCTGCTGCCGGTGGAGCTGCGGGACGAGAACGAGCTGGGGCTGCCGCGGCGGTTCAACGGGCGACTCGAGCGGTAGCGCCGCCGTGCGCGGGGCGCGCGCCGGTCGAGGCCGGTCGCGCCCACGCGGCGCAGCCGCGTGCCGTACGGCCCGCACCCCCGGCAAGGCAAGCTGTCCCCGGCCTGAGAGACTCGCGCAATGGACGTCGAACTCCCCGAACTCCCCTTCCCGCTCCGCACCTACGGACCCGACGGGAACTGGTCCTACGAAGGCGGTGTCCTCACCGGATGGGCCGGGCCCCGCCAGGACCGGTTCGTGCCGCCCACCGGGGAGGCGCTGGAGCCCGCCACCGACGCGCCCCGGCTGCTCGGGGCGCCCGAGGGGGACTTCCAGCTCATCGCGCGGGTCACCGTGGGGTTCAACGGGGCCTTCGACGCGGGCGTCCTCTACGTCCACGTCGGTGAACGCGCCTGGGCCAAGCTCTGTCTGGAGAACTCCCCGGACGTGCCCACCGTCTGCACGGTGGTCACCCGGGGGCACTCCGACGACGCCAACTCCTTCACCGTGGACGGGAGTTCCGTCTGGCTGCGGGTGAGCCGCACCGGGCGTGCCTTCGCCTTCCACGCCTCCCGGGACGGCGAGCGCTGGACCTTCGTGCGGCTGTTCACGCTGGGCGAGGAGGAGGAGACGGGCGCGGCCCTGGTCGGCTTCATGACCCAGTCGCCGATGGGGGAGGGGTGCGTCGTGACCTACGACCACCTGGAGTTCCGGCCGAAGTGGCCGGACGACCTGCGCGACGGAAGCTGAGCGCGGCCGTCGGTGCCGGTGGGGCCGCCGGTCCGGTTGCTCCGGAACCGGAGCGGAGGAGGTCACGTCCTCCGTTGCGTGATCAGCCGACGTGTGACCGGGAACGCGTGATCCGCACCGTCCTGCCCGCCGAGGCGGAGACCGTCGCCGCCCTGCACCGACGGGCCAGGGCGACGTACTACCCGGACGGCCTCCCCGACGACGGCGTCGACCGGCCCGCCGCATGGCGGAGCGCCGTCGAGCGGCCGGACGGACAGGTGCTGTGCGCCGTCGAGCAGGGCCGGATCTCGCCCTCGCCTCCTTCCGCACCCCGGAGGGGGCCTCGGCGGACCGGGTCAAGCTGTTCCCGTTCCACGTCGACCCCGATCACTGGCGCGCCGGCCTCGGCACGGCCCTGCACGAGGCCTGCGTCGAGCACTGGCGGGCCGACGGCCGGTCCACGGCCGTCCTCGACGTGCACGTCGACAACCGGCGCGCACAGGCCTTCTCCGCACGTCAGGGCTGGGTGCCCGACCCGGAGCACCCGCCGGCCGAAGGGGACCACCACGTCTTCCTGCGGTTGCCGGTGCGCGGGGAATGAACCGAGCTGTTTGAACGTTCACGCACCCGGCGGAGGGAGCCTCCGCCCGGAGGACGTCTTCCGTAGCCGTACGACTGGAGAGAGCCGAGACATGCGCGTCGAGATCTGGAGCGACATCGCCTGCCCCTGGTGCTACGTGGGCAAGGCCCGCTTCGAGAGGGCGCTCGAGGCCTTCCCGCACCGCGACGAGGTCGAGGTGGTGCACCGCTCCTTCGAGCTGGACCCCGGCCGCGCCAAGGAGGACGTCCAGCCGGTGCTCACGATGCTCACCCGGAAGTACGGCATGAGCGAGGCGCAGGCGCAGGCCGGCGAGGAGAACCTCGGCGCCCAGGCCGCCGCCGAGGGCCTCGACTACCACACCCGGGACCGCGACCACGGCAACACCTTCGACATGCACCGGCTCCTCCACTTCGCCAAGGAGCAGGGCCGCCAGGACGAGCTGCTCCAGATCCTGTACCGGGCGAACTTCGCCGAGGAGCGGTCCGTCTTCACCGAGGGCGACGAGCGGCTCGTGGAGCTGGCCGTTGAAGCCGGGCTCGACGCGCAGGCCGCCCGCACGGTGCTCGCCGACCCCGCCGCCTACGCCGACGAGGTCCGCGCCGACGAGCGGGAGGCCGCCCAGCTCGGCGCCACCGGGGTGCCCTTCTTCGTCCTCGACCGCACGTACGGCGTCTCCGGCGCCCAGCCCGCCGAGGTCTTCACCCAGGCGCTGACCCAGGCGTGGGGCGAGCGCTCACCGCTGACCGTGATCGACCAGGGCACCGGCGAGGCCTGCGGCCCGGACGGGTGCGCGGTGCCGCAGCACTGACGGCGCGGCCGGACGCGACAAGCCGCAGGTGAAGGCGTATTCATAAGCATTCCTTAGGGGAACCGCGTAAGAATCCGCGATGGACTTCTACTTCTCCGGGCCCCACAGTGGAGCCATGGAGACCTTCGAGACCCTCGTCCGCGCCGAGTTCGCCCCGAAGACCACCTACCTCAACACGGCGAGCAACGGCCTGCTCCCGGCCCGTACCGTGGCCGCCCTGCACGAGGCCGCGGTGCTGCGGGCCGAGGGCCGGCCGCTGACGTCGCTGTACGAGGACGTGGAGGCCTGCCGGGCCGCCTACGCCCGGCTCGCCGGAGTCCCGGCCGACCGGGTGGCACTCGGCGCCTCGGTCGCCGCGCACACGGGCGTCATCGCCGCCTCCCTGCCGGCGGGCGCCGAAGTCCTCACCGCCGAGGACGACTTCACCTCCGTGCTGAACCCGTTCCACGTCCGCGGCGACCTCAAGGTGCGCGCGGTGCCGCTGGAGCGGATCGCCGAGTCCGTCCGCCCGGGCACCGCGCTCGTCGCGGTCAGCGCCGCCCAGTCCGCGGACGGCCGGATCGCCGACCTGACCGCCCTGCGCGAGGCGGCGCGGGCGCACGGCGCGCGCACCTACGTCGACCACTCCCAGGCCGCCGGCTGGCTGCCGATCGACGCCGACGCCCACGACTTCTCCGCGTCCGTCTCCTTCAAGTGGCTGCTCGGCCCGCACGGCGCGGCCTTCCTCGTCGTCCCGGAGGACTTCGGCGGACTGACACCGCTGCTGGCCGGCTGGGTCGCGGCGGAGGAGCCGTGGAACAGCTGCTACGGCCCGGTGGCGGAACTCGCCCACTCCGCACGGCGGTTCGACCTGACCCACGCCCTGTTCACCTTCGCGGGGCTGCGCCGCTCCCTCGATCTGATCGAGGAACTCGGCGTCGCCGCCGTCCGGGCCCACGACCTGTCCCTCGCCGACCGGTTCCGGGCCGGGCTCGCGACGCTCGGTCACCAGCCCGTGCCCGCCCCCGGGTCGGCGATCGTCTCGGTGCCCGGACTCGGCCACCGCCAGCCCGAGCTGGGCAGGGCCGGCATCCAGGTCTCCGACCGCGCGGGCAACCTGCGCGCGGCCTTCCACCTGTACAACACGGCAGCGGAGGTCGACCGCCTGCTGGACGTGCTGTCCGGCTGACCGCACAGGACCGGGCCGGGCCCCCGTACCGCACGAGGGGCCCGGCCCGGTGTCCTGGGAGGGCGTCTACCGCACCGGCGTGAAGTCCCGCGCCCCGATGAACTCCGGCCTGCGCACCGGCGCCGCGAACGGCTCCACGGCCGCGTTCTCCACGCTGTTGAACACGATGAAGACGTTGCTGCGCGGGAACGGCGTGATGTTGTCGCCGGACCCGTGCATGCAGTTGCAGTCGAACCAGGTCGCCGAACCGGCGCGGCCCGTGAACAGCCTGATGCCGTACGCGGAGGCCATCTCGGTCAGCGCCTCGTCGGAGGGCGTGCCCGCGTCCTGCATCTGCAGCGACTTCTTGTAGTTGTCCTTCGGCGTGGCGCCGGCGCAGCCGAGGAACGTCTTGTGCGAGCCCGGCATGATCATCAGGCCGCCGTTGGTGTCGTGGTTCTCGGTCAGCGCGATCGAGACGGACACCGTCCGCATCCGCGGCAGACCGTCCTCGGCGTGCCAGGTCTCGAAGTCCGAGTGCCAGTAGAAACCACTGGCGCCGAAGCCCGGCTTGACGTTGATCCGCGACTGGTGGACGTACACGTCGGAGCCGAGGATCTGGCGGGCCCGGCCGACGACCCGCTCGTCGCGCACGAGGGCGGCGAACACCTCGCTGATGCGGTGCACCTCGAAGACGGACCGGATCTCCTTCGACTTCGGCTCCACGACGGACCGTTCGTCCGCCCGGATCGCCGGGTCGGTCACCAGACGGTCGAGCTCCTGCCGGTAGACGGCGACCTCGTCGTCGGTGAGGAGCTGGTCGACGGTGACGAAGCCGTCCCGCTCGAACGACTGGAGGTCCAGCGGGACGAACGGGCCGGGCGCGTCGGGGGCGCCCCAGACGACCGGGTCCTGGCGGGGGACGGTCACCTCGGCGGTGCCGCGGCTGGGGTAGAGATCGGTGACCGTGGTGTCGTCGACGGTGGTCATGGTGATGTCACACCTCGTCGGGCTCGGTGAGCAGCGGGTAGACGCCGTTCTCGTCGTGGTCCTCCCGGCCGGTGACGGGCGGGTTGAACACGCAGAGGCAGCGGAAGTCCTCCTTGACGCGCAGCGTGTGCCGCTCGTGCCCGTCGAGGAGGTACATGGTCCCGGGCGTGACGGTGTACGTCCGCCCGGTCTCGTGGTCGGTGAGTTCGGCCTCGCCCTCGACGCAGACGACGGCCTCGACGTGGTTCGCGTACCACATCGACGTCTCGGTGCCCGCGTAGAGGATCGTCTCGTGGAGGGAGAAGCCGACCCTCTCCCTGGCCAGGACGATGCGTTTGCTCTCCCAGGTGCCGGACGCCGCCTTCACATGCCGGTCGGTGCCTTCGATGTCCTTGAACGAACGGACGATCACGGTGGTGTACTTCCTCCTGACGGGACGGTCCGACGGGACGGTCCGACGGGACCGTCCGTGGAAACGGTCTGCTGCAGTGGTCTGCCGGGACGTCCGGACGGGACGGTCCGGCTAGGCGGTCTCGCGGACCGCGCGGGCGAGGACGCTGAGGCCCTCGTCCAGCTCCTCGGGGGTGATGGTGAGGGCCGGCAGCAGCTTGACGACCTCGCTCTCGGGCCCGGACGTCTCGACCAGCAGCCCCAGTTCGAACGCGCGCCGCGCCACCCGCTCGGCCCGCGCCTTGTCGTGGAACTCCAGGCCCCACACCAGGCCGCGGCCCCGGTACTCCTTGACGTCGGCGAGGTTCTCCTCGGTGATCGAGACCAGCGCCTGCTCGACCTGCTCGCCGCGCGTGCGGGTCTGCTTCTCCATGGCCGAGCCGTCGGCCCAGTACGTCTCGAGCGCCGCGGTGGCCGTGACGAAGGCCGGGTTGTTGCCCCGGAAGGTGCCGTTGTGCTCACCCGGCTCCCACACGTCCAGCTCGGGCTTGAACAGGCACAGAGACATGGGGAGCCCGTAGCCGCTGATGGACTTGGACACGGTGACGATGTCGGGGACGATCCCGGCCTCCTCGAAGGAGAAGAACGCCCCGGTACGGCCGCAGCCCATCTGGATGTCGTCGACGATCAGCAGCATGTCCTGGCGCTCGCACAGGTCGGCGAGCGCCCGCAGCCACTCCGGGCGGGCGACGTTGATGCCGCCCTCGCCCTGCACGGTCTCGACGATCACCGCGGCGGGCTTGTTCAGCCCGGAGCCCTGGTCCTCGAGCAGCCGCTCGAACCAGAGGAAGTCGGGGACCGTGCCGTCGAAGTAATTGTCGAACGGCATGGGCGTGCCGTGCACCAGCGGGATGCCCGCCCCGGCCCGCTTGAAGGCGTTGCCGGTGACGGCGAGCGAGCCGAGCGACATCCCGTGGAAGGCGTTGGTGAACGACACGATCGCCTCGCGCCCCTTCACCTTCCGCGCCAGCTTCAGCGCGGACTCCACGGCGTTGGTGCCGGTCGGCCCCGGGAACATGACCTTGTACGGCAGGTCGCGCGGCCGCAGCACCAGGTCCTGGAACGTCTGCAGGAAGGACCGCTTGGCGACGGTGGACATGTCGAGCCCGTGGGTGACGCCGTCGCGCATCAGATAGTCGATCAGCGCCCGTTTCAGAACGGGATTGTTGTGGCCGTAGTTGAGTGACCCCGCGCCGGCGAAGAAGTCGAGGTACTGATGGCCGTCCTCGTCCTGCATACGGCTGCCCTGGGCGCGGTCGAAGACGACGGGCCAGCCACGGCAGTAGCTGCGCACCTCGGACTCCACGGTCTCGAAGACGCTGAGGTCGGGCTGGGTGATGGTCACGGCGAAACGCTCCTCGGTGTGACGGTGTGGGGGGTGGGGTCAGGCAGAGGTCAACGGGCCGATGCGGTAAAGGACTTCGGGGTCGTGCGGGCCGTCGGGGAACAGGCCCGCGCCGAACAGCACCTCGCGGGAGAGGGCCGCCCCGTGCCGGGCGGCGTAGGAGGTGAACAGCCGCTCCGAGGCGGTGTTGCCCGGGGTGATGGTGGTCTCCACGGTGGTGACCGGGCGCTCGGCGGCGAGCCGTGCGGTCAGCCCGTCGAGCAGCGCGGCGGCGAGGCCCCGGCCGCGGTACGCGGCGTCGACCGCCACCTGCCACACCAGCAGGGTGTGCGGGTCCTCCGGGCGGACGTAGCCGGTGACGAACCCGACGACCCGCCCGTCCTCCGCGCGCGCCACCGCCGAGGTGCCGGCGAAGTCACGGCACCACAGCAGATAGCTGTAGGAGGAGTTCAGGTCGAGTTTTCCGGATTCCTTGGCGATACGCCAGAGCGCGGCCCCGTCGGCCACCGAGGGGCGGTCGATCTGCAGGTCTGCTTGTGTGGCAGTCATGCGGATTGAATTTACCGAGGGAAATCAAAAAATGCATGGGGCGTGGGGGTTACGGCGAGGCCGTTCCTGTGTTATCCGCGCGGGCGGGTGCCGGGTGCGAGAGTTGGGTGATATGCGTGGATTCACCCGGTGGAAAAGCCGCAGAACGGACAACGTGTGGAACGTGTCACACGGCGGAAACCCTCACGGAATCTGCCTGAAGCGCACCGCCGGACGTTCGCGAAATCTTTGCGTTTAGCGCCGGGGAAAGCGGGCAGAAGAGCAATGGAAAACCACCCGTAGGAATTGCCCGTGAATTACTCCGAATTCAGGCTCCGGTAACCCCGTCGATACGCCCCCGGAGAATGTCCGCGTGGCCGTTGTGTCGCGCGTACCCCTCGATGAGATGAATGAGCACCCACCGCAGACTGACCTCCAGCCCGGCCATCGGACCCCCGGCGATCCGCCCGGTGTCCTCGAGCGACCGCCGGGCGGTCAGCTCACGCCCGCGCGATCTCGCGGCGCCGGACGGCCAGCGCCTCGTCGAGTCCCCTGGCCGGCCTCCAGGGCGTATCCGGTCCCGTCCTCGTACACGGGCGGTTCGTCGAGGCCGGCGAACACCCGCTGGGACCAGTTCCGTTCGACCTCGGCCAGGTGCTGGACCAGGCCGAGCAGGGTGAGCGAGGACGGCTCGGCCGACGTCCGCCGGACCTGTGCGTCGTCCAGACCGGCGCACTTCAGCTCCAGGGTGGCGCGGTGGAAGTCGAGCCAGCTCTCGAGCATGGCCCGCTCGTCGCCCGTCATCAGGGGTGGGGCCGGCCGTCGGGAAGAGTGTTCATGCCCGGAGCATCGCAGGACCCACCGACGACGGCGCCGAGTCCGCCCGGCGCCGCCCGCTCCGACCGCCCGGGACACGACCTGGCGCCGGGCCGCTCAGCGCCGGGCCGCTCAGCGCGCCCGGGGCACCCAGCGCCGGGGCACTCAGCGCCAGGCCGTGTCCGCGGCGCGCAGCGCGCCCGGCAGGTCGACGTCCCGTCCCTGTCCCGCGAGGGCCGTGCCCAGGGCCGTCAGGCTGGCGCGGACCGCGCCGGGGGTGGCGTCGGCGCCGTAGTGGTTGACCCGGATCATCTCCTTGGCCAGCGCGCCCCCACCCGCGGCCAGCGGCAGCGCCGGGTCGCTCGCCAGGGCCCGTGCCACCAGCTCCGAGGCCACGACGTCCGACGGGGAGCGCAGGGTCGTGGCGACCGGCGCCGCCTCCGCCGCGTCGTGCACGTACGGCTCCAGGCCGCCGCCCAGGGCCAGCGCCCCCGCGCGGGTCGCCGCGGCGGCGGACGCGTGCCGGGCCATCACGTTCGCCAGGCCCTCCGCCTCGATCCGCTCCACGCAGGCCTCCAGCGCCAGCATCTCGAGCTGCGCCGGCGCGTGCAGCAGCGCCTTGCGGCCGCCGTCGACCCACCGCTCCTTCCAGTCGAGGAGGGAGAGGTAGGAACGGCGCGGCGCCCGCGGGTTCGCCGCCATCCGCGCCCACGCGCGCTCGCTCACCGAGACCGCCGACACACCCGCCGGACCGCCCATCGCCTTCTGCGCCCCGATCACGCACAGGTCCACGCCCCAGGCGTCCGGCAGTACCGGCTCGGCCCCCACCGAGGCGACCGCGTCCAGGTAGAGGAGGGCGCCGTGCTCCTTCACCACCTCGCCGATCTCCGCCACCGGGTTGGTGTTGCCGGTGGCCGCCTCCGCGTGCACCAGGGACACGAAGTCGATCTCCGGGTGCTCGGTGAACGCCTCCCGGATCCGCTCCGCGCCGACCGCCGTGTGGAAGGGCACCGCCAGGTCGATCACCGTGGCGCCGCAGTCCCGCAGCCAGTCGCCGAAGGTCTGCCCGTACGGACCGGTGATGACGTTGAGGGCCGTCGTGCCCGGACCGGCCGTGCCGCGGATCGCGCCCTCCAGCGGCAGCAGCGCCTCACCCTGCATGATCACGACGTCCTGCCGGGTGCTCAGCAGGCGCGCCACCCGGTCCTCGATCGACGCGAAGCGGGCGGCACTCAGCGGGGTCAGGTCAAGGAACGGGTGGGTCACGGCGGTGCTCTCTTCACTCACGGGGTAGAGGTGACGAGAGTAACCGGCGCCAACCCGCCCTTCCGACCGGCGACTTCTTAGGCCGCGAGCCCCTGCGACCATCGGTTTGTTTTGAGTGCCTCAAACCTCTCCTTATAATCGGAACTCTCAGCTCCCTTACAGGAAGGCCCGCCGTGAACACGATCCCCGGCCGCAGGACCCGCATCCTGGCCGCCATCACCGCGACGGCAGGGATGATGCTCGCGGCTGCCTGCACCTCCACCGACGACGGCGGCAGCGGCTCGAAGACCGCCGCCGGCGGTGTCGAGCTCGTCAAGGCCGGACAGCTCACCACCTGCACCCACCTGCCGTACCCGCCCTTCCAGTCGGAGATCGACGGCAAGGTTCAGGGCTTCGACGTCTCCCTCGTCGACCTCGTCGCCGAGGACCTGGGCGTGAAGCAGGAGATCCTCGACACGCCCTTCGAGAACTTCAAGACGGGCGCCTTCCTCAACTCCGGCGAGTGCGACCTGGCCGCCGCCGGTATGACCATCACCGAGGAGCGGAAGAAGAACGTCGACTTCTCCGCCCCGTACTTCGACGCCACCCAGGCCGTCCTGGTCGACAAGAAGGCCGGCGTGACCTCCCTCGCCGACGTGAAGTCCAAGAACGTCAAGCTCGGCGCCCAGGCGCAGACCACCGGTGAGGACTACGTCAAGAAGCAGGGCTTCGACCCGGTCTCCTTCGAGTCCTCCGACGCCGTCCTCAACGGTCTGCGCACCGGCCAGGTCAAGGCCGTCGTCATCGACTACCCGGTCGTCCAGGGCTGGCTGAAGGACAAGGCCACCGCCGACTCCTTCGAGGTCGTCGACAACCTGAACACCGGCGAGCAGTACGGCTTCACGGTGAAGAAGGGCAACAGCGAGCTCGTCCAGGCCATCAACAAGGCCCTCGCCGACGCCAAGGCCGACGGCACGTACAAGAAGCTGTACGAGCAGTGGATCGGCCCGTACGACGCGGCCGCGGCCTCCCCGTCCGCCTCATGAGTGAGGACACCGAGCTCGCGTCGGTTCCGCGCCGCAAGGGCCTGAGCCGGCGCCAGAAGCGCGGCGTCTCGCGCGGCGTCCAGTACGCCGTCTTCGTCGCCGCCGTGATCGCCTTCGCGGTCTCGGCGGACTGGGACCGGCTGCAGAACCAGTTCGCGCAGGCCGAGATCGCCGAGCAGATGTTCCCGGACGTCATCACGCTGGCGCTGAAGAACACCGTGCTCTACACGGTGTCCGGCTTCGCCGTCGGACTGGCCCTCGGCATGGTCATCGCGCTGATGCGGCTGTCCTCGGTGGGGCCCTACCGCTGGCTCGCCGGGATCTACATCGAGATCTTCCGCGGCCTGCCCGCCCTGCTGATCTTCATCTTCATCGGGGTCGCCGTCCCGCTGGCCTTCCCGGGCACGGAGATCATCGGCGGCACGTACGGCAAGGTCGCCCTGGCGCTGGGCCTGGTGGCGGCCGCGTACATGGCGGAGACGATCCGCGCGGGCATCCAGGCGGTCCCCAGGGGCCAGATGGAAGCGGCCCGCTCCCTGGGCTTCTCACCGGCCCGGGCCATGATCTCGATCATCATCCCGCAGGCCTTCCGCATCATCCTCCCGCCGCTCACCAACGAGCTCGTCCTGCTCTTCAAGGACTCCTCCCTGGTGCTGTTCCTCGGCGTCACCCTGGAGGAGCGCGAACTGTCCAAGTACGGCCGCGACCTGGCCAGTACGACCGCCAACTCCACGCCGATCCTCGTCGCCGGCCTGTGCTACCTGCTGGTCACGATCCCGCTCGGCTTCGTCGTACGCCGCATGGAGGCCAAGGCACAGGAGGCCGTGAAATGAGCCGACCCGAGATCGACGTACGCGGCCTCCACAAGTCGTTCGGCGACAACGAGGTCCTGCGCGGCATCGACCTACAGATCGGGCAGGGCGAGGTCGTCTGCGTCATCGGCCCGTCCGGATCGGGCAAGTCGACACTGCTCAGGTGCGTGAACCTCCTGGAGGAACCCACCAAGGGCCAGGTCTTCGTGGGCGGCACCGAGCTGACCGACCCCGACGTCGACATCGATGCCGCCCGCCGCCGCATCGGCATGGTCTTCCAGCAGTTCAACCTCTTCCCGCACCTCACCGTGACCGAGAACCTGACCCTGCCGCAGCGCCGGGTGCTCCGGCGCGACAAGGGGCAGGCGGCGAAGGTGGCCGCGGAGAACCTGGAGCGGGTGGGCCTGTCCGAGAAGGCCGACGCCTACCCGTCCTCCCTCTCCGGCGGCCAGCAGCAGCGCGTCGCCATCGCCCGCGCGCTCGCGATGGGACCCGAGGTCATGCTGTTCGACGAGCCGACGTCGGCACTGGACCCGGAGCTGGTGGGCGACGTCCTCGCCGTCATGCGGATGCTCGCGCAGGACGGCATGACGATGATGGTCGTCACCCACGAGATGACCTTCGCCCGCGAGGTCGCCGACCGTGTCGTCTTCATGGACGGCGGCGTGATCGTCGAGGACGGCACGCCCGAACAGGTCATCGGCAACCCGCGCCACGAGCGCACCCGCCACTTCCTCTCCCGCCTCCTCGACCCCGCGATGGCGGAGGTGGAGGAGGAGACGTCCGACCAGGTGGGCAAGCCCGAGTGACCGGATGACTAGGGTGCAGTGCATGAGCGATGAGCCGGTGCTGCACGTGAAGGGCCGGGTCCTGGCCGGACCCGGCGACGTCCGCGACGAGCTGTGGATCGTCGGCGGCAGGATCTCCTACGACCGCCCGGTCGGCGCCCGCGACGTCCGCAGGGTGGAGGGCTGGGCGCTGCCCGGCCTGGTGGACGCGCACTGCCACGTCGGCCTGGGCCCCCACGGGCCGGTAGACCGGGACGTGGCGGAGCGGCAGGCGATGACCGACCGGGACGCCGGGACGCTGCTCGTCCGCGACGCGGGTTCCCCCTCCGACACCCGCTGGATCGACGACCGCGAGGACCTCCCGAAGATCATCCGGGCCGGCCGGCACATCGCCCGCACCCGCCGCTACATCCGCGGCTACGCCCACGAGGTCGAACCGGAGGACCTCGTCGCCTACGTCGCCCGGGAGGCCCGGCGCGGCGACGGCTGGGTGAAGCTGGTCGGCGACTGGATCGACCGCGAGGTGGGCGACCTGTCGGCCTGCTGGCCGCGCGAGGCCGTCGGAGCGGCGATCGAGGAGGCCCACCGCCTGGGCGCGAGGGTCACGGCCCACTGCTTCTCCGAGGACTCCCTGCAGGACCTCGTGGAATCGGGCATCGACTGCATCGAACACGCCACGGGCCTCACGGACGACCTGATCCCCCTCTTCGCCGCCCGCCGCGTCGCGATCGTCCCGACCCTGGTCAACATCGCGACGTTCCCCAAACTGGCCGCCGGCGGCGAGACCAGGTACCCCACCTGGGCGACCCACATGCGCCGCCTCCACGCCCGCCGCTACGACACCGTCCGCAACGCCTACGACGCCGGCATCCCGGTCTACGTCGGCACGGACGCGGGCGGCACCCTGCCGCACGGCCTGGTCGCGGAGGAGGTGGCGGAACTCGTCACGGCCGGCATCCCCCCGATCGACGCCCTCTCGGCGACGACCTGGTCCGCCCGAAAGTGGCTCGGCCGCCCCGGCCTGGAGGAGGGCGCGGCGGCGGACCTGGTGGTGTACGAACGGGACCCCCGCACGGACGTACGCGTGCTGGCCGCGCCGTCGCGGGTGGTGACGAACGGGCGGGTCGTGGCCTGAGGAGGCGGCCGTCGTGATTCCCGGCCGGGGGAGGGCGAGCTCCACGGCGTGAACGGCGACTCGAATGCGTGCACGGGTGCGCCCCGATCGTGTGAACCGGGACGGGAACGCTGTCGAACGACCGGTGGTGCGACATCCTTTCGAGGTCCCGAGCTCGTTCTCCCTGGGGGTCCCACCACCTTGAACGGCAACAACTTCCGCATGCCCGCACGCCGTTGCGCCACCGCAGTGGCGGCCACGGCGTTGGCCGCCGGTCCCGTCGCCCTGGCCGGCGCGCACTCCGCTCACGCGACCGACGAGGGCCACGCAAGCGCCGTCGTGCTGCGCACCGGCCTCGACGTGGCCCTGCTCGACAAGACCGTCCACGTACCCCTCGCCGCCACCCTCAACGAGGTGCAGGCGCCGCACAGTGCGCGGAGGACGGCACTGAGCGTCGAGGTGGAGGGGGTCGACGGCGACCGTCCGGTCGACGTGCTGCGCGCGGACGTGGCCGAGGCACGGGCGACGGTGCGGGAGGGCAAGGCCGAGGCCTCCACCCGGCTCGCCCAGGCCAGGCTGCACGTCCCCGGCCTGCCCCTGCTGTCGCTCGTCGAGGTCGAGGGCGTCTCCTCGAAGGCCGTCTGCGAGACCGGGAAGACACCGGTCGCCGCGTCCCGGGTGATCGGCTCGGTGACGGTCCTCGGCAAAAGGGTGTCGGTGTCCGCCGGCGGGCCGACCGACGTGAAGGTCCCCGGGGTGGGCGAGGTGCGCCTCGACCTGTCGAAGCGGGAGACGACCTCCCGCACGGCCGCGGCCACCGCCCTCGAACTCACCGTCTCCGTCGACCCGCTGAAGCTGAACGTCGCGGAGGTCACCGGCACGGTGACGCTGGCGCGGGCGACGTGCGAGACGCCCGCGGCGCGGGAGGCGTCCGCAGGGCCGACCCCGTCGGACGCCGCACCGGCCGCCGACATCAAGGCCCAGGGCGCACCCGCCGGCTCCGACCTCGCGGCGACGGGCGGCAGCTCGGCGACCCCGTACGTCGTGGGCGGCGCGGTCGCCCTGCTGGTACTGGGCGGAGGAGCGGTGACGCTGGCGCGGCGACGAAGCTGAGACCGGCCCCGCCGCCAGGGACTCCGCCCCGAGCCCTTGACTTCGTCGCGGCCTTTGCCCACCCACCACCCCGACTCGGTGAGCCGAGAGGTGAACGCCCCGCGCTACGGCCGCCGCTGGTCCCATCGGGTCGGGTGGTGCCGGCGTGGTGCAGGGGGTGAGGGGTCGTGCCCCTTGACCCAGCCAGGGGCCCCGGGCCGGGGGCGCGGCCTTTGCCCACCCACCATCCGACTCGTGGGCCGAGAAGACGACGCCCGGGGCTGCGGCCGCCGCTGGTCCCATCGGGTCGGGTGGTGCCGGCGTGGTGCAGGGGGTGAGGGGTCGTGCCCCTTGACCCAGCCAGGAGCCCCGGGCCGGGGGCGCGGCCTTTGCCCACCCATCCATCCGACTCGGTGGGTCGAGGGGTGGACGGCTGGTGCTGTGGTCGTTGCGAGGGGGGTCCGCGCCCGGGCGCCCGGGCTTCGCGCCCCCATTACCACCCGACTCGGTGGGTCGAGGGGTGGACGGCTGGGGCTGTATCCGTCGTTCGTCCCACCGAGGCCGGTGTGGCTCGCTTCTCGTCCGAGTGAGTCGGGTGGTGGGTGGGCGGGGGCCGGGGGGCCGGGGGCGGGGCCCCCGGGGTCGGGACGGGTAGGGGCGGCGGGGGCGAATACCGCCCGGCTCAGCGGGACGTTATCGCCAGCGCCTGGTCCAGCGCCTGCAGGAACCGGTTCACCGTTCCCCGGTCGCGCACCGCCAACCGCAGCCACCCCTCGTCCAGCCCCGGAAAGGTGTCCCCCCGGCGGACGGCGAAGCCCAGCCCGCGCAGGTGGTGACGGACGGCCGCCGCCCGGGGCAACCGTACGAGGACGAAGGGACCCTCGGCCGGTTCGACGACCCGCAACCCGTCGGAGGCGAACTCGGCGAGCCCGGCGACAAGGTGCGCCCGGTCCGCGGCGATCCGGTGGGCCGCGTGCGCGGCCTCGGCCAGGGCCCGAGGCGACACACACGCCTCCGCCGCCGCCAGCGCCGGAGACGACACCGGCCACAGCGGCTGCGCCCGCTGCAGCTCGGCGATCGTCTCCGGCGCGGCGAGGACGTAGCCGATGCGCAGCCCGGCCAGCCCCCACGTCTTCGTCAGGCTGCGCAGGACGACCAGCCCGGGCACGTCCGTCCGGCCCGCCAGTGCCTCCCGTTCGCCCGGCACGGCGTCCATGAAGGCCTCGTCGACGACGAGGGTCCGCCCGGGCCGGGCCAGTTGGCGGAGGGTGGCCGCCGGGTGCAGCACCGACGTCGGGTTCGTCGGGTTCCCGACCACCACGAGGTCGGCGTCCTCCGGGACGGCCGACGCGTCCAGCCGGAAGCCGTGCTCCTCCCGCAGCAGCACCCGGTCGACCGTGTGCCCGGCGTCCCGCAGGGCCGCCTCCGGCTCCGTGAACTGGGGGTGCACCACCACGGGCCGGCGGACCTTCAGGGCGCGGGCGAGCAGCACGAACGCCTCGGCCGCCCCCGCCGTCAGCAGCACCCGCTCGGCCGGCAGCCCGTGCCGCGCCGCCACCGCGGCCCGCGCCTCCCGCCCGTCCGGGTAGGCGGCGAGGCCGGCCAGGGACGCGGCGACGTGCTCGCGCAGCCAGTCCGGGGGCGTGTCCGCGCGGACGTTGACGGCGAGGTCGACCAGCGCCGAGCCGTCGTCGCGTACCTCCGCGTCACCGTGGTGGCGCAGGTCGTGCCCGTCAGTGTGCATGGGAGTGCGCGTGCCCTCCGTGGTGGTGGTGACCGTGCCCGTGGTGGTGGCCGTCGTCGTCCGGGTGGAAGTGCGGCTGCTGCGGCAGCCCCACCTTGTCCTCGAAGCCCGGCAGCGCGATGCGGTACACGCAGGAGTCGCAGTTCATCCGCAGGTCGCCCTTGACGGCCTCCTCGTACCGCTCCATCACCAGGTCCAGCAGCTCCGGCTCGGGGCCGATGACGTCCGCCGACCGCACCTCGACCTCCGGGTGGGCGGCCGCCCAGCCCTCGGTCTGCTGGCGCACCCGGTCCGGCAGGATCCCGGTGAACAGGAAGTAGGGGAGCACGACGATCCGTCGCGCGCCCAGCTTCACGCACCGGTCGAGCCCGCTCGGCACGTCCGGCGCCGCCAGCGACACGAACGCCGTCTCCACGCCGGCGTACCCGCGCCCCTCCCACAGCAGCCGCGCCGCCTTGTGCACCTCGGCGTTGGCGTCCGGGTCCGTCGAGCCGCGCCCGACCAGCAGCACGGTCACGTCGGACCGGTCCCCGGGCGTGCGCCCGGCTCCGCCGAGCGCCTCGTCCAGCCGCCGCTCCAGCACGCTCAGCAGCGCCGGGTGAGGACCGAGCGGACGCCCGTAGGAGTAGGAGATCCCCGGGTGCCGCTCCTTCTCCCGGGCCAGCGCCGCCGGGATGTCCCCCTTGGCGTGCCCGGCGGACACCAGCATCAGCGGCACGGCGGCGAACCGCCGTACGCCCCGCTCCACCAACTCGGTGACGGCTTCGCCCAGCGGCGGCGGGGACAGCTCGATGAAGCCGCCGGCGACGGGCAGGTCGGGATGGCGGCGCCCCAGCTCCCGTACGAAGTCGCGGAACGCCTCGGCTCCGGCATCGTCCCGGGTGCCATGGCCGGCGATGAGCAGAGCGGGCGGCGGGGTGGTCACGAGGTCTCCTCCGAGGTGTTCGACTGCTTCGACGGCGAAGCGGGGTGGTACAGCGGGGCGTCGACCGCGGCGGCGGCGACCGCCGGCCCGCCCCGCTCGGACACGGCACGCACGGCGGGCAGCCCGCCCCCGCGCGACGCGGCCCGGGACGCGGCGGCTCCGGCGCAGATGACGGGCGGGCCGATGCCCAGCGCGGCGGAGGCGTCGAGCGCCGGCGGCGCCTCAGGGGCGGTGGGCGCGCAGGAGAGGGCGCGGGGCCCGGCCTCCTCGTACGCCCGCCGCACGGTGTGCGTCGGGCGGGGCCGCCCGGGGCGGGACTCCGCGGCCCTCGGACGCCGGACGGTCTCCCGCCGGACGATCCCGGCCGCGTCCGCCTCGACGCGCACGACGGGTGCCCCGGCGTGCGCCGCGACCGGCTCCGTCTCGTCCGTGACGAGAGCGCTCGCGCGGTCCGGTCGGGCTGCGGAGTGGACGACCCGCCCTACGACCGCCCGGGCCGGCGGCGGGACGTGCGCGGTGTCCCGCCGGGCGCGCGGCCGCCGGAAGGACGCGGCCTCGACGGGGTGCACCACACGGTTCACCGCGCCTCCTCCTGCCACCGGTAGCCGCGCGGCGTCACCATGCGCCCCGCGATGGTCCTGGTCGCGGTGTTGCCCACCGTCACGACGGTCATCATGTCGACCGTCGCCGGGTCGAGAGCGGCGAGCGTCGTCACCCGGCTCGTCCCGTCCGGCCGCGAGGCGTTGCGCACGACACCCACCGGCGTCGACGGCTCCCGGTGCTCCGCGAGGATCGCGAGCGCCTTCGGCAGCTGCCAGTCGCGGCCCCGGCTGCGCGGGTTGTAGAAGGTCACGACGATGTCCGCCTCGGCCGCCGCCCGCACCCGCCGCTCGATGACCTCCCACGGGGTGTGCAGGTCGGACAGGCTGATCGAGACGTGGTCGTGGCCGAGCGGCGCGCCCAGGAGCGCGGCGGCCGCGAGTGCGGCGGTCACCCCGGGCACCCCCACCACGTCGATGTCGTCGGAGGCCTCGGCGAGCGCGGGGGAGGCCATGGCGTACACGCCCGCGTCGCCGCTGCCGATCAGCGCGACGGCCTGACCCCTGCGGGCCTCCGCGACGGCCGTCCGCGCCCGCTCCTCCTCGGCCCCGAGCCCGGACTCCAGGATCCGGGTGCCGGGCCGCAGCAGGTCGCGGATCTGGTCGACGTACTGGTCGAGCCCGACGAGCACCGAGGCGCGCCGCAGCTCCGCCGTCGCCCGCGGCGTGAGCAGGTCCCGGGCGCCCGGTCCGAGTCCGACCACCGCGAGCCGCCCGCGCCCCGGACGCCGGACGACGGCGCAGGTCGCCATGGCGGGCCGGCCGTCGGAGCGTTCCGACTTCCGCTTGGGCACGAGGAGTTCGCCCCCGCGCACCAGCGCCGCGGCCTCCGCGACGGACGGGGTGCCCACGGCGGCCAGGGGCGCGTCGGACGGGTTCGGCACGTCGACGGCGGCGAGCTCCTCGGCGGAGTACGTCACCACCGGCACACCGAGCCGGGACGCGGCCGCGAGGATGCCGGGCTCGTCGGCCTTCGCGTCGACGGTGGCGAGCTCGGCCACGCTGTCCACGGACAGGCCCGCGTCCCGCAGGGCCCCCTCGATCACCTCGAGCACTTCCGCGGCCGGCACCCCCCGGGACGCTCCGACCCCCACCACCAGGGACGGCGGACGCAGCAGGACCTCGTGGGCGCCGGGCTCGACCGCCCGGTCCGTCACCCGCACGGTGTGGGCCCCCCGCTCCGCGAACGGCATCGGCGGCAACGGCCAGGCCACCTCGGCGTCGAGCGCGACCGGCTCCCCGTCCAGCAGGGCCCGCGTCACCCCGGCGACATCGCCCTCCACGGGCAGCCCGAGGGTGTCCAGGCCGGGCATCCCGACGGCGTCCGTCGCCGTGGTCACGACGGGCTGAGCGCCCAGCGACTGCCCGACCTGCCGGGCGAGTTCGTTGGCGCCGCCGCCGTGCCCGCCGACCAGGGACACCGCGAACCGCCCGGCCTCGTCGACGCACACCACCCCCGGGTCGGACGCCTTGTCGCTGAGCAGCGGCGCGAGGAGCCGTACGACGGCCCCCGTGGCCAGGAAGCACACGAGCTGCTCGCACTCCGCGAACGCCCGCCGCACGGCGTCCCCGACGGGACCGTCGTACACGCGCGTGCGCTCCGGCCACGCCGCGGCCAGCCGGTCGCGCGCCGCCGCCCCCGCCGCGGTGGCGGAAATGAGGCCGATCACAGAGCAACTCCTTCTCGATGGGCGAGGGGCCGGACGCCCCACAGCAGGAACACGGGATTGGTGGCCGCCAGCCGGGTCACGTCCCCCGGCAGCGGCGCGAGCCGCGACGACTGCAGCAGGACGCCGTCGCAGTCGAACCCGGCGTCGGTGAGCGCGGCACGGGCCGCCGGCACCCGGTCCAGCGCGGCCATGGCGACGACCACGGTCCGCCGGGCCCGCCGCGCGCACACCGCGACGATGCCGGCGAGCTCACGGCCGCCGCCCCCGACGAACACGGCGTCCGGGTCGTCGAGTTCGCGCAACGCGTCCGGCGCGGTCCCCCGCACCACGTGCACGTCGACCCCGTGCGCGCCGGCGTTGGCGCGGATCCGCGCGACCCCGTCCTCGGTCTTCTCCACGGCGCTGACGGCGGCGCCCAGCCGCGCGCACTCCACGGCGACGGACCCCGACCCGGAGCCGACGTCCCAGACCAGGTCGCCGATCCGGGGGCCCAGCCGGGCGAGCGCCAGCGCCCGCACCTCGAACTTGGTGATCATCGAGTCGCGGTGGGCGAAGTCCTCTTCGGGCAGCGCCCATCCGGCGGGCCGCGCCGCCCCCGCGAGGGTCCGCGCGGGCCCGAGGACCCGTGCCTCGTCCAGGCACAGCACCACACTCACCGCCGCACCCCACTCCCGGGCCGCCGCCTCGGCCGGCGTGACCCGCTCCACCCGCTCGCGCCCGGGGTCGCCCAGCGCGGACGCGACGACCAGCACCCGCCCCGGGACGGTCCCGGCGAGCGCGGCGCCCAGTTCGGCCGGCCCGGCCCCGGGCCCGGTCAGCACGGCGACCTTCGGATGAGCCCGGCACGCATGGACGGCCGTCCGCGGATCCCGCCCGTGCGCGCTGACGACCACGGCGTCGTCCCACGTCAGCCCCAGCCGCGCGAAGGCGGCGGCCACGGAGGAGACACCGGGCAGCACATCGAGCCGCCGCGCCCCGAACCGGTCGGCGAGCGCGCGCACGATGCCGAAGAACCCGGGGTCACCCGACGCCAGCACGACCACCCGCCGCTCCTCGGCGACGTACTCCTCCATGGCGTCCAGGGCGGGCGCCAGCGGCCCCAGCACGATCCGCTCGGCACCCTCGGGCAGTCGTGCGGCGTCCAGGTGCCGCCGCCCGCCGACGACCAGCTCCGCCCCGGCGAGGACGTCCTCCGGGACCGGCGCCCCCGTCCCGGTGCCGACCACCGTGATCACGTACTCGCACCCCGTTCGCGCAGCGCCCTGCGGGCGGCCGGGTCGGCCTTGCGGTAGCCGTGGAAGTGACCGGGGTGGTAGAGGTGCGAGCGGGTGCCGTGGGCGTCGAGGGCCGGACCGACCAGGAACAGCGTGTGCTTCCAGAGCTTGTGCTCCTTGACGGTCTCCTCCAGCGTGCCGACCGTGCACCGCACGACCAGCTCCTCCGGCCAGGTCGCCTGGTAGGCGATGACGACCGGGGTGGCGGTCGGGTAGCCGCCCTCCAGCAGCTCCCGCACGAGCTGCCCGCTGCGCGCGGCCGACAGGAAGATGGCCATGGTGGTGCCGTGCCTCGCGAACTCCCGCACCTCCTCCCCGGGCGGCATCGGCGTCTTGCCGCCGCCGAGCCGGGTGAGGATCACGGACTGCGCCACCTCGGGGATCGTCAGCTCCCGCTGCGCGAGCGCGGCGACGGCCGAGAAGGAGGACACGCCCGGCACGATCTCCGTCGCGATCCCGATCTCGGCACACCGGTCGAGCTGTTCCTGCGTGCCGCCCCACAGCGCGGGGTCGCCGGAGTGGATCCGGGCGACGCGCAGCCCCTCCTCGCGGGCCCGCTCGTACACGGCGACGACGTCCTCCAGGGACATGGTGGCCGAGTCGAGGATCTCGGCACCCTCGCGGGCGTGCTCGAGCACCTCCGCCTGGACCAGGCTCGCGGCCCAGATCACGACGTCGGCCTCGGCGATGGCGCGCGCGGCGCGGAACGTCAGCAGGTCGGCGGCGCCGGGGCCGGCACCGACGAAGGTCACCTTGCCGGTGGGGGCGTCGGCCATGGGTTCGGGTCCTCTCATGACGGAATGGAGTGCGGGTGCCAGACCTGCACGGCCCGGACCGGGTGGGACGGGGGCACGGACACCGGCACCGGCACGGGCGCCGGCCGGACGTGCGGGGCAGGGGCCCGATCGGATACGAAGGGCGCATGGCGGTGTTCGTCGCGCTCGGCGCGTTCCTGATGACGTTGGCCGGCGGCTTCACCGCACAGCGGGTGACCGACCGCCGCCATCTCGTGCTGGGCCTGGCGGGCGGCCTCATGCTGGGCGTGGTCGGCCTGGATCTGCTGCCGGAGGCCCTGGAGGCGGCCGGCACGGAGATCCTCGGCGTCCCGGCCGCGCTCGTGCTCTTCGTCGCGGGCTTCCTCTTCGCCCATCTGGTGGAACGTCTGCTGGCCCACCGGCACGCCGCGCACGGCGCCGGGGAAGACGCCCGCCCCGCCCTGTCTCCGGGGCTCCGCGACGGCCGCACCCCCGAGGTGGGACTGACGGCGGCCGCCGCGATGGTCGGCCACAGCGCCATGGACGGCGTGGCGATCGGCGCGGCCTTCCAGGTGGGCGGCGGCATGGGCACGGCGGTCGCCGTGGCCGTCGTCGCCCACGACTTCGCGGACGGCTTCAACACGTACACGATCACCAGCGTGTACGGGAACGCCCGCCGCAGAGCACAGGTCATGCTGTTCGCGGACGCGGCGGCCCCGGTGGCGGGGGCGGCCTCGACCGCGTTCGTGACCATCCCCGAACACCTGCTCGGCGCCTACCTCGGCTTCTTCGGCGGCGCGCTGCTGTACCTCGCGGCGGCCGAGATCCTCCCCGAGGCCCACCACGCCCACCCGGCCCGTTCGACCCTGCTCTGCACGGTCGCGGGCGTGGGCTTCATCTGGCTGGTGGTGGGCCTGGCGGGGTGAGGCGGACGGTCTCACAGCTTGCCGCCCCGCCCGCCGTCGCGCCGGGCCGGCGCGATGAGCGTCGAGAGGTAGGGGAGGGGCTCGGAACCGAGGTCGGCGGCCGGCCGGACGGACTGCTCGGGCAGCCCCAGCGAGGCCCCCCACACGGCGTCCCCGATCCGCCCGGTCTCCCGCAGCGCCTCGGCGACCTCGGCGGCGTGCCGCCCGAACTTGTAGGCCACGACCGTGCCAGGCCCGGCCAGCGCGTCCTTCAGCACGGCGGAACCCGCGGTCACGGGCACCAGCGTCAGCGGCTCGGTGCCCTCCGTCAGCACGGCCCCCGACCGCGCCGCCAGATCCTGCATGGCGGTGATGCCCGGCACGGTCTCGACGACGACGCCCGGCACCAGCTCCACGATCGTCTGGGCGAGGTAGGTGAAGGTCGAGTACACGTTGGGATCCCCGATGGTCGCGAAGGCGACGCTGCCGTGCCGCGAGATCAGCTCGGCGACCCGCTCCCCGGCGGCGTCCCAGGCGGCTTCCCGCCGCGCCCGGTCGCTGCGCTCGTTGAGCGCGAACACGACCCGCACGACCTTCTCCTGCGGCACGTAGTGCAGGACGGTCGCCTCGGCCCGCCCCCGCTCCCCGGTGTCCATGACCGGGACGACGACGATGTCGGCGGCCCGCAGAGCGTTGACGCCCTTGACGGTCACCAGCTCGGGGTCACCGGGGCCGACCCCGACTCCGATCAACCTGCTGTCGCTCATGACGTCCGGCACCTCTCCACGAACCGAAGGGCCACACCGGGTTCGGCCGCCCAGTGTGTGTGCAGATAACTCGCGTGCACACCCCGCTGTACAAAACCTTCGACCCGCCGCCGCGGGACGCGCACGCCCCAGGCGGGCTCCGCCCCCGAGCCCGGCTCGACGACGGTCCGGTGGAACTCGTGTCCGCGCATCCGCGTCCCCGCGACGGCGAGCACGCTGTCACTCACGGCGACCGCGTCCCGATACCCGAGCGTGAGCCGCTCGGACATCCGCGCGGTGGCGTCGAGCACCCCGCACATGGGCCGCCCGTCGAGCTCCCGGCAGAGGTAGAGCAGCCCGGCGCACTCGGCGGCGACCGGGGCCCCGCCGAGCGCGAGTCCGGCGACCTCCTTGCGGAGCGGCTCGTTGGCGGACAGCTCGGAGGCGTACACCTCGGGGAACCCCCCACCGACGACCACGCCGCGCGTCCCGTCCGGGAGCCGCTCGTCCCGAAGGGGATCGAAGGGCACGACGTCGGCGCCGGCCGCGGCGAGCAACTCGGCGTGTTCGGCGTACGAGAAGGTGAAGGCGGGCCCGGCGGCCACGGCGACGGTGACGCTCTCGCGCGGATCCGCCTCGCGCGTCCCCTCCGGCGTCACCGGCGCGCCCGGACCAGGGCGACTCGGCCGGTCCGCCGTCGTCGTCCCGCCCGGGCCGGTGCGACCTGGCGCCGACGACGAAGCGAGGGCCTCAGCAGCGTCCCAAGCCGCGCACTCCAACACCCCCGCACCTCGTGCCAGCGAGACCAGCGCCTCGAGATCGCAGCCGGCCGCGACCTGCGCGGACATCGCGGCCACGGCCTCGAGCGCCTCGGCCCGCCGCTCGGCGACCGGCACCAACCCAAGGTGACGGGAAGGCGTCTCCACCCGCTCCGTGCGCCGCAGCACCCCCAGGACAGGCACCCCGGCCGAGTCCAGCGCCTCCCGCAGCAGCTCCTCGTGCCGAGCGGAGGCGACCTTGTTCAGGATCACGCCCCCGACCCGCACCTCCGGGTCCCAGGAAGCGAACCCGTGCACCAGCGCCGCCACCGACCGCGACTGCGACGACGCGTCCACCACCAGCACCACCGGTGCCCGCAGCAGCTTCGCGACCTGGGCGGTGGACGCCAGTTCACCCTCCCCGGCGGCCCCGTCGTACAGCCCCATCACGCCCTCGACGACGGCCAGGTCGCATTCGCGGGCCCCGTGCAGGAACAGCGGAGCGACCAGCTCCGGCCCGCACAGGTACGCGTCGAGGTTGCGCCCCGCCCGGCCGGTGGCGAGGGAGTGGTACCCGGGATCGATGTAGTCCGGCCCGACCTTGTGCGGGGACACGGCGAGCCCCCGCGCGGCGAACGCGGCCATCAGCCCCGTGGCGACGGTGGTCTTCCCGCTGCCCGAGGAGGGCGCGGCGACGACCAGCCGTGGGACGGAAGAGGTCACCACTCGATGCCCCGCTGGCCCTTCTGACCCGCGTCCATCGGGTGCTTGACCTTGGACATGTCGGTCACCAGGTCGGCGAAGTCCACGAGCCTCTCCGGGGCGTTGCGCCCGGTGATCACCACATGCTGGGTACCGGGCCGGTTCCGCAGGACGTCGACGACCTCGTCGGTGTCGACCCACCCCCAGTGCATGGGGTAGGCGAACTCGTCGAGGACGTAGAGCCGGTACGTCTCGGCGGCCAGGTCGCGCTTGACCTGCTCCCAGCCCTCCCGGGCCTTCTCCTCGTTGTCCATCTGGTCGTCGCGCTGCACCCACGACCAGCCCTCGCCCATCTTGTGCCAGTCGACGGAGCCTCCCTCACCGCTGGCGCCCAGCACCCGCAGCGCGTTCTCCTCGCCGACCTTCCACTTCGCCGACTTGACGAACTGGAACACCCCGATCGGCCAGCCCTGGTTCCACGCCCGCAGCGCGAGCCCGAAGGCGGCGGTCGACTTGCCCTTCCCGATGCCCGTGTGCACCACGACGAGCGGCCGGTTACGCCGCTGACGAGTCGTCAGTCCGTCGTCCGGTACGACACTCGGCTGTCCCTGCGGCATTACGCGGCCCTCCTCGACATCCCCTGCACACCCTGTACATCCCTGACCAGCCCGGCGATGGAGTCCGCCCGCAACTCCTCCAGCGTCACCGCCGCACCGCCCAGCTCACCCGCGAGCTGCCCGGCGAGCCCCAGCCGTACGGGCCCCGACTCGCAGTCCACGACCACGGACGCGACGCCCTCGGCCGCGAACAGCCGGGCCGCCCGCCCCGCCAGCGCGACGGGCTCGGTCCCCCCGGTGGCCCGTCCGTCCGTCACCACCACGACGAGCGCCCGCCGCGCCGGATCCCGCAGCCGCTCCACCCGCAGCACGTCGTGCGCCTTGAGCAGCCCGGCGGCCAGCGGGGTGCGCCCACCGGTGGGCAGCGACTCCAGCCGGGCGGCCGCCGCGTCCACGGACGACGTCGGCGGCAGCGCCACATCGGCGGCGGAGCCCCGGAAGGTCACGAGCCCCACCTTGTCCCGCCGCTGGTACGCGTCCAGCAGCAGCGACAGCACGGCCCCCTTCACGGCACTCATCCGCTGCCGGGCCGCCATCGACCCCGAGGCGTCGACGACGAACAGCACGAGATTCCCCTCGCGCCCCTCCCGGGTCGCCTGCCGCAGATCGTCCCGGCGCACCACGAGGCCCGGCCCGGACCGCCCACGCGCCCGCTGGTGCGGCGCGGCCGCCTGCACGGTCGCCGCCAGGTGCAGCTTCGTCAGGCCGCCCCGCGGCCGCCGCGCACCCGTCGTCCGCCCGTGCTCGGTCCGCGCCCGCGACCGCCGCCCGGCGGCGCCCTCACCGATCCCCGGCACGCTCAGCACCTTCGTACGGAACGGCTCGGCGGCCCGGACGGCGGACTGCTCGCCGGCCCCGGGCGCCTGGAGTTCCGGGCCCTCCCCTGCCTCGGGCCGTGCCCCGGCGTCACCGCCCTGCGGGTCGCCGCCGTCGGACTGCGGAGGCTGCCCACCGCCGCCGCCACCGGGCCCGTCCGGATCCGGATCGGGATCCGGATCGCCGTCGTCGCCCTCGCCGGAGAACTGCTCCAGCGTCTCGTCCAGCCTGTCCTCGTCCAGGCCCGGCGCGTCGAACGGGTTGCGCCGCCGCCGGTGCGGCAGCGCCAGGAGCGCGGCCTGCCGCACGTCCTCCGCCAGCACATCGGTCCGCCCGGCCCAGGCGGCCAGCGCCGTCGCCGTGCGCGCCATCACGATGTCGGCCCGCATCCCGTCCACCTCGAAGGCCGCGCAGGTCGCCGCGATCTGCCGCAGCGCCCCGTCGCCCAGCCGCACCGACGGCAACAGCGCCCGCGCCGCCACGATCCGCGCCCGTACAGCGGCCTCCTCGGCCGCCCACCGCGCGGCGAAGCCGGCCGGGTCGTCGTCGTACGCGAGCCGACGCCGCACGACCTCGACCCGCTGGTCGGGTTCGCGGGAGGCCGCGACCTCGACGGTCAGCCCGAACCGGTCGAGGAGCTGCGGCCGCAGCTCGCCCTCCTCGGGGTTCATGGTCCCGACGAGCAGGAACCGCGCGGCGTGCCGCACCGACACGCCCTCGCGCTCCACGTACGACGCGCCCATCGCCGCCGCGTCCAGCAGCAGGTCGACCAGGTGGTCGTGGAGGAGGTTGACCTCGTCGACGTAGAGGATGCCGCGGTGCGCGTCCGCGAGGAGCCCCGGCTCGAAGGCCTTCACGCCCTCGGCGAGCGCCCGCTCGATGTCCAGCGCGCCCACGAGCCGGTCCTCGGAGGCGCCGACGGGCAGTTCGACCATGCGCGCCGGGCGCCGCACGCCGTCACCGGCCTCGTGCGGCCCGTCCGGGCACCCCGGATCCGGTGCGCCCGGAGCGCAGGAGAACCGGCACCCGGGCACCACGTCGACCTCCGGCAGCAGCGCCGACAGCGCCCGCACCGCCGTCGACTTGGCGGTGCCCTTCTCGCCACGCACCAGCACCCCGCCGACCGCCGGCGACACGGCGTTCAGCAGCAGCGCGAGCCGCAGGTCGTCCTGGCCGACCACGGCCGTGAACGGGAACGGGACACTCACTTCTCGTCGCCCTCCAAGTCGCCCTCCAGCTCGAGGTAGGTGGCGCGCAGCCGCTCGAGCGTGCCGGCGTCCGGCTCGGCCCACAGCCCGCGGTCGGCGGCCTCCAGCAGCCGCTCGGTGATCCCGCGCAGAGCCCACGGGTTGGACTTCTTCATGAAGTCCCGGTTCTCCGCGTCGAAGACGTACTCCGCGCTGAGCTTCTCGTACATCCAGTCGTCCACGACACCGGCGGTGGCGTCGTAGCCGAAGAGGTAGTCGACGGTCGCCGCCATCTCGAAGGCGCCCTTGTAGCCGTGGCGCCGCATGGCCGCCATCCAGCGCGGGTTGACCACCCGGGCGCGGAAGACGCGGTGGGTCTCCTCGCCCAGCGTGCGCGTCCTCACCTGGTCCGGTACGGCGCTGTCGCCCACGTAGGCCTCGGGGTTCGCCCCGGTCAGGTGCCGCACCATGGCGACCATGCCGCCGTGGTACTGGAAGTAGTCGTCGGCGTCGACCAGGTCGTGCTCCCGCGTGTCGACGTTCTTCGCGGCGACGGCGATCCGCCGGAACGCGGTCTCCATGTCCCCGCGCGCGGCCCGCCCGTCGAGCCCGCGCCCGTAGGCGTACCCGCCCCAGACGGCGTACACCTCGGCCAGGTCGGCGTCGGAACGCCAGTTGCGGGCGTCGATCAGCGGCAGCAGGCCGGCGCCGTACGCTCCCGGCTTGGAGCCGAAGATGCGGGCCGTCGCGCGCCGCCGGTCGCCGTGCCCGGCGGCGTCCTCGTCCACGTGTGCCCGGACGTAGTTGGACTCGGCGGGCTCGTCCAGCTCGGCCACCGCCCGCACCGCGTCGTCGATCAGGCCGACGACGTGCGGGAACGCGTCCCGGAAGAAGCCGGAGATCCGGACCGTGACGTCGATGCGCGGCCGGCCCAGCTCCTCCAGGGGCACGATCTCGAAGCCGGTCACCCGGCGCGAGGCGTCGTCCCAGACCGGGCGGCAGCCCAGCAGCGCGAGGATCTCGGCGATGTCGTCGCCCTGCGTCCGCATCGCGGAGGTGCCCCACACCGTCAGGCCGACCGACTCCGGGTACCCGCCGGTGTCCTGCAGGTACCGCTGCACCAGCGAGTCGGCGAGCGACTGGCCGACCTCCCAGCTCAGCCGGGACGGAATGGCCTTGGGGTCGACCGAGTAGAAGTTCCGGCCGGTCGGGAGCACGTTGACCAGCCCGCGCGTGGGGGAGCCCGACGGGCCGGCCGGGACGAACCCACCGTCCAGGGCCTTCAGGATGTGCCCGATCTCGTCGGTCGTCCTCGCCAGACGGGGCACGACCTCGTCGCACGCGAACTCCAGGACGGCCACGGCGTCCGGGACTTCGGTGCCGAGCACCTCCCGCACCAGGTCGCGGATCCCGGAGCCGGCCCAAGCCCGCTGCTCCATCCCCTCCGCGATCCGCCGGCACAACTGCTCCAGCAGGTCGATCGCGTCGGAGGCCGTCCGCGACGGCCCCTCCACCAGGTCCGTCAGCTCGACCGGCACCTTCACCACGGCGCCCGGCTCGGCCAGCAACTCCTTCTCCACCAGCCCGAAACGGGCCGCCAGCGAGGCCCTCAGCCCCGGCAGCGCGTTCGCCCGCCCGCCCCACACCTGCGAGGCCCGCAGCACGGCGAGCACGAGATTGACCCGCGCCTCACCGACCGGACCGCCGCCCAGGATGTGCAGGCCGTCCCGGATCTGCACGTCCTTGATCTCGCACAGATAGCCGTCGATGTGCATGACGAACTCGTCGAACGCCTCGTCGTCCGGCTGCTCGTCCACGTGCAGGTCGTGGTGGAGCTCCGCCGCCTTGACCAGCGTCCAGATCTGCGCCCGCACGGCCGGGGCCTTCACCGGGTCCAGATCGGACACGAGCGCGTACTCGTCGAGCAGCTGCTCCAGTTTGGCCAGGTCGCCGTAGGTGTCGGCACGCGCCATCGGCGGCACCAGGTGGTCGACGACGGTGGCGTGCCCGCGCCGCTTGGCCTGGGTGCCCTCGCCGGGGTCGTTGACGATGAACGGGTAGATCAGCGGCAGGTCGCCGAGGACGGCGTCGGGAGCGCACCCCCCGCTCAGCCCGAGACCCTTGCCGGGCAGCCACTCCATCGTGCCGTGCTTGCCCATGTGCACGATCGCGTCGGCGCCGAAGCTGTTGTCCAGCCAGCGGTAGGCCGCCATGTAGTGGTGGGAGGGCGGCATGTCGGGGTCGTGGTAGATCGCGATCGGGTTCTCGCCGAAGCCGCGCGGCGGCTGGATCATCACGACGACGTTCCCGAACCGCAGGGACGCCAGGACGATGTCGTCCCCGTCGACGTACAGGGAGCCCGGCGGCTCGCCCCAGGCCCCGGTCATCGCGTCGCTGAGCTCCGGATCGAGCCGGTCGAACCACGCCCGGTAGTCCGCCAACGGCACCCGCGCGGGCGCGGCGGCCAACTGCTCCTCCGTCAGCCACTCCACGTCGTGCCCGCCGGCCTCGATCAGGCGGTGGATCAGCTCGTCGCCGTTGTCGGGGTAGTCGGTGAGGGCGTACCCGGCGTCCCGCAGCGCGTCGAGCACGCGGACCGCGGACGCCGGTGTGTCGAGCCCCACCGCGTTGCCGACCCGCGAGTGCTTCGTCGGGTACGCGGTGAAGACCAGCGCGAGCTTCTTCTCCGCGTTCGGCTTGTGCTTGAGCCGGGCGTGCCGTACGGCGATCCCGGCCACCCGCGCCGCCCGCTCGGGGTCGGCCACGTACACCGGCACGTCGTCCGGCCCCTGCTCCTTGAACGAGAACGGGACCGTGATCAGCCGTCCGTCGAACTCCGGGATGGCGACCTGCATCGCGGCGTCCATGGGGGACAGGGCGGCGTCCGACTCGTCCCACGCGGCCCGCGACGAGGTCAGGCAGAGCCCTTGCAGCACCGGCACGTTCAGGTCGGCCAGCGCCCCGATGTCCCAGGCCTCCTCGTCGCCGCCCGCCGAGGCCTGCGAGGCGTGCGTGCCGCCCGCGGCGAGGACGGTGGCGACCAGCGCGTCGGCCCGCCCCAGGATCTCGTACAGCCCGGGCTCCGCACCGCGTAGCGAACCGCAGTACACCGGGAGGGCGTTGGCGCCCTGCGCCTCGATCGCGTCGCACAGCGTGTCCACGAAGGCGGTGTTGCCGCTGAGTTCGTGGGCCCGGTAGAAGAGCACGCCGACCGTCGGCCGCCCCGCGACGCACTCCCGCTCGCCGCGCACCCCGTACGCGGGCATCTTCCGCGGCTCGACGAACCCCTCACCCGTCAGCAGCACGGTGTCCGACAGGAACCGCGCCAGCTCGGCCAGGTTGGCGGGCCCGCCCTCGACCAGGTACTTCAGCGCCTCCGCCACGACACCGGCCGGCACCGACGACTCGGCCATCAACTCCGCGTCGGGCACGGCCTCCCCGCCCAGCAGCACGGTCGGAACACCGGACGCCCTGAGCACGGCGAGCCCCTCCTCCCATGCCCGCTTGCCGCCCAGCAGCCGCACGACGGCGATGTCGGCGCCCTCGACGAGACCGGGGAGCTCCCGGGCCACGTCCACCCGGGTCGGATTGCCGATGCGGTAGGAGACGCCGGTGGCGGCCCGGGCCGCCAGCAGATCGGTGTCGGCGGTCGACAACAACAACACTGTGCTCATGCGGGCGCTCCCGGTGGAATGAAAGGCAGTCCTTGCGGCGCGCCCGACTCGATGAGCCGCCGGAGCGCGTCCGTGTCCGCGTGCTGTTCGATCAGGTCGCCGAGCCGGTCGAGCTGCTCCTCGCGCAGCGCGGCGAACGAGGTGTCGGGGGCCGGCACGAAGCGGCGGCCCGCGGCGGCGGCCACCTCGCGCAGGAAGGCCCGCCGGAAACCGTCGGACTCCAGAGAGCCGTGCCAGTGCGTACCCCAGGTCTGGCCGACCCGGCAGCCGTCCAGGAAGGGGGTGCCGCCCCCGATGTCGGCGACCCCGTGATGGATCTCGTACCCCTCGACCCGCTCGCCGAGGGCTTCCCCCGCCGGCCGCGTGAGGGTCTTCTCCCGGGCGAACCGCACGCGGACGGGAAGGACACCGAGCCCCTCCACCTGTCCCACCCGGCTTTCGACCTCGTCGTCGATGTGCTCGCCGAGGATCTGGAAGCCGCCGCAGACGCCGAGGACCGGCCTCCCCTCGGCGGCCCTGCGGACGATCGCCTCCGCCAGCCCCCGCTCCCGCATCCACTGCAGCGCCCGTACGGTTCCCCGGGTCCCCGGGATCACCACGAGGTCGGCGTCCGCGAGCTCCTCCGGCCGGTCCACGAACCGCACCACGACCCCCGGTTCGGCGGCCAGCGCGTCGACGTCGGTGAAGTTGGACATGAGGGGAACCGCGCAGACGGCGACCCGCAGGACGTCCTCGCCGACGGGCGGGGTGACGGCCGACTCCCGGACGGTTCCGCGCAGGGACACCGCCATCCCGTCCTCCTCGTCGATCCCGAGCCCGTGCCGGAACGGCAGAACTCCGTACGTCCGCCGCCCGGTGAGCCCGTGGAGCATGTCGAGCCCGGGCTCCAGCAGGGAGACGTCACCCCGGAACTTGTTGACGAGGAACCCGGCGACGAGTTCCTGGTCCTCGGGGGAGAGCAGGGCGACGGTCCCGAAGAAGGAGGCGAAGACTCCGCCCCGGTCGATGTCGCCCACGACGAGCACGGGGAGCCGGGCGTTCCGGGCGATCCCCATGTTCACGATGTCGGTCCGCCGCAGATTGATCTCGGCCGGACTGCCCGCCCCCTCACAGATCACCGCGTCATACGTGCCCCGCAACTCGGCGAGACACTCGAGCACGGTCCCGAGCAGCTTCTGCTGCCGCCCGCCGTGGTAGCCGCGGGCACTCAGCTCGCCCACCGGCTTCCCCAGCAGCACGACCTGACTGCTCTGCTCACCACCCGGCTTGAGCAGCACGGGGTTCATGAGCGCGGTGGGCTCCACACGGCAGGCCTGTGCCTGCATGGCCTGGGCCCGCCCGATCTCGGCGCCCTCCTTCGTCACGAAGGAGTTGAGGGACATGTTCTGCGCCTTGAAGGGCGCGACCTTGACGCCCTGCCGCACCAGCCACCGGCAGATCCCCGCGGTGACGACGCTCTTGCCGGCGTCGGAGGTGGTGCCGGCGACGAGGAGACCTCCGCTCATGACATACGCCCCTTCGCGATGAGGCGCGCGGCGACGGTGACGCCGAGCGCGAGCAGGCCGACGCGGCGGGAGAGCCGCGCGGCGCGTTCGATGTCGTGGGGAACCACGGGCCGGCCCGACGCCCCGTTGAGCACGGGCCGGTGCTCCACCCGGCCGCCGTACGAGAGGGTCCCGCCCAGCCGCACACCGAGGGCACCCGCGAAGGAGGCCTCCACGGGCCCGGCGTTGGGACTGGGATGTTTCCGGGCATCGGCCCGCCAGGCCCGCACGGCCCCCCGCGGATCGTCCCCCGCGACGGCGGCCAGTACGGCCGTCAGCCGAGCCCCCGGCCACCCGGCGAGGTCGTCGAGCCGCGCCGAGGCCCACCCGTACCGGCGGTGGCGCGGCGACCTGTGCCCGACCATGGCGTCGAGGGTGTTGACGGCCCGGAAACCCAGCAGCCCCGGAACCCCGCCCACGGCCCCCCACACCAGCGCTCCCACGACGGCGTCGGAGGTGTTCTCGGCGACCGACTCCACGACGGCCCGGGCGATCCCGTCCGCGTCGAGGGCCTGCGGGTCCCGCCCGCACAGGTGCGGCAGCCGCGCCCGAGCACCCTCGACGTCCCCCGCTTCGAGGGCCCGCCCGATGGTCCGGGCCTCCCTCACCAGGGAGGTCCCCCCGACGACGGCCCAGGTGGCGGTGGCGGTGAGGGCGACGGAGGCGGCGGTGGACGACCGTACGGCGCGGGAGGCGACGGCCCCCAGGGCCACGGCGCCGCCGGCGCACACGGCGGTGTGCAGTGCGCCCCACCCGCGGTGGTCCCGCCACAGCACCCGCTCCACGCCGGCCGCGGCCCGCCCGAACACGGCGACCGGATGCCCCCGGCGCGGATCGCCGAGGAGCAGGTCCCCCAGGAGGCCGGCGGCGGCGCCGTACGCGTGAACGCGATCGGCACCCATCGGCTCAGCCGACCGTGGAGTCGGGCAACGACCTGGTGCTGAACCTCGAACGGCAGCCGAGCATGGCGATATGTCCTCACTCAGGGTGTCCACGCCCTGGTTCGACGAGACCGGCGACGAGAGTTCCTGGCTCCCGGGGCTATCTACCCCGGTGACAGTGGCGGGACCGCGCCGGACTCACACCGGCTTCCTCTCCTGTCGCCGTACATGGCCCCGGCAGTCCACCACGGGCCCGGAACGGCCGTCAACCTGCGCCTGACCTGCACGGGGAGAGTGTGCACAACCCCACACCGCCGGTACGGCGGCGAGGTCGCCGGGGCCGCCGGGACGGTCCGGCGGACCCGGAACCGGGCACGCCCGGCGCTCGGACCTTCCGGACGCGCGGAGGTCCTTCGCCGCATCCGGGACCCGCCCCCGAGCGGACATGGGTCCGCCCCGCCGAGGCCGCCGGTGAGGCGGCTCCGACGGGGCGGACGCGGATGTGGTGAGGGTCAGGCCACGATGAGCGAGATGCCGTAGGCCACCGCGGCCGCGCAGGCCGCGAAGCAGACGTACGCGCCGGTGACCGCGAGGGCCGCCGAGTCGCCCTGCGCCACGGCACGCTCGCGCCGCGACAACCCCATGATGCCGAGGGTGAACAGGCCCACCAGGGCCACCGTGACCACGAGGCTGACGCCGAAGACGGAGCCCAGAGCCGCCCAGTCGATCTTCATACTGCTTCTCTTCCTTGGTGCCGAGTGGGGGCGGGGCTCAGACGGTGGTCGCGGCCGGCGGGGCCGGCTCGCCCGTCGAGGTGGAGGGGGCGGAGATCGTGGCCGTCAGCTCCTCGGCCATCGCGCTGGTGGGCGGCGGGGTCACCGCGGCCATCGCGGTGGTCACCACGCCGGGCGGTTCCTCGACGGCGTTGACGTTGGTGTGGTCGACGACCTCGCGACGGGAGATCCCCCAGATCGCGGCGCTGGACGCCACGAGGAAGACCGCGACGATCGCCGTGCCCCAGTCGCCGAAGCCGGTGACGTACTCGGCGATCGCGCCGACGAGCGCCGCGGCCGGCAGCGTCAGGCCCCAGGCGACGAACATGCGGGTGGCCGTCGACCAGCGGACGACGCCGCCCTTGCGGCCGAGGCCCGCGCCCATCACCGCACCGGAGACGGAGTGCGTGGTGGAGAGGGAGAAGCCGAGGTGGGAGGAGGCCAGGATCACCGTCGCCGCGCTGGTCTGGGCGGCGAAGCCCTGCTGCGGCTGGAGGTCGGTCAGGCCCTTGCCCATGGTGCGGATGATGCGCCAGCCGCCGAGGTAGGTGCCGAGGGCGATGGCGATGCCCGCGGAGAGGATCACCCACATGGGCGGGTCGGAGTCGGGGGCGACGGCGCCGCCGGCGACCAGGGCGAGGGTGATGATGCCCATCGTCTTCTGCGCGTCGTTCGTGCCGTGGGCGAGGGAGACCAGGCCGGCCGAGGCGATCTGACCCGCGCGGTAGCCCTTCTCCGCCGCCTTGCCGTCGGCCTTCCGGCCGAGCGTGTACGACAGGCGCGTCGCCAGCATCGCGGCGATGCCCGCGACCAGCGGAGCGGCGATCGCCGGGATGAGGACCTTGGTGACGAGCACGTCGCCGTGGACCGCGCCGACGCCCGCCGAGGCGATGGTGGCGCCGATCAGACCGCCCATGAGGGCGTGCGAGGAGCTGGAGGGGAGGCCGACCAGCCAGGTCAGCAGGTTCCAGAGGATCGCGCCGACCAGGGCGGCGAAGATGACCTCGGGACGTATGCCGGTCTCGTCGACGAGACCCTTGGAGATCGTGTTGGCGACCTCCACGGAGAGGAAGGCGCCTACAAGGTTCAGCACGGCGGACATGGCCACCGCGACCTTGGGCTTGAGCGCGCCGGTCGAGATGGTGGTGGCCATCGCGTTGGCGGTGTCGTGGAAACCGTTCGTGAAATCGAACGCGAGTGCGGTGACGACCACAATCGCGAGGATCAGCGAGAAGTTTTCCATTTACCCAGGCAATCGTTCAGAGGTCATTGGCTGGACGAACGTAGGTAACCTGAGTGAACGGAAGGTGAACTCGGGCGGGCATCGTGGTGACCGCGCGAGGCGTTTTCCGCTCCACTCGCCGCGACGGCCCGCGCGCCGCACGGCTAGGACCCCTCGGCGAACCGCTTCAGCCCTTCCGCGGAGCCGTTGAAGAGATTCTGGTCACCCGGCAGGCCGCCGCCGTTGTCGTACTGCCAGAACGTCCACGACGCCCATCCGGCCGGCAGCGTGCCAGGTCCGGGCGCTTCGTAGCGGGCGATCCACAGCGGGTGATCCGCGGCGAAGGCACGGTTGCCGTCCGTGCAGGTGTTCCACCAGTGCGTGGTCGTGTAGATCACCGGCCGCCGGCCGGTGAGCCGCCGCACCTCGTCGCTGAACGCCCGGATCCAGGCGGCCATCGCCCCCGGGCTCAGGCCGTAGCACTTGTGCCTGCGGTCGTAGGGGTTGTATTCGATGTCCAGCGCGGGCGGCAGGGTCCGCCCGTCCGCGCTCCAGTCGCCCCCGTGACGCACGAAGTACGCGGCCTGGGCCCTGCCGGAGCCCTTGTCCGGGCGGGCGAAGTGGTACGCGCCGCGGATCAGTCCGGCGGAGCGGGCGCCGTCGTACTGCCGGCGGAAGTAGGGGTTGCGGTAGGTGGTGGACTCGGTCGCCTTGACGTAGACGAAACCGGCCCCGTCGGCCCTCGCCTTCGGCCAGTCGACGTCCCTCTGGTGGGACGAGACGTCGTGCCCCTTCGGCGGCGCCGCGGCCACGGCGGGCAGCGCGACGAGTGCGGCGCCCGCCGCCGCGAGCACGGCCGCGACGGCGCGGCGGAACGGTGACGAAGGAACGCGAACCATGGACTCCCCTGGATGACGGCGCGCGTGGCGAACCCCCAAGACGCTAGAGCAAGATCACCACATACCAGCTGATATGAGCCTGATCTCCACGACAGAGCGATAAATAGCGATATCTGCCCTTCCTCGGCTCCGGCCCCCGCCCTGCACCGCCCCGGCCCCGCGACCAGGTGCGCAGCACCCCCGGCGGCGCCCGCGACCTCCTGGCAGGATCACGGCATGGCAGAGCAGCGACGCGACCGGATGGACGGCACCGACGACACGCCGAGCGGGGAGGAGAAGCGGGCCTGGGAGGCGCTCGTCGTGACGGCCCGCCGCACGGTCACCGACGGGCTCGTCGTCGGCACCTCCGGCAACGTGTCGGTCCGCGTCGGAGACACCGTGCTGGTGACACCGTCCGGCGTGCCCTACGACCGCCTCGCGCCGGACGACATCACCGGCGTCGACCTGGACGGCCGGCAGGTGCTCGGCACCCTGGTCCCGACCAGCGAGCTGCCCATGCACCTCGCCGTCTACCGGACCACCGACGCCCGCGCCGTCGTCCACACCCACGCCGTGCACGCCACGGCGGTCTCCACCCTGGTGAGCGAACTCCCGTCCGTCCACTACATGACCGCGGCCCTCGGCGGACCCGTCCGCGTCGCCCCCTACGCGACCTACGGCACCCAGGAGCTGGCCGAGAACATGCTCCGGGCCCTCACCGACCGCAGCGGCTGCCTCCTCCAGAACCACGGCACCGTGACCCACGGCGCCACCCTCGACCAGGCCTACGACCGCACCGCCCAGCTGGAGTGGATGTGCCGCCTGTGGCTGACGGCGTCCTCGGTACCCGGCCGGACCCCGACCCTCCTGACACACGAGCAACTGGCCGAAGTGGGGGAGCGGCTGCGGGGATACGGCCAGCGGGAGTGAGCCCGGGCGGCCCCGTCCCACCACTGGCCGCCCACGGGCCCGGCCAGGACACTGGACGTGTGCGCACTGTCACCGCGACGGCCGCCGCCGTCACAGCAGCCCTGGCCGCCGGCGCCGTCAGTGTCGCCGCCGGCCGGTTCGCCAGCGACGCCGCCCTGAAGGCGCCGCCCGGCCGGCCCCTGCCCACCGAACCCCGGCTCACCGTGCACGGCACCGCCGCCGGCCAGGTCATCCTCACCCGGGACCTCGCCGCCCTGCGCCCCGGCACCTACGGCCTCTCCGGCAACGACTCCCACGCGGTCGTCGGCCCGGTCCTGGCCACCGCACCGCACTCCGCCGACACCGTCGTACGCCGCCTGGAACGCGTCACCCACGGCACGCTGAACCCCGGCGACGCCGTCTGGCTCACCCCGAACCTGCACATCGGCGACCCGAGCAGCGCACTCGGCCTCGAGCACACCGACGTCGACGTGCCCGGCGAGCTCGGCCCGCTGCCCGCATGGTTCGTCCCCGGCGCCCGCCGCACCTGGGTGATCGCCGTGCACGGCCTGGGCACCACCCGGGAACACGTCCTCAACCTCACCGCCTTCCTGCACCGCCGTCGCTTCCCCGTGCTCGCCCTCGCCTACCGCGGCGACCGGGGCGCGCCCCGCCCCCCGGACGGCCTCAACCACCTCGGCGAGACCGAATGGCGCGACGTGGACGCGGCGATGCACCACGCCGTCCGCTACGGCGCCGAACGCGTCGTCCTGCTCGGCTGGTCCACCGGCGCCACCATGGCCCTGCGCGCCGCCGACCGCTCCGGTCTGCGCGACCTCGTTTCGGGGCTCGTACTGGACTCCCCGGTCCTCGACTGGCAGGCGACCCTGCGCGCCCTCGCCGCCGCCCGCCACACCCCGGGCGCGCTGCTCCCCCTGGCCGTCCGCGCCGCCCAGGGCCGCACGGGCCTGGACGCCCCCCGCACCACCGACCCGACCCGCCTCCGCGTACCCACCCTGATCTTCCACGGCCCCGACGACACGGTCGCCCCCTGGGCAACCACCCGCCGCCTCGCCGCCCACCGCCCCGACCTGATCACCCTCCAGACCGTCCCCCAGGCCCCCCACGCCGCCATGTGGAACGCCGACCCAGCCCCCTACGAGGAAGCCCTACGCCGCTTCCTGACCCCTCTGATGTGACCCCCGCACCCCCCGCCCTCCGGCGGCAGCGCGCCGTGACGCCGACGCGCAGCCGAAACACACCCGCACCGCCCGGCGGCCGGAATTGGTCATGGCGCCGACGCGCGGCCGAAGCGTTCCCGCAGCCGCGAACGCACCGGAGCGGTCATGGCTCTGCGGCGCAGCCGAAACGCTCCGGCAGCCGCCCGCGGCGGGGAGTGGGGGGGGGGGGGGGGGGGGGGGGGGGGGGGGGGGGGGGGGGGGGGGGGGGGGGGGGGGGGGGGGGGGGGGGGGGGGGGGGGGGGGGGGGGGGGG